>QBMH01000027.1 GCA_003249025.1 Leptolyngbya sp. | reverse complement strand
GTCATCACCCCCGCATCCGGCGGCTCTCTCGCCGCTGGCTCTCTCTGGTTTTGGGCAGTGGGCATGAACCGGGTCGGACTCAACCGGGCATCCACCGGACAGCAGGTGACCTGGACGGTAAACCAAAAACTGGTAATTACCCTTGCTTCCACATTCCGCACAGCGGTAGAAGCGTTGCAGCGCGTGGTGATTTTAGCAAACACGACGAACAATCTGGCAACCGCTCAACCCGTCGCCTGGTGGAAAGGAGTCACTCTCACCGCCGCTGCCACTTCCGGCTTTTTCCTTGAAACTCCGGCAACCCTACCCGCCACGATCGAACTCTCTACCCCCGCTCAGATTGTCCTTGGCGGCGTGGTTGCCAATCCTGCCGCGCTGACTGCCCTAGCCTCTCCTTTGCCCGGTCAGCAGCGCTATGTGACCTCGCTCGTGACGACCTTTTACTATGAGCCATCATCCACCGCCACAGTCGATAACACCACGGTCATCTCTGCCGCCACCGGGCGCTGGCTGAAGTGGATCTTGCCCGACAGTTTTGCCCTCGGCTCCATTTCTGACGTGGCTGGAGTGCGCGGCTGCTCCCGTGATGCCAGAAGCCTGATTGACTCTGATATCCTCTTCCCTGCCCCTGCCTACCCCATGGACGGCACAGACGGGCAGGCGGTGAATTACTGGCTGTGCAACGGGCTGGATGAAACAGGCAGCGATATTACTGCTGGCAGTCGCATTGCCCTGGACGTGTTTCAATCGTTGCAGCCAAAATCTCAACTGATGAGCGGTCGCCTGCAAAGTGCGATCGCCGGATATGTGCGAGTCAGTGATGCCAGCCTCGACACTGCCAGTTTGACCGTCAACGCCAACCAAACCTACAAAGTGGGTATTCCGGTCTATACCCTAGAAAAGGCGTTGCCGTCCGGCTATGGCGTAGTCCTCAAAATCTTCCCCCGATTCCGACAGGAAGAAATCGACGGCGGCTTAACCAGTGCGCTGCTCTCAGTCAAACCTTATTTCAGTACCCAAGCTGGCAACTTTTTCAGCGGTTATCCCCTGTTTGGAGATTTGATTTACAGCACGGGCGATCGCCGTCGCATTTATCCCAAGCGGGGACTAACGGCGCGGGTCGGCTCCGGATCGGGACTGGTTCAATGGTTCGCCTTTGACAAGCAAGCTGCCCAGGATTTGACCATTCCCGTTGCCAGTGTCAGCAATCAGAAAATCGCGATCGACTCCAACGGCTCAATATTCTGGCGCGGCTCCAGTGCCCTGCAACCGACTGAAGCCCAACGGGCGATCGTCTCACTTGCCACCGGGCGTTCCAACGCCAGCGCTTTCACCAGCTACACTGCCGCCGCCCTCAACACTGGCATCCAAGTCACCCTGACCTATCCCGCTGCCACCATCCGCGCCGATTACCCCGATGTAATTGCGGGTGCTGGCAGCGCTCAGGGCGTGGAACTCAACCCGCCGAAAGTGGCGATTTATGCCCAACGGCAATCGGACGGACAGATTCGCGAGTTCACAACTTTTGCCGTCGTCCCTGGCGCGTCTCAAGTGTTCCAACTGACTAGCTTCACCAGCGGCACAGTGATCGGTTCCGTTCCGTCCACCGCTGGTAACTTCGGCTTCTTTGCCAGTGCCACCACACCAGCGCTGGTCATTCAATCCGGCGGCGGCACCTTCGCAGCGGATAGCTACCGCATCGCTTGGGCGTGGCTCTATGACGGTACGACCCTAAGCTCGATTTCTCATTCCACCGCTGACGGCTGCATCACTGAATTTAATCAGCCGTTGGGCGAACTGGCAGCGGCGATCGCGTTGGTCAATGCTCAGATCACCGCTTGGAATAATGGCACTGATGACATCACCGTCTCGCAGCTACTCCAGACTGGCTTATCTATGTTGCTGAATTCCGACGCGGCTCAGAGCGGTGCGGATTGGCGATACAGCTTAAATGTGCCTGCCACGGGCATGACGGCAAACCAAGCTCTCACTCTGCCCACAAATCAGGGTCAGGCTCAACAGGCATTGATTGGAGATGGCGCGGGTGTGCTGCAATACGCCTCAGTGATTCGCTCCGTTCCGCTTGCTTTCAACTTTGGCGCAGCCGCAACGACTAACTTCTTTACCCTGATAGCAGGTGACTTTCTGCGTAGGATCGAGTGCCAGGTGATTGTCACGTTCAACGGCACGGCTCCGACCATTGCGATCGGCATTGCTGGCAACACAGGAAAATATGTGGCATCGGGCTTGGCTGACCTAAAATCAGCATCAGGCAGTCTATTGGGTTTTTCTAATCAGTTAGATGCTCCTAGTGCCGACGAGCCGATTATCTTGACCTATGCCGCCAGTTCATCCACTGTGGGCAGCGCTCGACTGATTGCACATTATTTTGGTTAGCCCGTGACTCTGATTAAAGAATGGATTGATCAGCTACTCCCCAACTTTGTTTTGTTGGGGCGTGATGTCAATGCGATCGCCCTCAAAATGCTGAGCAATGGCTCGGTTGAATTTCGCAATCCTGCTGACACTGCCTATGTGGATGCGCGACTTAAGGATTTGCGAACCGCGAATTTATATTTAGATGGCTTCCAAGCCGCTGGCAGAGTGTATGGAGTCGCGGCACGGCAAGCGATCTCTGAGGGACCCATCACCGCCACTGGGCAGCCGAACGCAATTACCGCCAACTCTGGTCTAAGTTGCACCATTACCGGATCGACATCAGTGCCCCTAGTCGCTAATTTTGCGGCTGGCTTTGATCCGCCAGTGGCAGGGCAAGCTCCGACCCCTATCGACTACACGGGCTTTTTTACCAACGCTCAAGTGTTTGATAGCAGCTTGACTGCTAGCACAACTCATTATTTTTATATGGAGCGGAATGCTACAACTGGAGCCGTCTCTTTAGGCAGGATCACGATCGCCCCGGTTTATAGTACCGTTGCCCCCACCTCTCCATCCGTAGGTCAGCACTGGTTCAAAACGTCTGTCGATTCGCTCTCGACCCAGCAGGGTTACACGATGTACGAGTGGAATGGCTCGACTTGGGTGCCTCGTCAACGGGTCTTTTTGGGCGAGGTGGTGACCAGTGCAAGCGCAGTCACCACCATCCATAACTACGCCCACAATGGGGTGAGCACCCCAGACGCGATCGCCTATTCCGGGGCTAGCGTTGCCGTTATCCCGCATCGCTTAGGTATGACCCTTCTGGAAGCCCAAGTAACTTACGCCATATATGGCAGGGTCAATGCTGCCGACACTAACGTTTGTTTAGTTATCCCCTCGTATTACTACAACGGAGCCACAACATACGGCGTAATGCCTTTTGGTAACTCAAATAGATCCCAGCACTCCGTAACCATTGGAGCGGGCGGAGCCTATTATTCCGGCAGCGCTTACGTGACCACGGGGCAAATTCTACCTGTTTTTAAGAGGGGCTGGTGATGTGGTTTTACAACGCTGAACAAGATTTGGTATACACAGGCGGTTTAATATCACCAGAAGATTCAAAAATTCCTGATAAACCTAGCCCTCAGCACGTCTGGGACGGCTCTGAATGGCAATATCAGCTAAAGCCAAACTGGGCGGGACTAATGGACTCGCTTAGAGGTAGCGCGGTCTATGCAAAGATTTGGACAGCGGCGAGAGAACCGGAGGCTTCAACGGTTGCCGCTCTAAAGAAAACAGTGAAGGCGAACACGGCTCTAACCCTGCTGCAAGATTCGTTTAAATCTGAAAGTATGGATGATCTTCAGTTTGCGATCGCCACCTTGAGAGAAGATTTGAGCGCGATCGCTTCCGTTGGCGACTTCACTTCTAAAGAGTTGATCTGGATCAATTCGTTGCTGGAAACTCATCAATTCCCCTTCCGGCTCTCTTAAAAAAATTCAAATCCTCTTTTTTAAAATTAGAGGAGCCTTTTGAAAAAGCGATCGACCTGGAAGAGGTGCGATCGCTTTTTAAAGAAACCAGGCTAGAAAATCAAATAGAATTTATAAGGCTGATCTGTTTATTCTAGAGAATAATAGAGCCACTGGCACTGATGCATAGACAGGCAAACTCGCCATCAATGATTAACCTTGTATTGCAATACCCAATTTTTGGTCCTGAAATACAGTGCCCCCATTGCCGCCAAACAATTCAGGCGCTGACGTTGACAGATACCTATCTCTGCCAGCGTCACGGGGCATTTGAGGCAGATTCCCAAACCAGCGAACTGGTTCATCTACAGTCTGGGCGGCACTGGAAGCAGTGGGACAACGAATGGTATCGTCAACATACTCATCCCGATGGAATTCGGTTTGAAATTCATGAAGCGCTCGACCGGCTTTACACACAAGGCTATCGAGCAACCCGTGTGATTATTGCTAGTCGTTATAAAGACCTGATTAATACTTATTTAGAGCGGAGTGCGCCTTGGCGGGGTCAAAGCGAACCGACGAAGCCTCGTCTCTATGGTCTACCCGTGGAATTTAGTCCCCCTAGTGAACAAACTCCCTGCTGGGAAGTGATTAATTTTGATCTGGAAAAAGAACCAGGGGCACCTGTGCGCTATCCCTACTTTCGGTTATTTGAGTAGATGATGAGGTTCAAATCTTACATCTCGAAACCCTACTCTCGCCAAATTTGTGGCTGCTGAAACCGATGGACATCAGCAACCACTTGTGCCCAGCCATCTGCAAGCGATTCGAGGATGCGATCGCCTTTCTCAGGAGTGGCAGGGGTCGGATCACCAATTACACCACTACGGCTGATATCTCTTGTCATCCAGGGAATCGGCAGATTGCGTTCTAAAGTGAGTAAGCTATCCTGCGGTAGCCCATGGGGATATTCTGCCTGGGCGCGATCCATCTTGACATGATCGGGCAAAATCGACAGCAGTAAGCTAGTTTCGGCATCTCCGGCATGAATGCCCAACTCTGCCTCTTTTTCGGTCAATAGCTGCTTGGTAATATTGGGCGCTCTCCAGACAAAAAATGGAAACACCTCAAAATCATCATGGACTTGGTGCAAATCTCGCGCCACAATCTCCATAATTTGCGGTTGTCCCCCGTGGGCATTCAGCAAGATAAACTTCCGAAAGCCAGCTCGGTAAATGCTTTCGCCCACTTCCATTAGCAGTGTAATTAAGGTTTGCGCGGTCAAAGTGATAGTGCCGGGGAAATGCCAGTGTTCGTTTGATTTACCGTAGTACAACGAGGGCAAGGCGTAAGCTGGAATGGCTGGATCAAGTTTCTCCAAGGCTTTACCCAATACAGCTTGGGCGATCGCGCTATCCACTATCAGCGGCAAATGCGGTCCATGTTGCTCGATCGCCCCAATCGGCTGAATGATTACCACCCGATCTTTGTGGGGCATCGCCTCAATATCAGTCCAGGATAAATAGGCAAAGAACCGTTCAGGAGGAATGAAGCCGTGCATCATAGGAGGAAGTGACGAATTAACGAAGGCGAACTACGGATGGCGATCGAGTTGGGTGCAGTGAGCAAAGCTGAAATGCACTCAAAAAACGATATGACTCAGGGAAATGGAGAGAGAAATATAGATGAGTTTGGAAGAGAAACTAGGTTATTTTTTCTTTGATAAGCGGATTCTGGAGCGATCGTTGACTCGCAAAGCTTACGCGATGGAACAATCCCAACCCTGCGCGGATCAAGAAGCCTATAGTTTACTAGGAAGTACGTTGATTGATACGGTGTTGACGGAATGGCTAATTCGGGCTGGTTGCGACAGTCAACCAGAGATTGTGCTTCGCAAAATTGAACTGAGGCAAGTCGAAAATTTGGCGCGAATAGGTCAGGAATTAGAGATGAGCTACCGCATCAAGCGGAGTACTGTGGAAAAACATCAGAATATTGATGACCAGCCGGATATACTGGCGGAAACAGTGGAAGCAGCGATCGCGGGCATTTATTTGGATGGGGGTTATAGCGCGGCTCGCCAAACCATTCAGCGCCTCTTCAAACTAGAACTTCTTTAGCACCTTCGCCCGATTGAGGGGTTGTGATCAAGGGATCAGGAACTGGAAACGATTGGTTTTTGATGATCGTAAATTTTCCCTGTTCTGAATTGTAAACAAATACTTTACCCGTCTCAATTTCATACATCCAGGCGTGAAGATTGAGTTTTTGACTGTGCAACTTTGAGCGAATCACAGGATAGGTCTCTAGATTTTCAATTTGCGTCAACACATTTTGCTCGATCGCCATCTTCAATAGTTCAGCCGGTGCCAAATCTCCGTAATTGTCTAACACCAAGCGACGAGTCGGTTCACCATACTGTTTCAGCCAATCATAAACCGCAGGCATTTGCTCGGCTAAGCTGCCCACTTGCAACAATCCCCGCATTGCGCCACAGTGAGAATGCCCACAGACGACGATATCGCGAATGCCCAATCCCTGTACGGCATACTCAATCCCGGCTGATTCGGCTCTACTGGCAGCCCCGTAGGAAGGAATGATGTTACCCACATTTCGCATCACAAAGAGTTCGCCCGGTTGCGCTTGAGTAATGAGGCAGGGATCAATGCGGGAATCGGAACAAGTGATGAACAATACTTCGGGAGACTGACCCTGGGAGAGTTGTTCAAACATCTCATGATGATCATTGAAATAGCTAGTGTGAAAGGCGTTGAGTCCTTTAACTAAACTTGTAAGCGACATAATTCCTTTCCCGGATTTGAATAATAATCAATTGGCAGCCCAAAATGTCGATAGCTCTCGCTCTATCCTTCCCCTTTTACAGGATTGATGTATAGTTTTCCGTAGTTTTATATGCAAAAGCGAAATTTCAGTTGAGGTGAGCAAGCCGCAAATAGCCCAGATTATTGATGTTCCGATCGCTGTTCAATCGATTCGGGGGCTGGTAGGGAAAGGGCGATCGCGTTGGCAGGCATTAATTTTGGGACTCGTTCAAGGGGTTCTGGTGCGGCGGACTGGGGCAAAGATAGCGGCGTTGCAAGGGGCACTTTAGCGGTTTCAGCGCTGCGCTTCCAAGCATAAAGGGGGAAGACAATCCCCACATAGCCAGCGGTGAAAAGCTCAGTAGCAAGGGCAAGCTTATCCAAAACCTGTTGAGCAACTTCGTAAGACATGGCGACTATCTCCAGGGTTTTCCACCAATCAAGCACATGCTAAAAAGTATTGCACACCTCTTCAGGGTGAATGACGAGGGGTCAGGAATCAGGGGTCAGGGATTAGAGTATGAAACTCAAAATTCAAAACTCAAAACTCAAAACTCACGGTAACTGTTCCAGCCAACTTGTCACATTGATCGCCAGCAGTTGTCCTAACCGCAACAGTGAACGAAGATGCGCCAGACGAATTTCACTTTTCTTGCCATAAGCCGCAGCCTTGTCTAGGTCTTGAGATGCGGCAATCCAGGCAATACACTGGGGCACAATCCACTGGTGGAGCGATCGCATGTAAAATTCTTGGGCTTGTGCCAAGGACAGGTTTAAATTGAATTGCTGACCCAGCCCCATGAACCGCTGGATTCGCTCTAAGTCGGCGGTTAAAGTAGCAGGATTAAAGGCTTGCAGCAGATTTCGTAAAGACTGTAGGATAAGCCGCTCTAGGATTTGTCGGGCTTCGGGAAGCTTAACAGGACACTGCATCTGAGTGGCTTCTGCGGCGATCGCTTCCAGTTCAGCTAAATGCCCTAATCCTACGGTTCCTTCCACCAAGGGATCGCTTAACTCTTGCTCTAACAATCTCAGCGACAGCAGCACCCGATGGCTCAGCGCCACCTCTGCGGCGACTTGAAGCTCTCGTGGCACCGTCAGCCCATCGCGATGAAATGCCATCAAAATACCGTAGTTATCACGATAGACCTGAGTATAAAGCTGATCTAATCGGGTTAAGGTACTTTGGGTCAGCATTTGCATAATTCGATGACGTTCTTCTGCAAACAAATTTTGTAAGCTGAAGGACTGATCCCCAAAACTGCGGTGCATTGCCAAAATCACCTTGGCAGAACTGGCTTCTCCCAATGCTGTAAATACTCCCTCTTTCATCTGGCTATAGTTGCGCCGCCCAGAAAAAGGTTGAATGCAGCAGTGAAAATCCCAGCCGCCTAAATGCAGCACCGCAAACACCAAATCAACTGATTCCCGTGTGATTTCTGATGTCAACTGAAGTTGCCCGACTGCGAGGGTCAGCGAACCCATTCGTTGGAGTTGATAGTCTACCTGTTGAGCGGTGTAGCAGTAAACTCGTTGCTCTTTGGGCGCTGCGGTAAACAGAGAGCTAATGGCATAATGGGCGGCGACTTGCTCTAAGCTAATCTGCGCCGTAGTTACAAGTTGGCGATAGACTTCTGCTCCATTTTTGAAACAGTCTACGTTACTGGGTACGGTTGCTAACCGTTTAATCAAGGCTTTTTCCAAGTGAATTCCGGTAACATCTCCTGCCAGTTCTAGCGCTCTGGCGGCATAGCGGAGAATTTGCACCCCTTCAGGACGAGAAAGCTCTTCAAAAAACCAGCCGCAACTGGTATACATGAGCAAAGCATGACGCTGCATTTCTAGAAGACGCAACACATCCACCCGTTCTGCCGCAGTTAATGAATGGGACTGATGGTGACCTAGAAAGGCTTTGACTGTAGATTGGGAGCGATCGCGCACCACCTCAATGTATTCGTCCCGTGCCTTCCAAGGATCGTGCAACAGCTTACTGCCTGCATCCTCATAGACGCGCCCAAGCTGATCCCGCAGCCAATCAAGTGAGTCCCGCAAAGGTCGTCGCCATTGCTGATGCCAACCACCGCCACTCCCACAGCCGCAGTCAGCTTGCCAGCGATCGACCCCATGACTACAACTCCAAGCGGTCACTGGCTTTAGTTCCACTTCCCAAGCGGGAGCGCAAATAGACAGGTAATGGGCAAAGTTGGTGACCGTCCAGCCGCGATTGGGAAACTCATGCACAAACGCATAGGCAAGACACTTTTCGGTGCCGCCTTTATGGTGCCCAAAGGTTTCGCCATCGGTGGCAGCGGCAATTAGTTGAGACGATCGCTGATCCCCTTGTACGGCTTGTCCTAAGCGTCCCGCAAACTGATGGGAATTTGACAACGCCTGGTCAAAACCCATATCGCGAGAAATGGGACCGTCGTAAAAGAAGATGTCGATGGAGGGTGGAGGAGAATTTTGGTCTAGGGATGGTAAGTAACAGCGGTAGGGGCGAGTGGGATTGATTTGACCCCCTCCCACTTCCTGCCATTCCGGTTCTGGCTGATCAGGTGTGAATATGGGGCGGCAACGCTGGGCTTGAGACGGAGCCAGAATGATGAACTGAATTCCTTCTGACACGAGGGCTTCGAGGGTTACGTAATCAACGGCGGTTTCTGCTAGCCACATCCCTTTGGGATCACGTCCAAACCGAGAGCGAAAATCAGCTTTTCCCCAGCGAATTTGGGTTAGCTTGTCCCGCTCGTTGGCTAGGGGCAAAATGATGTGGTTATAAACTTGGGCGATCGCGTTGCCATGTCCATTCAGGCGATCGCAGCTTTTTCGATCCGCTTCCAGAATCCGCTGATACACTTCTACATCATGCCGTTCCATCCAGTTCAGCAGCGTCGCGCCAAAATTAAAGCTGAGGTATTCATAGTTATTGACGATCCCCACAATCTCATCGCGATCGTTGACAATGCGGGCAAAGGCATTGGGACGGTAGCACTCGTGATGGATGCGCTCATTCCAATTGTGAAATGGAGCCGCACTCGGTTGACGCTCAATTACGTCCAGATAAGGATTTTCACGCGGAGGCTGATAGAAGTGTCCATGAATCGTAATATAAACTCCCCGCGCCACTTGCAAGGCATCGGTCGTTTTATCGGTTGCGATCGCTTCCTCAGATATATCGTGGTTATCACTAGACTCTAACTGTGGAGCAGGAACTAGAGACGAAGATGAACTGGAAGGCTGAGTAAAAAAAGAAGTCATGAAGGCGATTTCAAATTATTAGTAACTAATTTCCAAGCCCAAACGGGTTTTCTAGAAAATCTAAAATAATGGGCTAGGAAAAACAGACAAAAATTTCTGTTCGATCCATAAAGCTAAACAATTTACTGTCAAAATTCAACTTTAAAATATTTACAGCCTCAAACTACATGATTAAATCACTATCAATTTCTCAAGGAAAAAGGCTGAAGTGGGCAACTGAATCAAGCGGCAATAGGCATGATTTATGAGATTTTTGGCGATCGCGGCTGCTAAACGTAGCAAACTGTGGCAAGATCACTGCCATGCTTCATCCCTTGCAACACGGACAAATCATCACTAGCCCCGGATGCCATTTTAGCTACCGGGTGATTGGCGCTTGCTGCCGCCTGTTTGATCGAGAGCAGTTACCCTGGCCTTGCTGTCGATTGCAATGGCACAGCAAAGAACCCAGTTGGCGACGAATTGGGCGACGACTGATTTTAGATATGGCAAGTCGCGCCCATCCAACCTATAGCGTTGAACTGGTGGGACAAGGACGCAGTGCCCCATCAAATAACTCATTAGAGCCAATGATTTTGACGTGTTACTGGGTAAAATTGCCGCAACCGATGAATGAATGGTGGTACTCCGATCGCCTGAAGCGAGATGTGCCATTGTCAATTAAGCCCCCTGCACCCATGACTCGATTGGCAACCTGTTCAACCACAGTCGGCATTGCCGACGACACCAAAACAGCCGGGTAAACCGCATTTCCCCACTCTGGATGCAGCAGAATGGCACAGCCATTTATTTCCATCGTGGCATAGCCTAAACACGCTCTAACCACGGCAACAGCATCGATCGCTCGTCCTGCATGCGACAAAATCGGCAGACCCGTTTTAGGATCAAACAAGTCAGCCTGGTATGCCTGATCCTGCAATTCTGCTGTGATCGCGCTGCCGATTCGTAAAAAGCGATCGCGCAACACCTGCTTTTGCGTTTCTGTCATCGGCGATCGCTCCATCAACTCACAGTCTGCCTGCTGTAGCACAATCAACACAGACGAGATCGAGCAAGACCAACTAGGCAAAAGTTGACCAGCATATCGAGATATAAATGGGCTAGGCGGATGAACCGAATAAAGCATCGGAGGGGGCGCTGGATAAAAAGAAGGACGCATTCTAGTGCGTCCTTATAACCATATTATTAAAACGGGCGAGGAGGGATTCGAACCCCCGACACCGTGGTTCGTAGCCACGTGCTCTAGTCCACTGAGCTACACACCCTTATTAGCTTTGTTATAGTAGCATATCCTATCCACATGACACAAAATTCTGATTCTCTTTCCAACAATCCTATTTCTGCGTTGACTCACCTAGATGAACAGGGACAGGCTCAAATGGTCGATGTTTCTGGCAAAGCTCAAACCTTCCGAGAAGCTGTTGCCGTGGGGCGTGTCCGAATGCTACCCGAAACCCTCGCCGCGATCGCCGCCGGAAACAACCCCAAAGGCGATGTGCTTGGAACGGCACGACTGGCAGGCATTATGGCAGCCAAACAAACCGCTAATCTGATTCCGCTTTGTCATCCACTGCCGATTCACAAAGTAGAGGTTCAGATTATGCCCGACCCAACTTTACCCGGCTATCAAATTCAGGCGATCGTCAAAATCAAAGCCGAAACAGGGGTTGAAATGGAAGCCCTCACTGCTGTCGCGATCGCTGCCCTCACCCTATACGACATGGCAAAAGCCTTAGAAAAATCAATTTGCATCGAAGACATTCACCTGCTCAGCAAAACAGGCGGTAAATCCGGCGATTATCGGAAAGAGGAATGAAGTGCGGTGTACGGTGTACAGGGTGCGAAACGTAGAACTCCAAACTTTTTCACTCTGAACTTTTACTCCAGACTCCGAACTTTTTACTCCGAACTCCTTCCTTATGCTCCAAACTATTTCCACCCAGCCTTTTCCCGATCAACAGCCGGGGACTTCGGGACTTCGCAAAAAAGTTTCAGTATTTCAGCAACCGCACTATCTGGAAAATTTCGTTCAGTCTATTTTTGACAGTCTGGAGGGCTTTGAGGGAAAAACGCTGGTGGTGGGCGGCGATGGACGTTACTACAATCGAGTCGCTGTTCAAATTATCCTAAAGCTGGCGGCAGCAAACGGGTTTGGGCGAGTGCTGGTTGGGCGGGATGGCATTCTTTCCACGCCTGCCACGTCCTGCATCATTCGGAAAAATCAGGCGTTTGGCGGCATTATTCTATCTGCCAGTCACAATCCGGGCGGTGCTAAAGGAGACTTCGGCATTAAATACAACAGTGGCAATGGCGGACCTGCGCCGGAAACCCTAACAGCAGCAATTTTTGCCCAGAGCCAGAGGATTCGCGCCTACAAAATTTTGGCGACACCGGATGTAGACCTGCATAAGTTGGGCTTTTCCAAATTAGGTGACTTGGCGGTAGAAGTGATTGATCCGGTGAATGATTATACTCAATTGCTGGAGTCGTTGTTTGACTGCGATCGCATCCGAGAACTACTGACGAATGGACAGTTCCGGCTATGCATTGACTCGATGCACGCCGTTACCGGAGCCTACGCCCATCGCCTGTTTGAACAACGATTGGGTGCCGCTTTGGGCACGGTGCAAAACGGTGAAAGCTTGGAAGACTTTGGCGGCGGACATCCCGATCCTAACCTAGTGTATGCCCCTGAGTTAGTGGCGCGGCTGTTTGGAGACACTGCCCCTGATTTTGGGGCTGCGTTTGATGGCGATGGCGATCGCAACATGATCTTGGGTCGCAACTTCTTCGTCACCCCCAGCGATAGCCTTGCCGTGCTTGCTGCCAATGCCACCCTGGTGCCTGACTATCGCGCTGGACTAGCGGGAATTGCCCGTTCCATGCCCACCAGTCAAGCAGCAGATCGGGTTGCCGCTCACTTGGGCATCGACTGTTACGAAACTCCGACAGGCTGGAAGTATTTTGGCAACTTGCTGGATGCTGGCAAGATTACCCTCTGCGGCGAAGAAAGCTTTGGCACCGGATCAAATCATCTACGCGAAAAAGATGGCTTGTGGGCGGCATTATTTTGGCTCAATATCCTCGCGGTACGGCAGCAGTCAGTCGCCGCGATCGTCCAGGAACACTGGCACACCTTTGGACGCAACTATTATGCTCGCCATGATTATGAAGGGATTGACAGCGATCGCGCCGATGCTCTGATGAATCACCTGCATACCCTCCTGCCGACCCTCAAAGGCAAGCAGTTCCGCAGCCATCAAGTGAGCCACTGCGATGACTTCAGCTATACTGATCCAGTAGATGGCAGTGTCAGCACCCATCAAGGGATTCGGCTGGGCTTTACGAATGGTTCGCGTATCGTCTTTCGGCTCTCTGGCACTGGCACCGAGGGCGCAACCCTGCGAGTTTATCTAGAACGCTATGAGCCAAATGCTGGCAATCACACGCTTAATCTTCCAGCCGCCTTACAAGACTTAATTGCTATTGCCGCAGAGGTTGCCCAAATTCACGCCTTCACCGCCAGAACTAGTCCAACGGTGATTACTTAGAAAGTCTTTGTAACCGTTGGTTAGGCAGTCCTAGGCTGCCAAGCTCGTCGATTTTTAGCTAGGCGGTCAAACAGCCCTATGGAAACAACCGTGCGTCAACAGTACAACCAAATCGCAGCGGTGTACGATCGCGTTTGGAGTCGCTACATCTCTAAAAGCCTATCATTTCTCAAAGACTGGGCGCAGCTTACCTCAACTAGCAGTGTCTTAGATGTCGCTTGTGGCACTGGAACCTTTGAACACTTGGTTCTACTGGAGCAGCCAACCCAACCCATGATCGGTATCGATCTTTCCGAGAATATGTTAGAAATTGCTCGACAAAAGTGTTGTGCCTATCCCACAGTTTCGTTTCAAAGAGCTTCTGTTGCTGCCTTACCATTTGCCGATCGCAGCTTTGATGTGGTGGTGTCTGCAAGTGCGTTTCACTATTTTGATGACCCGATCGTCGCCCTGATCGAAATGAGACGGGTACTCAAGCCAGCGGGTGAATTGGTGATTCTGGATTGGTGTAAAGATGACTGGCTGTGTCGGCTCTACGATTTTGTCTTGAAGCGGTTCGATCCAGCGCATGAGCAGTGCTATACCCAAGCTGAATTTCACCGCTTTCTGAACCAAACAGGCTTTCAAATCCAACGTGCCACGCGATTTCGCATCGGTCTAGCATGGGAGTTGATGATCTCGTCGGCAAAGCCCATCGGGTCGAGCGATCGCGATCAAGAGAGTGTTTGAGCCGTAGTTTCGCGGCATTGTTCGTTGGCTGAATTGTAGAGTCATTCAAGAACAGAAATAAGTTTTTCTATAATCATCAATTCTCTACTGACAATTCAATTTATCCCAGTTGAGCAATTACCAAATAATTTGCTCAAAACACCCTGACCACAATGCTCATTGGCGACTTAGGAGCCAGTCCTACCGATTAGTCAGTCATTATTTAGATACCCTGTCTCTAAGCCAAGCGATCGCACTTTCTACATCTGCAACTTTTTCTCCCGCTGGAACGGCTGGGCGTTGCACCATCACCACTGGAATCCTTCGTTCTCGTGCAGCGATAATTTTGGCGTAAGTGGCATCCCCGCCGCTGTTTTTGCTGACGATCGCCCCAATCTCATACTGCTGTAACAGCGATCGCTCATTTCCCAGGGAAAAAGGTCCGCGATCAAGTAAAATCTTGCCCGGTGGCACTATAGTATCTGGCAAAGGGGGATCAATCATCCGCATCAGAAACCAGATTTTTAGGTGAGCAAAAGCCGCGAGTTCTTGCCGACCGATTGTCAGAAAAATCCGCTGGGCTAATCCTGGCAGGACTTTTGCTGCCGTTGTATTGCTTTCTACCTCAATCCACTCATCTCCCGCTCTAGGTTCCCACACTGGACGAATCAACATCAAGTGGGGAATATGCATTGTTGTGGCTGCGGCTGCGGCGTTTAACGAAATTTGAGCCGCAAATGGATGAGTAGCATCAATCAGCAGATCAATCTGCTGTTCTCGCAAATAATCTATTAGTCCTGCAACCCCTCCAAACCCCCCAATTCTAGTGTTTCCAAAGGATGTAATAGGTTGGCGAGTTCGACCTGCTAAAGAAGTAGTGACCTCCACTTCCGGTATATCAGTCGCTTTAATTGCTAGCTCTGTTGCATCACCCGTTCCACCCAATATCAACAACCGTTTTGGTTTACTCATTTCACAGGCTTCTCTACCCTTCTACCCCTCCACCCGAATCGCTGCCAAAAATTGACCAGCCGTCACTGTTTGCCCTGCTTGGCAAAATACGTCTGTAATTGTGCCCGCAACATCGGCAAGCACTGCGATTTCCATTTTCATCGCTTCGAGGATGACCAGGCGATCGCCCTCAGCTACGCGATCGCCGGGTTGTACCAAAACCTGCCACACATTTGCAGATACATGAGCCACAACCGCTTCAACATCCTCAGGAAGCGTGATCTTAGGGCTTGCTGGCTCCTCGGATACTTCTACATCTTGGCGGGTAAATTCTCCAGCCGTTGCCCAGCGATCGCGTTCAGCCGCAAATGCAGTCCGTTGTTTCACTCTAAAGGCAGCAATCTCTTCTGCATCCGCATTCAGGAACTCGTGATACTGCCTTAAGCTAAAGGTTTCTTCCTCAATCTCCAGTTTCACTTTGCCCTGAATCACCGCTTCTCGATAATGCAAAAGTTCTTCTGGTGAAACTGGAAAGAAACGAATCTGATCAAAAAAGCGCAGCAGCCAGGGTTGCTTAAAATCCTCAGTTTGCTTGTAGCGATTCCAGACAGGCACCGTGCGCCCGACAAATTGATAGCCTCCTGGACCTTCCATGCCATAAATGCACATGTAGGCACCCCCAATTCCCACTGCATTTTCGGGTGTCCAGGTACGAGCCGGATTATATTTTGTTGTGACCAGCCGATGGCGAGGATCGAGTGGTGTCGCAACGGGTGCGCCGAGGTAGACATCGCCCAACCCCATCACTAAATAGCTAGCATTAAAGACGATTTCTCGCACTTGCTCAATCGTATCGAGTCCGTTAATCCGCCGAATGAACTCGATATTACTCGGACACCAGGGCGCATCCGATCGCACCGATTGCATGTACTTTTGAATGGCTAATTGGGTCGATTCGTCATCCCATGAGAGCGGCAAGTGCACAATTCGCGTGGGCACCTCCAGCGCGTCAATCTCTGGAAGTTCTGGCTCTGCTGCAATTAAGGCATCGAGCAATACTTGAACGGGCAAAACTCGACTGTCGTAATGGATTTGTAGCGATCGAATTCCCGGTGTGAGATCAATGATTCCTAGCAAGCGATTTGCGCTCAACCACTCCATCAAGGTATAAACCCGAAAGCGTAAATTGAGATCCAGCACGAGTGAACCGTATTCAATCAATAAGAACTTGTCGCCTGCTTGTCGATAAGTGACCTCGATTTGAGTCGATGATTGAGGGATCTGGTGGAGGATAGGTGCAGGAGTGCAGGAGTGCAGGAGTGCAGGAGTGCAGGAGTGCAGGGGTGACAACGTTTCAATCTGATGATCTTGCGCTAACTCCCGCTCAAGAGCTTCCTCAAGGGTGAGATGATAGAACTGAACGGTGTCACCCGGTTTGAGTTGTCCAATTTTCCAAAGTTCAGCGTGGGCGATCGTTGCAGGACAGACGAATCCGCCCAGACTAGGACCGTCATAAGCCAGGATAATCGGCATGTCGCCTGTGAAATCAATGGTGCCGATCGCATAGGCATTGTCATGAATATTGGAGGGATGTAACCCGGCTTCACCGCCATCCGATCGCGCCCATTCAGGTTTAGGACCCATCAGGCGAATGCCAGTCCGGGCTGAGTTGTGATGGATTGTCCAGCGGGT
This sequence comes from Leptolyngbya sp., assembly GCA_003249025.1. GTDB lineage: Bacteria > Cyanobacteriota > Cyanobacteriia > Leptolyngbyales > Leptolyngbyaceae > ULC077BIN1. The sequence goes on along the minus strand of QBMH01000027.1, from coordinate 17,225 downwards.
TGAGAAGAACATCTCAATATCATTGTTGGTGAAAAAATCGGGTGCGCCATGAGGACCGTAGAGAACGCCGATTTCCCATTCATTAGTGTATTGCGGAATTAATTCAGTAGGGCATTGATTATTAATATCTTGTGCTTGATTAACCACTTGATATAGATGTAGGACATCTCCAGTTCGTAACGTTCGTCCTGCATGTCCGCCAAATTTCCCTAACGTGAATGTGGCTTTGCTGCCTAGATATTCAGGGACATCAAATCCATTTTGAATGGCGAGATACGTGCGATATCCATGTCCTTGAATGGCTTTCAGTTTGAAGGTGCTGCCTGCACTAACAGGAATCGATGTCCAATAGGGTACAGGTTGACCGTTGAGTGTGGCTTTCATGGCGGCACCCGTCAGGCAAATGATGGTGTCACAGTTGAAGCGCAAGGTTGAACCTGTAACTGTAAATTCCAGCCCCGCTGCCGATTCAGGATTGCCTATGATCCGGTTGGCTAAGCGAAACGCTAGATGATCCATCGGTCCTGATGGCGGCACTCCAATATCCCAATAGCCAATCCTTCCGGGGTAATCTTGAATGGTGGTATATGTGCCAGAATCGAGAACATCGATAGTGTGGGGTTTATATTCAAAGGTGTTGAGATAGCGAGTGCTAATAGTTTCCTGAAGAAATGCTGGACTGGCGATAACCTGATGCAGATACTCTAGATTCGTTTCAATACCCGCGATCGCGGACTCTTGTAAAGCAGTTTGGAGTTGGGCGATCGCGGCTTCTCTATCTTCCCCATGCACAATCACCTTTGCCAGCAACGGATCATAAAATGGTGTAACCTCGGTTCCCGTTTTAATCCAGCGATCGCAGCGAACATTGTCTGGAAACCGAACAGCACTCAATAAACCAGAACTCGGCTGAAAATTCTTGTTCGCATCTTCGGCATAAATTCGTACCTGAATTGAATGCCCTTGAGGTTGATATCGATAGTGATTCAGAAATGTAGAATCACCTGCTGCCAGTCGTACCATCCACTCCACTAGGTCAATCCCGCTGACCATTTCAGTCACTCCATGTTCTACCTGTAGGCGCGTGTTCACCTCCAAAAAGTAGAACTGTTGCGTAGTTACATCAAACACAAATTCGACTGTGCCTGCGGAGCGATAGTTCGCTGCCTGCCCCAATCGCACGGCACAGTCATAAAGTTGCTGCCGTAACGTATCACTGATGCCTGGTGCAGGAGTTTCTTCAATCACTTTTTGATTGCGTCGTTGAGTTGAGCAGTCTCGTTCTCCCAGTGCAATCACAGTGCCATTGCCATTCCCAAAAATTTGCACTTCAATGTGTCGTGCTGTTTGAATATATTTTTCTAGAAATACACCACTCTGCTTAAAGTTTGTCTGGCTTAAGCGTTTCACTTTCTCAAACCCATCTACCAGGTCTGTTTCATTCAAGCAAACCTGCATTCCAATCCCGCCGCCACCTGCGGTACTTTTCAGCATCACTGGATAGCTAATTTCTGCTGCTAACTGTTGTGCCTGCTCTAAACTCTCCAACAGACCTGTTCCCGGCACTAACGGCACCTGATTTTGTTCCGCCAATTCACGAGCAGTATGCTTTAATCCAAACTGGCGAATGTGTTGTGGCGTAGGACCAATAAAAGCAATTCCTGCGGCTTCACAGGCTTCTGCAAAGTCGATGTTCTCGCTTAAAAAACCATAGCCGGGATGAATTGCCTGCGCCCCGGTTTGTTGTGCCACTTCTAAGATGCGATCGCCCTTGAGATAGCTTTCTGCCACCGGAGCCGCGCCAATACAGACTGCCTCTGTTGCCATTGAAACATGTTGAGTATGAGCATCCGCTTCTGAGTAAACTGCAACACTCGCAATTCCCAGGCGATCGAGCGTCCGAATCACCCGACAAGCGATTTCACCCCGATTGGCAATCAAAACTTTGTTAAACATGGTTAAACATGAACGCTTTCTCAGTAAATGCTGAAAAAACCAAACAGGGAGCAAGGATTATCCTTTCTCCACTCTCTAGTCTTTTTCCTTACACCGTATCCCAAATAATCAATCGAATCGGCGTGGGATTGTAAGCATTACAGGGATTATTGATTTGCGGACAGTTGGAAATAGCCACGATCGCATTCATTTCTGCCTGCAAATCGATAACGCTACCCGGCGCAGAAATACCATCAACAATTTCTAAGGTGCCATCTTCTGAAACAGGAACATTCATGAAAAAGTTGATATTGCTGACCAGATCGCGTTTACCTAACCCATAGGGTGCTAGAGCCGAAAGAAAATTTTCGACACAGGCATGTTGATATTTTTTGTCCAGCCCAAAGCGCACCGAGTTACTCTCGCAGCTACAAGCACCGCCAGATGTGTCGTGCCTTCCGCAAGTGTCTTTCAAGATCGTCATCATCAATCGCCCATCATTTGATATCAATTTGCTACCTGTATTCAAATAAAGATTGCCTTGGGCAACAGTCGTATCTTGGGCACTGTAGCGCTCAGATGGATCATCGGCATTGTAAACCAAAAAATCAACGGCTTGGTTGCCACCCAAATCTTCAATCCGAAGAATCTGTCCTTTCTGGATCACCCGCGACCACGGATGTCTAGCAGAAACCACCTCGTCATATATAACAGTCTTGGGGTCGAGAATCGGTTCAATAGTCGTCGTCATGATTCAGTCCTAACAAAATGCGGCTAGTACACTATTGAGCAAACAAAGCATCGGTGTTGATAAAGCCACGAATGGCTTCGGGGTTGGCAGAGCGACATAAATCATCTCCAGCGATCGATGGAGAGTTCCAAACGTTTACTTGAATGGGTTTTGGCTCATAGATCTTGCTGGGATGCATTACATGGGGGCAGTTCGATAAAACCACCAGCACGTTCATTTCAGCACGAAGATCGATAAAACTTCCAGGCTGCTCACACCCCTCGACAAAACTCATTTTGCCGTCTGACGCGATCGCGACCCGTGTAAACAAATTGATGTTGGGCATAATATCTTTTTTGCTCAAACCATATCGCGTCACTGCTCTGCGGAAGTTATCACGGGAGTTTATCCAAAACTCGCCATCTCCATACTTTGCCGCGTTACTGACAGCATGACTACATCCTCCAAATAAGTCGTGACAGCCAGAGGTATCTTCTGTAATTGAAAACAAAATTCTTCCCATATCGGAGTAAATTACCATGCCTTTTTTAAGAGCAGCATTAAACTGAATTTTGGCAGTATCCGCAACATTTAGCCGCTCGATCGCATTATCTGCGTTGTAGCAAATCAAGGAAACACCCTGAGAGCCTGCCAGATCAGTCACACGCAAGGTATTGCCTCGCTTGATTACGCCATGCCAATAGGCACTACCCGGCAGGGTTTCATTCAATAGAATCAGGTCTGGGGCGATCGCGGCTGGATTGGATAGATCAGAATCTAGCGAAACAGATGCTTGCACCATAAAAGCCTCCTAATGACGGTGAACAATTCAGTTGAGAATCTCCAGAAGTTTTAGTACTAACTTAAATATCAAAGCCCAGGAGATTCCAACAGTGACTTAACCCTGTATGGTTCTCCCGGGCTTTTTTCCCGCCGTGTGACTCACTTAAGATTTTGCATTTGAGGATCTCAAGTGGGCTGCTTCTCTTGGACCAGTCATCTAGCTGAAAACCGCTAAATCGGAACCCTAGAAGCAAATTCCTGTGCAATTTCTATTCAAATGTCTGTCAGATAAAACTTGGCTGATTATATAATCAAACTCAAAGATAACGCAATCTTACCAGGCTATAGTTCCACACCGTAGCGAGTCAATTCTTCCGTGTACAGCCGACCTTTAATTCTTTTTCCCACTTCTGGCGATCCCGATCCAAGGAATCTACCTGACTGGCTGCATTGGGTGGATAGTTGCTCTAGCACAAACACATGGGCAACAGCGCACGCCGATCGCTTGCCCCATGGTGCCGTTGTGTTTACGCGCCATCAAACCGCAGGACGCGGACAGCATGGGCGCACTTGGCATTCTCCAACGGGTGTATTAACCGTAAGTTTTATTCTCGATTTTCCCATTGCCCAGCTATCAGGCTTGAGTTTGGTCATCGGGTTAGCGGTGATTCATGCTATTGAGGATTTGCTCGCCGACCAACGCGGAAAATTGCGCTTGAAGTGGTCAAATGATGTGTTGATTGCAGGACGTAAAGCGGCAGGAATTTTGTGTGAAGCTTCTGGAAGTCGCTCTGGACAAACACGGGTTATCGTGGGCATTGGAATTAATCGCTGTGTGGATTTTGTGCAAGCGGGGTTAGCGCCAGATCAGGTCGGCAACGCGATTAGCCTCCATGAAATCTCTAATGTAGTACCAGAAGAATTGGCTTTACTAGAGCGATCGCGGCACTATCTAATGCAGGTGCGAGATATTATTGTACAAAAATGTGACTCAACTCAATTTTCTGGGATTGTGCCGCTATTTCCCGAACTGCATCAACGCGATGGATTGCGCGATCGCTCCGTGACTATTGATCTGAATGGAGAATTGATTTCAGGGCAAGCCATGGGGTTTGACGATCAGGGCAGGTTATTAGTGCGATCGCTCAATGGAGTCACTCGCGCCTTTACATCAGGGCGGATTATTCAGTATTAAAGTCTTCTACCGCTCTGGGAGAGGGCGTTAGGGTTTCACTGTTTCGGCATCATACTTTCCAAAGCAATTTGCAAATCTTGAGTCAGATCTGCAACGGCTTGTTTCGCATTTTTTCGCCCACCCTGATAAGCATCCCAGCGATCGGAGACAGAAATCGGGTCACCAATCTTGAGGAACGCTTTTTGTTCGCCTAATTTCGGTCGTTCAAATGGATTTCCGCCCTTAATCCGGCAAACCATATCCCAAACCAGCAGCGTTGTTTCGGCAAAGCGATCAATAGTCGGTTTTTCGCTGACGTAATTGCCCGTAACTGCCACAAAGCTTTCCACCAGTCGCATATGCCACACGCGCAAATCGGCTTCTTCCGCCACGCGATCGGCTAGCCCTTTTTCAAGCGGAGAAGCCGTTTCAAGCTTGATGTCCTCTCGATAGATGCAATCCCACCCAGCTTGTTCCAATCGACGACAGCGATCGATTAAGCTGCCTCTGGGTTGTAGGTTGAAATAATCTTCTGCGACCTGTAAAGCTGCATCTAATAAAGCATTTAGCCGATCCGAAAAAGCTTCATCAGATGACGGTAGAGAGGGAGAGTCAGGTTTGCCAGCTTTATGAGGCATCGATAAAGCCTTGTGATAAAAGCGCGTATAAAAGCCTTCCATCACTAATAAAAGGTGTTCACCCAAGTGATACAGGCGCTTGTAGAGAAGTGTCTCATCTAATCGTTGTGATTGGCTCATTTCTGGGGTTTCTATGCCCGTGTCTATCTCCAGTTGCGTAATAATTTTTTCCACTGCTGCCCAGGGAGGCGTGACATAGCGATATTCGATTCCAACTGGCAAGATGAAAACTTGCTCCGATCGCCCCGATTTCACCATATCTTCCACGCACCAAAAACCAAGCTGGCTCACTCCCGGTTCCAGTGGACTAATAATCTCGTTGTGTCCATTGGTCGCCCCTTCAGGCGCAGCCGCTAAGGGAAAATCCCCATTGGCAAAAATATTTCGGGCAGTTTTCAGCCCCATTAGGTCAATCTTGCCGCGACGAATCGGAACGCCGCCCAGTCTTGGGTAAAGCCAAGTAGCCCATGAACCCGCCCAAATCGGAATGCCGCGATCGTACATAAAGTGAGAATGCACCGGGCGTTTCAGCGAAACTCCCTGCTGTTTGGCAGCTTGAGGCACCAATCTCCAGATCAACTGCCCGACGCAATAGGGATCGGTGGCACTGGGATGACGAAACGCGAGTAAAAACCGAATCTTGCCATCCTGAAACTGGCGATACAAATCAACCAGCGTTTTCACGTTTTCTGCCACAATCTGGCGCACCGCCGTTTGAGAGCGAATCACAAACGGAAAGGCCCAACTTACGACCTGCCGCACTAAAGGATTAAACGCAGGCGGAAGAAACTCTAAAGGGGGCTGAACGCGGGTGATGGTGTCGGTCAAGGGATGGCTCCGGAAGGGACGGGAAGAGGGTGAAAGGGTGGAGGAGTAGAGGGGTGAGGGAGTAAGTAGGAGGGCAAAATTAAATTCACTGTGAGGTTTGGGTTTCGGCTGCGCTCAACCCGCGAAAAAACTGGGCTTGAGCGTTGAGCGGAGTCGAAACGCGACGGCAAATAATTCTGTCCATTTACTTATGGAAGTAGAGGAAGAGGAGTAGATGCAACTGGCACTCATCCACTCACTAACCGCCGCTTGCTTTTGCTTTATAGCCAAGCTGCTGTAGGTGTTGAACAATCTTTTGCTTATGATCCCCTTGAATTTCAAGTTCATTATCCTTGAGGGTGCCCCCTGCACCGCACAGATTCTTAAGTTTTTTTAGCAGGTCGGTCAGGGTGTCTGGACTTGCCTGAAAACCGCGAATGATGGTGACGGTTTTTCCTTTGCGACCTTTGCTAGAGGTTTCTACCCGTGGGCTTTGCTGATTAGGAGGCAAATCAGGAACACCTCGCTGTAATGCCTCTGGGTTTTCGGAGGCACCAAATTCGCGATAGATGAATCGCTCGGTAGGGTTGGGATTAGGAGTTTTCTTTTTAATCACAAGAATCTGACTAGCTGAATGGTGGGGCTTCCGGTGGACTGAAAATCGTAAACTCTAGGGGATTATTTTGAGAACTGCCAAATTTTATCTGGCTTCCTGGCAGCAGCAGAACTTCCTGTTGATGCACTCTTTGCCATCCCTTATCTGCCAGGGAAACCCAGGTGCCAAAGCGAGAAACATCTCGGAGAAAGTAAGTGGCATCGTCCAACGTTTCTTGGCTTTCTCGCCGTAGAATCATGGCGTGTTCACGAGAGGCACCCGCTTCCTCTTCTCGCAAAATCAGATCGTTGTCTGGGCTTCTGCCGATCGTCATGTATCCGCCCCGAATTTGCCAAACGCGGTTATCTTGCAGCGATCGCAAACAGGCAACGGAAGACGATGATTCTGCGCCAATTTGAGTATGTCCAGGCGTAACGGCGGCGATCGGGGTCAGCAGTTCTCCATCAAACTCAGGATGCATGTAAAGCACGGGCAATGTCCAAGCCTGCTGATTAAATTTGTACACTGCTAGCAAATGTTGACGGGCGATCGCCACTGCCTGATCAATGGGTTTCCGTTCCGCTAACGCTTTTGCCAGTTCTTGAATAAAACTCAGCGCCTCTTGATCCGTAATGGAGTTCCGCATCCCCAACACGGCTGGCACCCCATGATGAATCAGCACCTCGGCAAGGCTACTGCGGGGCATGGGTTGGGATATTTTCCCCCCCGGCATGGTTGCATCGGTGCGATAGTAATGGTCAGATTGGGCACCCCAACAGGCATTGAATACCGCTAGTTTTACTTGGCATCGAGTCAACACCTGAGCTAATTCTGTGCCATTCAGGGGCATATCTGGACGGACGAACAACACCCCTCCATCGGGACCCGGCATCCCATGTCCTGCGTAAAACAAAACATTGTAATGGCGCGTTTCAAGTGCCTGAATCAGTTCAATCGGAGTGGGTTGAATCAGCGTACGGACTTCACAAGGAATTGTCTTAGAACCGCCAATGCCTGAGTTGCCAGAACTTTTTAGCACTTGTGCTAACAGGTCTGCTTCTTGCTCCAGCTTCAGCATGGGTAGAGCATCATTACTAAGCCCTGTGCCGCTAACATCGGATGCTTGTCCCTGAACGAGCAGGATTTTGAGCGCGCTTTCAGGACGGGAGGGCGGCAATGCAGAAACATCGCTCGTGGTGCGACTAAACAAAATGTGTTGGCTTAGGGAAATGGCGGGAGTGCCGGGAGCTTCTTGCATAATTTCCCAGGGCAAGGAGATGAGCATGGGATCGCGGATTTCAAGCTGTAATCTAAGCGGGTGTCCCTGCCCGATCGCAATCCCACGACTTTGATTGATGCTCACCATAATTGAGCCATCGAACAACCATTGCCACAGGCTCACACCCAAAGTTTGCATCAAGCGCGCCGACATCCCTCCCGGTTGATTGGAGTCTAGGGCATCGGGTAGGGTTGTCTGCTCAAGTGGGTAGGGTGGCAGCGGGTGGGTGAAAAACATTTCCTGCCACAGTTGCCACAATTGACTGAGGGAATTAGTCCAAACGCAATTGTGCAGGGCAAGCCCACCGGGGTAAGGCGCTTTGGTCACGTGAATTGCGAAATGCGCCGCGCCAGAAATCTGTAACGGGGTCACTGCCAAACTCAAATAGGGGCTTTCAGGTAACGGCATTCGTAAGCGATGTAGCCCAATCTAAAATAGACTTTTTTAGTATCTTCTGTAGTTATTTATCGTTCTATCAGTCTAATCGGTGTTTGGGTAGAAATTGCAGTCCTCAATTAGTTTCTATGGGTGAGGCAGGGGTTTGACGTTTAACCGTACAGGCACCCAGTTGTGCCGGGGTGAGGCTGATGTCGGAGGTGACTAGGGGCGCGATCGCGGTCTCTTGAATCCACCCAGTATCGCCCGGTTGCCCAGAGGCATTAGCTCGATCCGTAGCTCTTACAGCCGTCGGTAGAGAGCATACTTTAAGCTGTAGCCACCGCTGATCCGATCGCACTTGCACCGCAACCACTTCCAATACTGTACCCACCGGAATAGGGATCGGGCGTGATAAAGGCTGACTCGATGCGGGAGGGCTGGGAAACTGAGGAAGTAAAACCACTGGAGTTTGCCCCGCACCGTCCACCGCCGCCCGATTGACTAACACCCGCGATTGGGTCGTTAAAAATGGGGATGTGGCAATGGGGTTAGGATACACAAACCCAGACGCGCTAGGAGCGGGACTCGTAGTACCATCAGGCGAAACGGCGGTGCTTTCTATCGTTGGAAATAGTCGGCTACCGATGCTGGGAAACAGCCAGACCAGCAGCGAACCTGCGGCTGCCAACAGGATAAGTAGTCCTAATAGCCAGGGCAATAGACTGGAGCGCGATCGCGCTGGCTGTTTTTTTAGCTGAGTCTTGAGTGTAGAAGGATTTGCAGCAGGTAGATAGGCAGGCTCGGCTAAATGAGGCTCTGTTGCAGGGGGGCTATCGGCAGCGATTCGTGAGATCCCTACGGGAGCGGCAGCTAATTCTGCCAGGGATTCGGATAAGTGAAGCTCAGCCGCACCCGATGGAGCCGCTAGAGTAACGCGACAGTGAAGTAGCCCCACAGTGACGTTATCATGCCCATTTTGTTGATTGGCGATCGCCACCAACTGCCGCACAGCGGTCGATATATCTACCGTACCCTCCAACACGGGCAATAATAGGGTTTGCCAATGTTCTTCAATCAAATCGTTGTCGCTTAACCCATCCGAACACAATAAAAATAAACACTCTTCATCTAAAACAAATCGCTGCACCGTCGGATGCAGCATGGAGGCATTCATCCCTAATGCTTGCACCAAAGAGCCTGAGCTTGGCTGTTGTAACGCATCTCGATACAGTCCATAGCCCATCCGCACTTCCCGTGATGCCAAGTCATCGTCCAAGGTGACCTGATGGCAGCCGATGCGGGTGATGCGGTAAGCGCGACTATCTCCCACATGGGTCAGGTATAGCTCATGGTTTCGTCCCACTGCCATGACCAGGGTTGTGCCCATGCGCTGCCGCTCTTGGCGATGCTCGGTGTCGTTTCGCTGCACAATCGTGTCGTTGGCAGCGATCGCCGTTCGTTTTAATTCCAGTATCAAAGCGGCGGGATCACTGAAATGCTCCGATCTCAGCGCTGTTTGCAATCGCTGCTGCACCGTGGCGATCGCTAAATTCGAGGCAATATTTCCGCCTTCATGTCCACCAATTCCATCACATACCACCATCAAAGCGGTTGAAATCCCCTTTTTTGTAGCTGGAGTCAGCGTGACGGATTGCGTTGTGCCGCTGGCAGGATAGCAAGCATCTTCATTTCGCTGACGGGTAGGACCTTGATCCGTTAAAGTGGCAAATTCCACAGCGCGAGATTGCGCCTGACTACCCACCGCGATCGCCTGATCTAACAACTCAATCAATGATTCACTACTGCCAATCTGCCCTTGCTGCATCTGGTCACAGACTGCACCCAAAAATGGCGCGATCGCAGTCTGCGCTCCTCGCTGCCACTGCCGCCAAAAAGCTCCTAATTCCACCAAACTGCAAGACGACGGTTGGAAATCACCCACTAAGCTCAGGAGGCGAATTAAAGATCCTTCTACGCGCAAATTTTCCGCCGACAACAAGCTAGCCGCCACGCCTTCCTGATTCAACGGCTCCCATAACTGCGCCATTTGCCAGAACCAATGAAGTTGCTGTAATGCACTCGCCTCTCGCCAAACTGCTTCCAAACCGGGCATTAAGGCTCCAGACTGCACGCTCTCTCCATCCTGAATATCAGCCGGATAAATCGGCGCATTTTCGAGCAGCATGATCACCGAACCGGGCAGTTGGAGATCGGGCAATAGGGCGTAAACCTGTGGCACATGCAGCCAATCCGACACTAATCGCTGATAGCACACCACCTCAGGCGGCAAGTCTTCCAAAGAGTCTGGCAACAACCCCGGCTTGGTATCTAAAAAAATCTGCCCCTGTTTACAGATATAGCGTCCTGCCAGCAGTTCGCCGGGTGACTGTGGCAGCGATCGCTCAGCGATCGCCCATAGATAATGTTTCGGCAGAAAAGTTCCACATTGCAAGCAATAGCGATCGCTCTCAACGTTAGGAGCTTGACAAAGAGCGTTTGGACAATAAATCGTTGCCTCAGGGCTATCCATGAAAATAGAGTGCTTTAAATCTGTTGTTAAACCATAGCTAAGAGCGTGATTTCGGTTCTTAGTCTAAAACACAGCTCAACCTTTATGTTACTTACATTAACTCTATGAACCAACCCGCTAAAAGAATGACTATCCTTGATGGAATTGTCAGCTTTAAATAGCTTTTTGTTCAAAGAAGAAGTCCATAAAGAGCAATTTTACTTAGATTTAACCTTACGATAACCAAAATACGACTTTAAATCACTTGCCCTTAACCCTGGCAAAGTATTGTAATGCTGAATGTTTGACTGAACACTTAACCTTCTGGAGTATCAATATGGTGTTTGACAAAGTGAAGCTTGTGTCTAACCGCTTCACGGCGATCGTGAGCGCGGCGGCTGTAACGGCAGCAGTGGTGGGTCTATCTGTAAGCGCTGTCAACTCTCAGGGTGCCGCCGTCAAGGTTGATGGCTCTAGCACTGTCTTCCCCATTACTGAAAAGGTTGCAGAAGCTTCTAGAAAAGCAGGCGGTGCCAATGTGACCGTGGGGGTCTCTGGAACTGGGGGTGGTTTTAAGAAATTTTGTGCAGGAGACACAGATATTTCCAATGCATCCCGCCCCATCCTGGCAAAAGAAATAGCGGCTTGTAAGGCAAAAGGTGTCAAATACATCGAATTGCCAATCGCATTTGATGCCCTAACCGTTGTGGTCAATCCCAGCAATACTTGGGCAAGCAACTTAACCACGGCTGAGCTAAAGAAAATTTGGGAACCGGGTAGCGCGGTTAAAAACTGGAAAGAAGTTCGCGCTAGCTTTCCGAACCAACCTCTGAAATTGTTTGGTCCGGGTGCAGATTCCGGCACCTTTGATTACTTCACTGAAGCGATCAACGGCAAGGCAAAGGCAAGCCGTAAGGATTTCACTGCGAGTGAAAATGACAACGTTTTGGTTCAAGGGGTTTCTCGCGATAAAGGCGGCTTGGGCTATTTCGGATATGCCTACTTCAAAGCAAATCAGCAGCGCCTTAGAGCCGTTAAAATCGGCGGGGTAATGCCGGGTGAGAAATCAGTTGAAAATGGCACTTATACGCCCCTTTCTCGCCCACTGTTTATCTACGTCAAAGCGGATTCTGCGAAAAAGCCTGAAGTGAAAAAGTTCGTTGAGTACTACCTGAAGAATGGCGGCAAAATTGCCGATAGCGTCGGCTATATCGGTCTGCCTCCACGAGCTTACACAGCGGCGGCGGCACGGTTTAAAGCGGGTAAGACGGGGAGTATCTTTGGTGGTAAAGAAGCGATCGGTCTTAAGATCGATGAACTACTCAGCCGCGAATTGCAAGATTAATTGGCGTTTAGCGAAGGGGCACACTGGTTGTGCCCTTTTTGGCTGAGTCCCGCGATCTCTCTACTAAAGTCAGCAAGAAATATGCTGACTTTCCACTTTTTTGACACACTACAATCATGACCGTTCAGCCCTCAAAACCTTCTGCTCAGGATCTTCAATTCACCCAAAAAAAGAAAGCCCGTGAATTGAAGGAGCGTTTGATTGAATTTGTTTTATTCTTAGCAGCTTTTTCCTGTGTGGCGACGACGATCGCCATTATGTATATTTTGATTAGTGAATCTGTTTTGTTCTTCCAGCAAGTTTCGCTGGTGGAGTTTTTAACGGGGAAAGACTGGTCGCCCTTGTTTGATCCACCGGGCTATGGAATTTTGCCGCTCGTCTCAGGAACGCTCACGACGACTGCCGTTGCCTTGGTAGTTGCGCTACCGATGGGGCTGATTTCAGCGATTTATTTAAGTGAGTTTGCGGCTCCCAGAGTTCGAGAAGTGGTCAAGCCGATTTTGGAACTGCTGGCGGGGATTCCCACAGTGGTCTATGGATATTTTGCGTTGTTGAGCGTGATTCCGGCTTTGCAATGGCTATACCAATTTGTCGGCACTCCTTTATCCAATATTTTTCCGAGCATTTTTCCGGCTGAATTGGCCGGCTTTAATATGCTGGGAGCAGGGCTAGTCATGGGGTTGATGATTACGCCGCTGATTAGCTCGATTAGCGAGGATGCCATGCGATCGGTGCCGTTGAATCTCAAGGAAGGCTCCTATGCAACGGGGGCAACTCGCTTGCAAACTGCGCTAAAAGTAGTGTTGCCAGCAGCGGCTTCTGGGGTGATTGCGGCATTTATTTTGGGCGTATCGCGGGCGGTGGGTGAAACAATGATTGTGGCGATCGCGGCTGGCTTACAGCCCACTTTCACGTTTAATCCACTCGAATCAGCCGCCACGATTACCGCCTACATCGTGCAAGTCAGCTTAGGTGACTTGCCCCACGGCACTTTAGAGTACCAAACTATTTTTGCGGCGGGGCTAGTGCTGGTGTTAGTCACTTTAGTTTTCAACATCATTGGTTACTTCTTGACGAAACGCTTCCGCGAGACCTACTAACATGGCACAGGCAGACTTTTCTCAAAGCAATGATTTACAGCAGATTCGGGCATCGGTCTCCCGCCGTCAACTGATCAGCAAGCTATTCGGGGTGCTGGGATTGCTGGTCATTTCAATAGCAACTTTGATCTTGATAGCCTTGGTTGCTCAACTCTTTATTCAGGGGCTACCCCGGCTCAACTGGAAGTTTTTCACGTCGTTTCCGAGCAGCGATTTTAACGAAGCAGGCATCTTATCCGCTTGGGTTGGCTCCCTGCTGGTCATGTTAACCACGATGTTTGTTGCGGTTCCTTTAGGCGTTGCGGCTGGCGTGTATTTAGAAGAATATGCACCCAAGAACTGGTTAGCTGCCTTGATCGAAATCAACGTCACGAATCTAGCAGGCGTTCCGTCTATTGTGTACGGGCTGCTGGCGTTGGGTCTTTTTAGTACGATGTTGAACTTAGGGGAGAGTGTTTTGACGGCTGGCTTAACGCTGGCGTTGCTGATCTTGCCGATCGTGATCGTCACGACACGAGAGGCTTTGCGGGCGATTCCTAGTAGTTTGAGAGAGGCTGCCTACGCCTTGGGTGCCAGTCGATGGCAAATGATTTGGGATCACATTTTGCCCTATTCATCCGGTAGTATTCTTACTGGGATTATTATTGGCTTGTCGCGGGCGATCGGTGAAACGGCTCCCCTGATTACGATTGGAGCGCTGACCTTCATCGCGTTTTTACCGCCCTCTCCGGTCAAATCTCAATTTCCGTTTATTTCATTTGAATGGCTGATGGCTCCCTTTACGGTGATGCCCATTCAAATGTTTGATTGGGTGTCTCGTCCTCAGCCAGAGTTTCAAGTGAATGCCGCTGCTGCTGGTGTCGTTCTGATTTTAATGACTCTATCGCTGAATGCTTTTGCAATTTACTTACGTTATCGTCTTCGGAAGGGAGTCAAATGGTAGAGGATATTCGTGTACTCAAGGGGTCTGCGATGGAGCGGAAGGCGGAGGTAAAAAATCTCGATTTTTACTACGGGTCATCGAAGGCGCTCAAAGATGTCAGCATGATCGTTTGGGATCGGAACGTGACGGCGTTGATCGGTCCTTCGGGTTGTGGAAAAACGACCCTGTTGCGGTGTTTCAATCGAATGCACGATTTGTATCCCGGCAATCGCTACGACGGGGAAATCTTGCTGGATGGGGTGAATATCTTAGAGAGGCAAATCGACCCGATCGAAGTCCGAATGCGCGTCAGCATGGTGTTTCAGCGCCCTAACCCCTTTCCTAAGTCGATTTATGAAAATGTGGCTTATGGTTTGAGAGTGCAAGGCATGACCCAGAAAAGCCTGATCGATGAAAAAGTGGAAAAGGCATTGCAGGGTGCGGCGTTGTGGAATGAGGCAAAAGATCGGTTGAAAGAGCCTGCCTACAATCTGTCGGGTGGTCAACAGCAGCGATTGTGTATTGCACGGGCGATCGCAACCGATCCCAACATTGTGCTATTCGACGAGCCTACCTCTGCCCTCGACCCGATCGCCACTGCCAGCATTGAAGAACTGATCAACGACCTGAAGCAGCAAGTCACGATTTTGATTGTGACCCATAGTATGCAGCAGGCAGCACGGGTTTCAGATTACACTGCCTTCATGTATCTCGGCGAAATGGTGGAGTTCAACGAAACCAACTTGCTGTTCAATACACCGGCTGACCAGAAAACTCAAGACTATGTAAGCGGACGATTTGGCTAATCAGATCTTCACTTCTTCATCCCTTCACTGGGTTCAACAGACCCCAAGACACTAGCAACCTGCACTAAAACCCTTTATCCTCAAGGTTGATTATTGACGCACGAGTACCCGACATGAATTCTCCATATATTGCCTCCTACGGCTCCTGGAAATCGCCCATCACGTCAGACCTGATTGTGGCGGGAACGATTGGGCTAGGTGAAATTCGCCTCGATCGCGGGGAGGTGTACTGGACAGAACAGCGTGCCACGGAAGCGGGGCGAAATGTGGTGGTCCGGCGGAGTGCGGCAGGGCAAGTTTCGGATGTTACGCCTGCACCCTTCAACGTGCGATCGCGGGTGCATGAATATGGCGGTGGTGCCTTTCTCGTGCATCAAGGCGCGGTTTACTTTTCCAACTTTGCCGACCAGCGGCTCTATCGCAAGCTTCCTGGCGGCGAATCTGTTGCCATTACCCCAGAACAACCCTGGCGCTATGCCGATGGCGTGGTCGATGCTCAGCGCAACCGGATGATTTGTATTCGTGAAGATCATACGGGTGATGAAAACGGCGAAGGTGAAGCCGTGAACGCGATCGCCAGCTTTCGCTTAGACGGCAAAGGCAATCAGCAGATTCTCGCCTCGGATAAAGATTTTTATGCTTCCCCCTGCCTCAGTCCCGATGGATCGCAACTGGCATGGATTAGTTGGAACCACCCGAATATGCCCTGGGATGGCACAGAACTCTGGCTGGGAACCCTGGATGCGGATGGCATGATGATCGATTGCCAAAAAATTGCGGGTGGGTTAACCGAGTCGATTTTTCAGCCCCAATGGTCGCCGGATGGAGTGCTATATTTTGTCAGCGATCGCACAGGCTGGTGGAATTTATATCGCTGGGCAGGAGCGATCGAGCCACTGTGTCCCATGGAAGCAGAATTTGGCTTGCCTCAATGGGTGTTCGGCATGTCTACCTATGGGTTTGAATCTGCCGATCAAATAATTTGCACCTACACCGAAAACGGCGTTTCCTATCTCGCCAGCTTGAATCCCCACACCAAAGCGCTGGAAATGATTGACACGCCCTATTCTGAAATTGGCAGCATTCATGCCGCACCCGGAAAGGTGGTGTTTAAAGCAGGATCGGCAACTCAATCAGGCGAACTGGTGCAGCTAGATTTGGCGACTCGTCAGCTTGAAGTGCTACAAAAATCGAGCGAGTTACAGATTGATCCCGGCTATTTATCCGTGCCGACCGCGATCGCCTTTCCCACGGAAAATGGACTGGAGGCTTACGGCTTTTATTATCCACCCAACAACCAAGATTTTGCTGCCCCAGACAATGAGCATCCACCGCTCCTGGTCAAAAGTCACGGCGGACCCACGTCTGCTACCTCCACCATGCTCAGCCTGCGGATTCAGTACTGGACGAGTCGCGGCTTTGCGGTATTAGATGTGAACTATGGCGGCAGCACGGGCTATGGACGCGCCTATCGGGAACGCTTAAATGGGCAATGGGGCATTGTGGATGTGGATGATTGTGTGAATGGAGCCAAATACTTGGCGGCACAGGGCAAAGTAGACGGCGATCGCTTGGTGATTGATGGCGGCAGTGCTGGCGGCTACACAACCCTCTGCGCTCTCACCTTCCGGGATGTATTCAAAGCGGGTGCCAGTTACTATGGCGTGAGCGATTTGGAAGCGCTGGCAACCGACACTCATAAGTTTGAGTCACGCTACCTGGATAGCCTAATTGGAGCCTATCCAGAGCAGAAAAATCTGTATATTGAGCGATCGCCCATTCACTCGGTGCAACTGCTCAACTGCCCGGTGATTTTCTTCCAGGGGGATGAGGACAAAATCGTGCCGCCCAACCAGGCAGAAATGATGGTCGCAGCTTTAAAAGCTAAAGGATTGCCTGTTGCCTATGTTTTATATGAAGGCGAACAGCATGGTTTCCGTAAAGCTGAAAATATCAAACGAACTCTAGATGGTGAGTTCTATTTTTATGCCAAGGTCTTTGGGTTTGAACCTGCGGAGGTGATTGCACCCGTGGCGATCGCAAACCTCATCTCCCCGTAGCCTCAACACCAAGCAATAGGAATTTTGCTACCAGTACAATCAGGCGATCGTTGCAATTCGCAATCAACGTGATTTTGCTTTAGTGCCGAATCTCCAGTTAGACGATTGGACCCGACATTCCGCCCTTTGAAGTGTCACAGGGAGAAATTAGAGGCATAATTTTC
>QBMH01000279.1 GCA_003249025.1 Leptolyngbya sp. | reverse complement strand
CAACCTCTCCATCAAACCAGTTTCTCTGATGGAAAACAACAAACCTAGAACATTACCACCTGTGAGTTGGTCGTAGATCAAGTTCAAGTTCTTGTTACCTGAATTGGGATTGACATCAATGTGGTCATCGCCAAAATTCAAACCTCCATCCTCATCGAAAATCTCGATTGAAATCGGAACGAATTGATCTGTTATAAAGCTGCTCAATTGCCAATTCGTTGTTAGGTCGCTGTTTCCTTCAGCCACGGGTGTACGCAACTGACTGCCAGCAACAGATAGGTTTGCGTAGAAATCGGAATCGTCGAAAGCTCCGTCAAAATCACCTTTGACCCGGTGGACATTGACAGTAACAGGGGGGGGGTTGGGTTCGCTAGACTCCAACCGTTGACGGTGAATGTGATTCTGCCCTCCTGTCCATCACCGCCGCCATTTAGAGAAATTGGTTGTCCTCTCCGCCCATACTCTTGCCCAGTGGCGCTATCCGTAACGCTACCCGTGAGCAAGTTGTACGTAAGATTCAAGTTTTTGTTGCCAGCGTTAGGATTAACATCAATGTGGTCATCGTCGAAATTCGCTCCATCGTCAAAGTCGTAGATCTGGATGGACAATGGAACAGTAGAGTCGGTCACATTTGCTTTACTGTTTTGCCAATTGGGGCTGATATCATTTTTGCCATCAATTCTTGCAGTGCGTATCTCATTTCCATCAACTGACAAGATCGAATAGAAATCAGAGGCATTCAAAGCTCCATCAAAGTCGCCTTCCACTTGATTTACTGTAAGAGTAACGTTTTGAATGTTAGGAATTGCCTGTCCCAAAGCAAGCATATCAGCCCGCCGAAAATCTGCTCCGGTGCTTGTGACATTCCCGTAGCTCTCATTATCGCCGTCATTGATAGGAATACCTGTTGAGCGCAATAAGTCCCGAAACTCACTTGGTTTTAAGCGGCGACCCAAGGTCTCCACAGCGAGTTGTTGCGCCAAGACAGCCATTCCCGTAACATGAGGTGCAGCTTGGCTTGTCCCAGGAAGATTACTCGTAAGTGGATTGCCAAAAGGATCGTCCAAACCAGCACCAGTGATGTAGGCACCTGGTGCGAACACGGTTGTTAGAGACTGAGAGCGTTGAGAAAAAGCGGTGATTTGGTTTGCACCAATCGTATTGTCAGTTGCACCCTGCAAAGTTTGAGGTACACCATACGCTCCGCCATCCCAAACAGCGCCAATTGATAGAGAGTTTGGATCGGCTGAGGGATAAGACACTCCTTGAGCACTGCCAAGATTAAAGAAATCATTACCTGATGAGGAAACGACAATCACACCTAAATCTGCTAACTTCTGTAGTTCATCCCCATAGCCATCGGGCGAGACTGGTGTATTGTAATTGCCGTGACCTAGCGACATGTTCACGCTGGCAATGTTGAACAAAGCTGAATTTTCTACAACCCAATATAGTGCTTGTTCAATTGCAGATGACTGGGCAGGTCCCCCGGCATCTGGGAAAACTTTTAGATGAATGATGTTAGCACCGGGCGCAACTCCATTGCTTCCAGCGACAATGCTAGAAACATTAGTACCATGTCCATTGAAGTCAGAAGCATCGGTTCGCCGAACCGTATCCGTAAAATCAACATTGGCAACAATCCGATCAGATACCTCGTTGAGATCGCTATCTACACCAAAGAAGGGGTGATTCAAATTGATGCCAGTATCGATGATCACAGTTGACCATCCTGCCCCGTTGATTCCAGCAAATCGAGGATCGCTACCGAGTGCAGGATTACCGCTGCGAAAACTATCCACCCGAATTAATGGAATTGACTCATTTGTATGTAGATAATTCAGTATTTCTGAGCCAGTTGTGGTGAGACCCGCAATAAGGGGAGTAACAGCCAATTCGAGTTTGTAGGGAGTGCCAATATTACCAAACGGTGTCACTCGGATGCCATAAGCACCTGCATTTAAAGTTGTATTAATCGACTCAGCGGTTGTGCCAAAATTCTCAGAACTTTGAATGATGGTTCCATTAGTGTCAAGTAACTGAACATCTGCATCAGCACTTAAATTATCCAGCGATAGACTGAAGCTGTGACCGCCGCCGAGAACGAAAGAGTAGAAGTCATCGGTATCAATGCTACCCACCCACCCTTGATATGTTTTGCCAGCGGAAGATACGGTGACATTGCGAGATGCAGCGATCGTGTTTCCTGCCAAATCTTGTGGATCAACAGCAGCTTGTATGATTTGTTGACCTATCTGGGAGTTTCGCCAGTCTTTAGCTGGGGTGATTACTTCATCTAGAGTTGAGGTTCCTCCTGTTACACCACCTAGTTGAAAGATCAGATCGTTGAAGTCTTTATCTGAATTTCCAGCGATCGACAAATCTTCAAAACTGAAAGTATTACCGTTTACTTGCTGTCGGCTGTCAGCAACAAGTTTAGCTAATTGAGTGAATTGATTTGATGCACCAGGATTCAAGGTTGGTATGGAGAATAGGGGAACTTGATTGCCCACAATTTCCCGACTATACAGAATATCTTCGACTTTGCCATTGGGAACGAGCATGATGCCAAAGGTTGCGTCAGGGCGCATTGAGAAGGTTTTGGCTCCGGTGTAGGTGCCGGAGTTGAGGTCGCCTTCGTAAGGAATGCTGCCGCTGAAGCGTGCCCCTTCGGTTTGGTCAGAAATGACTACATGACCCAAATCAGTATTGGTGAGCGATCGCAGGGCAGCTTCTCTAGCAAAGAATTCAGAGCCTGCTTTCAGCCATCGATCCATTCCTGTCAAATCGAAGATGGCAACTTCTCCCTCATAAGCACCGCCATCGAATAAATAATCGAACGTGACTTGTCCGGTGGCTCCAGTAGTGAAAACTCCCGTGCCAGCCGTTTCAACGGAAGGGAGGCTAGCGCCGGAAGAACGAGCGACAGATTGGAGTGGGTCTATCAATCCAGAGTTTGAAGCAGGCATGAGGCTGATTGCATCCAATCCATAAGCATTATTTGTTGTGGGCAGAGCAGTGAAGGGAGTTTGAGATTCTGAGGGGCTAAACATGATGATTTGTCCTTTGAGAGATTAAGTTTACAAACTGAAGTCACACAGCTTGTTGCTGTGTTTTTTGAATTGAAATTGAGTAGATGAATGAGTTGGATTCTGTTTTTTAGCAGTGCTGAAGTAGATGCAGATTGGATTAATTCTTTGAGGCAGCTACGGACATACTCTGGTTTTAGACTCAATGGTCCACGTATCGTCCTTCACCCAACCTTTGCGCCCTTGGGCTTCGAGCAAAAACCAACCGTCATCACTCAAGCCACTAAAATTCGTGACTTGGTAATCTAAAGAGGCGTAATTTCCTGGGGGGACACGGATAATTTCTCGGCTGAAAGTTTCGGGTTCACGCTTTAATGCAACGAGCGAGTTGCTGATTGTGACAACACAGATATTGGGATTAGGAGCAGGGGTAACGGTTGGAGTCGGTGGGATTGGGAGTGTAACCGGAGGGGAAGGAGTTGGGCTTGGTTTTGGTGAAACGGGTTTAATTGGTTCTCCAACATCTCCGCCTACAGCTTGAGCAAACCTCTGCGCTTTGTCATAAGTGATGAAACTGGCAACTTGAATTGCTTTTTCTCCAGTTTGTCGAGTTACCTGAATCGCATCTCGGCAATACTTTTGGCGTATATTCCCTAAATCTGCGCCGTTGATGAATACGGGATACCAGGTATTGTTAGAGCCTGTAGATTCATCTCCACAAGCGTCTTGAGGGAACTTAAATCCATCTATTGTGAAAGAGGGGGATGGTGTGGTCTTTGCGATCGGTGTTTTTTCAGGGTCAGGTAGCGGAAAGAGGGGATTTTGGGTTTGCCCAGTAGTTGATAACTCTGTGAAGGTTTTATAGACGGTCTCTCCAGCGGTTTTAGCTCCATACAACAACAGGAATAGCGGTATCAAAGCAATAAACACAGTTCTCCAATTGCCGGAGCGGGCGTTGTTGTGAATATATTGGATGTAATCTCGACCAACTTGAACTAAGTCTCTGCCTGCTTTTCCGTTCTGAGACATACTGATACCTACCTTGGTTATTGGTGAACGAACTGAAGCACTCATTCAATACTTTGAGGAACCAGGGACTAGTTCTTTTTCTCAGTTGAAGTAGAACCAGGCTGCGGAATTTGAGGGCTTCCAGATCCTCCTTTGAGTGAGCCGATGTTTAGCGCCCAAGCTAGTCCCCCCAAAGCCACAATGCCAATCAGGAAAAATGAAATCCAAAGATTAACATTTGTAGTGTTTGCACTGGTTTTGCTTTCGTAATGTAGATCTCTTGCTGACTGGTAGATGTCTCCTTGAGCTTCAGCAATTTGCTCTACTCTCTTGCTAGGTTCAGATTCTTGCGAAAGTTTGTTGTTGGGCAATTGGTTTTGCATTCTGTGCTCCTTAACGAAGAAATATACTTAGCGTGAACGTTGGCTGGTGGATTATCTTGTAAGTGCGATCGCCTTCTTATCTATGTCTTGCCAAAACAGGCTGAGTTTTATGCAACGGTGATGATTTTTTTAGAAAGTTGGTGAGAAACTGCTTGTGTGTTTCATAGGCTGGATTCAGTCGAGCCAGCAAATCGGGAGAGTGTTTGGGTATGGATTGCAGGCAAGCAATGGCACCTTCAGGATCGATGGGGTACTCCTCTGCCAAGTGCTTCAAACTGGTCACATCTTGAATCAGAGTGTTGATCAATTGGGTCAAGGTCAGGTATGTCAAGTAAGTGGAGGCGGTTAGGCAAGTCCGCGATCGCGCAACCACTTCAATTTGTAGGGTTTCTAATCGTTGCTGAATTTGACCCAGGTGCAGAAGCTGTTGCTGCACGACCCGTTGAGAGGCAGGCAGGCGGAGATGGATTTGGACATGAAGCTTGTGCAGTTCTGCCAGAATTTGCTGAAATGAGGTTTGCATAGGGGTGACAGTGACTCGTTAGGGGGCAGCGATCGCTTGAAAACTTGAATCACAGTTAATTCGCATCAAGCTTTCATTGCTGTCTTGCCACGCCAAAGCAAGATTTATGCAGAAGCCGCATATAGTTACAAAACTTCGCAAATAGGGTTCGTCTTCAAGTGACTGGTAAATCATGGGATAGGATCAAATGAAGAAGTTGGGCTACTGGCACGAGGATATTAGACATAGTGGCAAGTCATATTCAACAGCAGATTGTGGATCACCTGCGGAACTTGCCAGGAGAGCGGGTAAAAGCGCTGGTGCTGGATTGGCTCACCGATTCTGACGGCAATTTAGAAGCGTTCGATCGCCTCTTAGCAGATCAGTCTGTTGCAGCAGACGCAATGAACACAGCGCTCATGTTTGGTGAGTTAGACAGCAACTTGCACTTCCAACCCCTTTCCGAAACGGAGATGATTCAGAAAAGTCGAGAAGTGCTAGAGGATTATCAGCGCACAGGGAAGGGAGTTTCCCACGATCTAGTGCGCGAGTGGGCGACAAGTTTAGGTACAGATAACGAACTCCCATGTCCAAAGTAGTTTGGACGGAATCAGCTACGGCTGACCTTGGACGACACTACGATTATTTGAAGCTGAACAATCCTGATGCAGCCGCGAAAGCTGTTCAAGCGATCGTGCAGTCAGGGGAAAGCCTGGAGCAAAATCCACGGCGAGGGGCTATCGTGGATGAGGTAGCGACTCCGCAAACTCCTCGTTTCCTTCGGCAAATCCGGCTTTGTGATCCACTATGCGATTCTTGATGATGAAGTTGTAATTCTCCGGGTGTATCACGGGCGAGAGCAGCGACCAACTTAGAAACTTTGCTTAGCACTGATTTGAATAAGCTGTCCGTTCTGCTAATTGAATCATCTGCAAAAAACTTCAAGGTTGTGCATAAAAAACGGCTTTAGGATGCAAGAGGGATGTAGAGAGGTCGCTATGGCATCTCAAGGATCGAACTCAGCTCGTCTAACCCAATTGGTTCAAGCCCCGATGAATCCAACCTTCGATGACTCGTCGAGCCAGGATTTAGATCAACATCTGAAGCAACTGGCGATCGCGGCTCAACAACAGTCCCCCAAAAGTAGAGAACGCCAGCGGGCATTGGCTCGATTGATTAATGCTATCCAGCGTTGGTAATGTTCTAGGTTTGTTGTTTTCCATCAGAGAAACTGGTTTGATGGAGAGGTTG
>QBMH01000278.1 GCA_003249025.1 Leptolyngbya sp. | reverse complement strand
TAATCGCTATGAGTTCGGCTTATCTATTTAGGGCAAAACAACAAGTTTATAACATTACCCTCAAACCGAGCCGGGAATACTCCGCTCAGCTACGTGGTTGCTCCAGGGGTCAATGTCTACTCGACTATCCCCAACAACCGCTATGATTACTTCAACGGTACATCCATGGCGGCTCCCCATGTATCAGGATTGGCTGCCCTAATCTTAAGCGCCAACCCAACCCTGACTCCGGCGCAAGTGATCAGCCTGATAACGACCACCACCAATTCTTCGGCAGTTCGGGTCTAGTGGGGCAGGTTTCAGGTGCCGGGTTTCGGGTGCTAGAGTGCATCTCGTGCCAGTGAAAAACTTGAGTTTCGGCGCTGGAGTTTAGGACAACAGCATCCAGCAGAAAGGTTTGAGCGGTTTCACCCGATTCAAGCCTTTCTGCTCTTAAACAACTTCACTATCAACCGTACTGGAGAATTACCAAATGCCACGCTTACCATTGGGTCGGGTGGTCATCCAATTAACCCGTGCCATTGCCAACTGTTCTTCGGTCACCCTAGCACCGGATAGGTTAGTGCCGCATAAATTGGCACCCCTAAGATTTGCATTGAGTAAATAAGCACCGCTTAGATCTGCGCCACGCAGGTCGGACCCTTCCAAATCAGCGTTGCTCATATAAGCTTTACCCAAGTTGGCATCCCGCAGATTGGCTTGATTTAGGGTTGCTTTGCCAAAATCGGCGTTGAATAGATTGGCACCTTGGAGGTTGATTTTACTCAGATTGGCTTGATGAAAGTTTGCTCCTTCCAGGGTTGCTTTTGCGAGGGAGAGCGATCGCAAATCGTGACTTGCAAAATCTCGTTTACCTTTGGCGTAATAATTTTGGAGTCCTTCTGCATCCAATCGCACGGGCAGTTTCTTTTCATTTGAATTGTCTCGCCCTTTCCCCGCAGAATTTTTACCTCTAGAGGCAATGCCAGAACCCAAACGGTCTGAATCTGCTAATCGTCCACGGGTAAAGCCAGAATGAAGATTTGTAGAGTCATAGCGAGGCTGTTGCCGCGCCCGGATTCCCATTGCTTGCCGCGCATAGGGCGAAACCCTAGCTCCAGCAGAATCCGAACCCCGGTAATCCGAATTTTTACGTCCCGTGTTAGCACCCGGCTTGACCGAAGTCATGCTATTTTCCAACGTTTCCAAATGGTCTTCTAAATCCAGCGCATGAAATACCTCCATCGCGGTTCGGTAACGTTGTTTTACCGAAATTTCAAGCATCTTGGTCAGCACCGTTTGAAAATGATCGCTAATGGCAACGTACTTTTGCCAAAGCAACTCGCCCGTTGAGGGATCATAATCAAGATCTTTGGGCGACTTTCCGGTCAATAAGTAAATACAGGTTACACCCAAGGCGTAGACATCACTGGCAGGAACAGGGCGCATTGCCATTTGTTCGGGTGGTGCAAAGCCAGGAGTGCCGATCGCGTAGGAAGTCAGCGCGGTTTGATCAGAAGCGCTAGTTTGCTGTGTATTTTGATTTTTTACCGCCCCAAAATCAATCAGCACCAATTTTTGATCCTGGTTCCGTCGAATCATGTTGGCAGGTTTAATATCCCGGTGGATCACCTGATTTCCATGAACATAATCCAAGATAGAAAGAATTTCACTGAGAAACGCTTTAACCTGGTTTTCGCTCCGGGGTCCAGATGCTTTAATTTCTTGCTGAAGGGTCAAACCGCTCACATATTCTTGAATCAGATAAAAAATTGCATCTTCTTCAAAGTAATCTAGCAGCGAAGGAATTTGAGGATGGTTGCCAATCCGTCCTAGGGTCGCCGCTTCACGGGCAAACAGTTCTCGTGCCATTTCCATCACATGGGGAGCCGTGGCATTGGGACGCAGTTGCTTGATCACACAGCTTGGCTTACCCGGCAGGCTTTCATTCGTTGCTAGAAATGTTGCACCAAACCCCCCTTGACCAAGGGCTTGAATAATGCGGTAGCGATCGCGCAGCAGCAACTTAGAACCACAAGCCTGACAAAATTCAGTGTGGGTAAGGTTCTGAGGACTAGGACAGGCTGGATTCAAGCAGTAGCTCATTCAGCTTCACTCGCTCTAATTTCAACTGCTGAGGACATTTCGTTATGCTATTTTCTAGTATCCAAACGCGAACACCAAATTGGAACGGCGGTCTTTAGTTTGACGGTGAGTCCCTAAAGCTTTCGCGTTTTGGCTGCAAGCAATCATGTATATCTACCTATTTCATGGACTGTGATGATTGGTCAGGACGCATACTCGCTTATTTAATATGCCCACAATCAAAAACTCTGTAACAAAAGCATATCCTCAATCCTATCAATACCGCTCTCGGAGAGATTGAAATCATGCGAATTTTTATAATACCTCCTAGAAAAACAAGATTCTGTGGAAGGAGATAGTGAGTCGGTGAAAAGGGAAGGCGATAGAATAACGAGTGTAGTTAGGCTAAAGCGTCCATGCGTATTTCTTTGAACTGGTTGCGAGAACTAGTTGACATTTCTATCCCTCCAGTAGAGCTAGCAGAAATGCTGACGATGGCAGGCTTTGAGGTGGAGGATATTGAAGATCGCCGTACTTGGGCAGAAGGGGTGGTGGTTGGCAAAGTTTTAAAGCGAGAACCGCACCCTAACGCCGATAAGTTAAGCATTTGCACGGTTGATATTGGTCAAGCACACCCTTCCACGATTGTTTGTGGAGCCGCCAATGTTCAAGCAGACTTATACGTCCCTGTTGCCACATTAGGCACCTTTTTGCCACAAGTGGGAGAAAATGGACTCAAAATCAAACCGGCTAAATTGCGCGGGGTCGCGTCTGAAGGAATGATTTGTTCCTTGGCAGAATTGGGGTTAGCCAAAGAATCGGCGGGAATTCATCAGTTTGAGGGTGACTCTCTTAAACCAGGGTTGGATGTGCGCCCCTTGTTAGGGCTAGATGATGTGATTTTGGATTTAACCTCCACAGCCAATCGGGCAGATGCGCTGAGCCTGGTAGGAATTGCACGGGAAATTGTGGCGCTGACGGGAGCCACCCTCAGATTACCTCAAGTGCCAGATCTGGCAGTGCCAGCCGATACGGGCACCTTATCGATCAAAATTTCCGAATCTCAAGCCTGCCCAACCTATATTGGTACAGAGGTGATAGGGATTGCGATCGCTCCTTCTCCCACGTGGCTCCAGCAGCGTTTGCAAGCGTCTGGTGTTCGACCGATCAATAACGTGGTGGATATTACCAACTATGTGCTGCTGGAATGGGGGCAACCGCTACACGCTTTTGATCGCGATCGCCTGCTCACAGCCAGCCATCAGTCTTCAGAGGCTCCCCTTCAAATGGGAGTACGCTTTGCCAATACAAGCGAAACCTTAAAAACCTTGGATGGGCAAACGCGCACCTTTACAGAGCAAGCTTTATTCATCACTGCAAATGACAAGCCCGTAGCCTTGGCAGGCGTGATGGGTGGCGAAGAGACGGAAGTGCATGGGGGCACTCAAAACCTACTGCTGGAAGCCGCGTTATTTGACTCTGCCACGATTCGGCGGTCTGCCCGTTCCCAAGGGTTACGCACTGAGGCTTCAGCCCGCTATGAACGCGGCGTAAACCAGGGAGAGCTAGAATTTGCCTGTCGTCGCGCCCTGGCGTTGATTACCGAATTGGCAGGCGGAGTGATCGCCGCCCAAAAAATGGTGGATACGCGCAATCAGTCCAGCATGACGCGATCAATTGAGCTACGCCTAGAGCGCGTCAACCAGATTTTAGGGCCTGTTACGTTGGGCGACGAACTAGGCGAACTGCAACCTGGAGAAATCGAACGAATTCTAAAAGCCTTGGGTTGTGAGGTGTCTGCTCTCAGCGCATCAGGGGTATGGCAGATTACCGTGCCGCCCTATCGCTACCGCGATTTAGAACGAGAAATTGACCTGATTGAAGAAATTGCTCGTCTTTATGGCTACAACAACTTCTGTGAAACCTTACCTGAGAAAACAGAAGCCGGATATTTATCGATTGAGCAGCAACTAACCCGCAAAGTTCGAGAAGCCTTCCGCGCGGTTGGGCTGACTGAGCTTGCTCATTATTCTTTAGTAAAACCGGGTGAAGAACGACAGATCGTCTTATCCAATCCCCTTTTTCCTGACTACTCTGCCCTCCGAAGCAACCTCCTATCAGGATTAATTGAGGCGTTTCAATATAACTTAGAGCAGGGAAATGGGGCACTGCAAGGCTTTGAATATGGACGCATTTTTTGGTCTGAAGAAGAGGGATTGCAAGAAGCGGATGAGATCGCGGGTATTTTTGGCGGCGATCCGGCTCACGGCAAATGGGTACAAGGAGGACGGGAACAGCCCACCACTTGGTTTGAAGCAAAAGGACGGTTGGAAAGCGTGTTTTGCCGATTAGGGCTGGCTGTGGAATATCAGCCCGATCTGCGGGATCAGCGCCTCCATCCAGGTCGTACGGCATCACTCTGGGTACGCGGAAATCGTCTGGGCACCTTTGGGCAACTGCATCCCCAACTGCGGCTTGAACGCAACCTTCCCGACGAAGTATATGCCTTTGAGCTAGATCTTGATGTACTGCTAAATCAGCTTGATCAAGAAGACTTGCTCGTTCCCACCTTCAAACCGTTTTCTACGTTTCCTGCCTCCGATCGCGATATTGCTTTCTTCGTTCCTACCCAGTTTTCAGTGGCAGACATTGAACGCACCATCCGCACTGCCGGAGGCACCCTGTTAGATTCCATTGATTTATTTGATGAATATCGCGGTCAAAATGTCCCCCAAGGTCAACGTAGTTTGGCATTTCGGTTAGTTTATCGATCTGGCGATCGCACCCTCACCGAAGACGACATTAACCCCATCCAGCAAAAAGTCCGCGACACCCTAGTGGAAAAATTTAGAGTCGATTTAAGAAGTTAAGCGAGTTTAAGGGGAAGAACACCATGAGTCAGGCGACAACCACTCAAACACTAATGACAATGGAGGAGTATCTTGCCTACGACGATGGCACCGATACCCATTACGAATTGGTGAATGGAGAACTTGTTGAAATGCCGCCAGAAAGTCAGGAAAACTGCGCTTTAGCAGGCTTGCTATATGCTGAATTATTGAAATATTTTCCCTTTTACTTCATTTCTCATAAAGACCTCGAAGTCGAAGTGACTGGACGTAGGGCAAAATGCCGTCTACCCGATTTAGTTGTTCACACAGAGGAGTCCAGAGCCGCTTTGGTTGATAGTAGGCGCAACACTCTGACCCGCGATCTACCGCCTCCCGCATTAGTCATCGAAATCGTCAGTCCTGGCAGCACGAACCGCACTCGTGATTATCGCCATAAACACACGGAATATGCCGCCAGAGAAATCGCTGAATATTGGATTGTTGACCCTGAAACTCGCCAAATTACCGTTTGTCAGTGGGTAGAAGGTCAGTATGAAGATGTGATATTTGGGGGTGCAGAATGTGTGCGATCGCCCCTCATTCCTGACTGGCAGTTAACCATCGATCAAATCTTTGCACTTCAACAATAATCTGCTCAAATCATCTTTTCACAGCAAACCTTTAACCCTTACATCCATTTTCTATGCCGAAATATATCCTCTGGGGAACCTACTGCGACAACGTTTTAGAAAAACGCGCCCCTTATCGTCAAGCTCATTTAGATGGACTTGCTCAGCAAAAAGCAGCAGGCATCCTCGTGACAATCGGACCCACTAAAGACCTGACCCAATGTTTTGGAATCTATGAAGCAGACGACGAAGCCACTGTCCGCCAACTGATTGAGTCAGATCCTTACTGGCAAAACGGCATCTGGACAGACTACGAAGTAAAGGAATGGATTCAGGCTATCTAGGATGCCTCTAGAGTTGCTGGTAAGTATAACTCTGGAAGGTATGGTTGCGGAATCAAGAACCCCGCCGCAAGCGGACGGGTGCGGCTCGTTTGCTAGGAACCAATACTAGCAGTAGTTTGGGGGATTAGCAGCAAGGAGCTACAGGAACGAAAGTTCCTGTAGCTCCTTGACAACTCAATATCTGTGTAGGTGCAATTCCTCCCCTTGTGGTGACAAGGTGACAGCTCATCCCCACCCAGCGACCTTAGCGGGTGACAAGGTAACTCTAAGCTATACGGCACCTGGATTTGAGAGAATAGAAAGGACA
>QBMH01000277.1 GCA_003249025.1 Leptolyngbya sp. | reverse complement strand
GCCCAGCCCAGCCCAGCTTCGCCCTAGTCCAACATCCCACAAACCAGCCAGTCCAGTTCAGTCCAGCACTTCTACCCCTACCGCAACACCCATCCCACCTGCCGCGATTCCACAGTCGAATGCTCCCCCTGTTTCACATCCGCCAGCAGCGACTAATCCAGCGGAACCAACAGACGCGATCGCGCCCCAGCCAGACCCAGTACTTCAACCATCCCCGTTACCTAGTGGTTTAGAAAATACCTGGCAACAGGTGATTTCCCAAATTCAACCTTACTCAACCCAGGTGATGGTGCGCCAACAGTGCCATTTGGTCGGATTTGATGGAGAGCAAGCGCGGCTAGCTGTGAGTACTCAGCAGCTATTCAAAATGGCGCAGGGCAAATTACCCAATATTGAAGTCGCGTTTGAGCAGGTGTTTGGGCAAAAAATTCGGATTAGCTTAGAGGTTGCAGCGCCAGGAACCCAAATGAGTCCCACGCCTCAAGCCCAGACTCCTCCACCGCCTGCTCCGCCTGCAAAACCTGATTTCCCCAAGCCCAAGCCGCAAACTGACTCGTCAACGCCTACGAAATCGCAGTCCTTCGAGCCACCGCGAACTGCCCCACAAACTACTCCTGAAGCAGAAGCACCTAATCAATCCCTTGAAGAAGTTTGGGGCAATGAGGTTACCCCCCCCAAAAATGTAGATGGCAGCCCTACCTGGAAGCAGGATGAAGTCACCGATGCCGCTCATCGACTTGCCGATTTTTTTGCTGGCAAGGTCGTAGACGATGACGAGAGAGCAGAGGTGCCTATTAATTTAGCAGAGGTTCCTGAGCCTGAGATTGAGCCTGAGATTGAATCGGAGGAGCCAACATTACAACCTTGGGTTAATTCCACTTCAAGCCCGGATCTAGAAACAGACTTAGATGATGATGATGATATTCCCTTTTAGATTCCTTATGCCGCCTTATCTTGCCCGTAGTGTCTTGTTTTGATCCACTTAAGCCGTTTAGGGCGAACAGAAATTCGAGCGGTCGTGCTGGCAACTACGGGCAACCAGTGCAGCATATACAACGTGCCATAGATTGCTCTGAGCAGAATCAACGATGGTAGGGTCGATGCATTGGCTTCTGGGGGCGGAGTGGACAGCGATCGCGTTGAGCGCCGAATTCGCCGTAAGCCAAAGGTCATTCCCATCAGCGACATCAAGACCGATAAGCCTGCCAGCGGTGCAAATAATAGAGGCTGGTGTCGCAAAAGTGCCATTAAAGTATCGGGTACGGTGGCGCTAGGCAACGCATATTGCAAAATCCAGAAGACCGCCATATCAACTGTTTTGCGAATGCCCATTCGAGTCCGAAGCAGCGGTTGCCAATAGTCTAAATAGCGCTGATAGCCCCCTTCTGCCCACCGATTGCGTTGATGCCACAGGGCGATCGCGTCTGTCACCCCTTCCTCTTGCACAGCGGGATAGGTGGTGAAATCGATATCCCAATCGTCTAAATGCAAGCGAAAGGTCAGATCTAAATCATCTGTGATTGTTTCTTCATTCCAGCCGCCGCAGCGATCTAATGCCGCTCGTCGGACAAATTGACCATTTCCCCGCAGTTCACCAATCCCGCCGATCGCAATCCGCTGATCTTGCCAAAACGAATCCAGCGCCATTTCGGCAATCTGCCCTTGAACCCACAGATTCCCCGATACGTTCGCGATTTGTTTACGCACCTGCACCGCGCCTAACTCTGCCCGGTCAAACAAGGGCAACACTCGCCGAAATAGATCAGGCGTAACCTGAGCATCGGCATCAAAAACCGCGATAATCTCGCCTTTAGTGAGCGGTAACACTTGGTTAAGCGCGCCCGACTTGCCCCCAGTCGATCCTACAGGACGGTGAAACACTCGCAGCTGCTCGTACTGTTGGGCTAATTGCTGAAGCAAAGCCGATGTTTTATCCGTGCTGTTGTCATCAATCACCCAGAGTTCATACTGACGTGCGGGATAGTCGAGACTGCACAGGGTTGTTACTAATCGTTCAATTACGGCTTCTTCGTTTTTAGCAGCCACGAGAACCGATACAACAGGCAGAGATGCAGGAGCAACATCGTCTAGCGGTTTAGCAGGCGGCAACGGACGCGCCAACAAAATTCGCGCAGCATGAATGCCGACTAGCGTGGTTAAACCCGCAACGAACCAGTAGCTCCAAGCCACAAAATGAAGCGCGATCGTGCCGCTCCAAATCGTCATTAAGGCGATCGCTGCCCTGCGCCGCCGATTTCCAGTTCCGTAAATATGGGGATCTGGATCTTCATCCGGTTCAACCAGATCAGATAAATCAGCTAGCAGAGCGCTGATAGGAGGCAGGTCGTTGAATGAATCGCTTTCGCGCCAGGAATTCTCCGGCATAGGTCACCTGATTTAACCACCAATACTTGTCAATCCCTTTGAAGAAGCTAGGAATCAGATAGCACCAAACTGTACACCCTTCACAAACAGATAGCTTGCCTTGCGATTGGCGATAGCTTTCCACCTCTTCCGACTGTTTATAAAGCTCATAGAGGCGACCATTGATGGGCAAACCAGTTTGAGCAAAGTGATAACAGGGCAACAGCAGTTCGTCGTTCGGTGAGATGGCAATCACGGCATCCACTGCCTTACAGCGCGGATTTTGGGTATCGTTTCCACCAGCTTCAATAAAAGCGAGTGCAGCTTTATTGTAGCCAACGTTGGAGTATTGTTTCGCACCAGCCTCGATCGCCAACACCATATCGGGAGTTGGGTTTTTCTTCGAGTTGTAGTTGCTGTAGGCAGTAAAAGCTGGATTCAGCCACACTCGTGAACCAAGCCGTAGACCTAGCTCTGCCACTTCTGAGATGCGATCAAAGTTTTGTGCGGTCACCGTATGGTTTAAAACCGGACATTCGCCTAAAGAGTGAGCCAGTTCAACCGATTCAACCAGCGTGTCAAAAATTTGCACCCCACGCGATTGATTATGGGTTTCTGCATCCGGTCCATCTAAGGAAAAGTTAAGAAAATCGATCAACCCCTGCATCTCTTTTGCCCGCTTGGGATACAGGATGGTGTTTGTAGTCATACTAGTGACGAAGCCTTGCCGTTTTGCCTCAGCGTAGATCTGCTGAACATCGGCTCTCAGTAACGGCTCTCCACCTGTAAAGTCAACATACTTCACGCCCAGCCGACGCAGATCTGTCAGGTTGGTACGGATTGTGTCAAATTCTGCTTCTTGTTTAGGATCTAATGCCCAAATGTCACAGAAATGACACCGAGCATTACAGCGATAGGTAAGATAATAATTTGCAACCAAAGGTGCCATAACGTCGTACTAGCGTCCTAACAGTGAGAGTTTTGAGAAATTGTCAAGATTCATTGAAGTCCAGAATAAGCTTTAGAGAGATGCAATACAAGCACTTGTTGAAGGAAGTGATAGGGAGTGAGAACAGAAAACAGGCAGAAAACACCCACATGAATGGGTTTAGCCGTCATTATCATAGGCTGCTGTTAACCAGGTGCCAGTCCAAATGCTTCAACCTGCAAGTTTGAAGTTTTTTAAGCCTAGGTGTGATTTATTAGAGTTTTTTGTCCATCCTCAACAAGATTAAGATTTCTCTCACAGCCTTATTATTCTAGAAAGCTGGAGTGGCTCTTGCTTAAAAAGCATAAGTCAGTTGTTTGAGTGTCTATGCTGTCATCTTGAATGATGCAAAACCTTCTAGAATTCTTTCTAAGATTAGAGCAATATTTACGGCTCTAAATGATGGCTTGAATCAAAGATGGGCTTTAAAATTACGTGCACAAACTAAACAGCTTTAGGACTATCCGGTATGGCTATTGACAAGCTACAGCCTGCGCCTCAACCCCAAGTAGGAGTTTACCTGCCTTACTATCCACAGCAAGGCAAGCGATCGATTTTGCCCTATGCAATTAGCCTGTATCAAAAAGGCAACCTAGAAGGAGAGCGCCGAATTGAAGGGGGCGAGAGCATTCCCTTTGTGGCAACCTGGAATATTTCGGCATTGCCTGCTGATCTAACCCGCTGCCGGATTCAGTTTGATAGTGAAGCTGATTTAAGCTACGAGCTAATGATGGCAAATTTTGAGTTTATTGATTTCTTAATTGAGGTGATTCTGAACTTTAAACGAATGCGGCTGGCAGATTTTTCTCAAAATTTCTACAAGAAGCTGATGCGTTACGAAGAGTAGGGAAGAGGTTTCAGGTTGGGGGTTCTAGGTTTCAGGTTCGGAGTTAGAAGTGTTTTACTCAGCCCTCAGCCCTGCATATTTAGCCCTTCAGCGAAGACAACCCGCGCGGTGAGGATGGTTCCGGTTGGGGGATCGGTGAGTTGTCCGATACCGAGAAAAGCTCCGGTTTCGGTGTGAATGCGGAGCGGGGCGCGGCTGGTGGTGAAAGTCTCTGGAAGGTCGTAGGGGGCAATGCGTTGTCCTTGGCACCAGCGTTTGGCAAGGAGGGGAGAGAGGGCGATCGCCTCTAAATTTCCCAACACTTCATCCGGCAAAACGGGCTGAAAGGGATCTTGCTGAAGCTGTTCTTCTAATTGTTCTAGGGTGAGGCTATTTTCTAGGTCGAAGCCGCTGCTTTGGGTGCGAGTTAGGTTGGTGAGGGTGCCGAAGGTTTGTAACGCAGTGCCCAGATCACGGGCGATCGCCCGGATATAGGTGCCGCCGCCACAGGCAATATCAATCTCTAACTCAGGAAAATCTCCTGGCTGCCAACTCACTATTTTGATTTCCGATATTTCCACGGTGCGCGTCGGGACTTCTACGGTTTTCCCCGATCGCGCTAAATCATAGAGCCGCTTGCCATCTACTTGAATGGCGCTATAAATCGGCGGCACCTGTTGAATCGTGCCTTGGAACTGCTGGAGCGCAACTTTTATCCTCGCTAAATCTAAATGGGGCACAGGCTGCTGATTGAGAATTTCGCCTTCCAAATCATCAGTCGTGGTGCTGACCCCAAACCGAATCACGGCTCGATATGCCTTATCCGATCGCAAAAACTGAAGCAGTCGAGTTGCCCGACCCACTGCGATCGGTAAAACGCCTGTTGCTAAGGGATCAAGGGTGCCTGCGTGCCCGATTCGTCGCGTGTTCAACAATCGTCGCAGTTTTGCCACGCAGTCATGCGACGTGAAGCTGATCGGCTTATTTAGATTTAGAAAACCATCCATGTGAAAATTGGCTTTAGGTGCCTTTGTATTGTCTCGGAACATTCCCAAAACTCAAAACGTTCGGCTGAGCGCGACTCGTCTGAGCATTCGCCGAACGTCTCACGTCGAAGCCCAAAACTCAAAACTGCTATTCTCAAAAAGCTCACGCGATTCTCATAGGAATCGTTTCACGACTCGCCTCTCAACTGCTGATGAAAATTGCTACCTGGAATGTCAACTCAATTCGTACCCGGCTGCCCCACACGACAGACTGGTTAAAAAATACTTCAGTAGATGTGTTGTGTTTGCAAGAAACTAAGGTGGTGGATGAGAAATTTCCCCGCGATGCTTTTACTGAAATTGGCTATCACGCAGAAATTTTTGGACAGCCCAGCTACAACGGTGTTGCGATATTGAGCCGTGAGCCGCTGAGCGATGTTAGCCGAGGTTTTGCCCCAATTTTGGGCGATCGCGTGGCTGAGTTTGATCAACAAAAGCGGGTGATCACCGGGATTATTGGCAATCTGCGCGTGGTGAATTTGTACGTGCCCAATGGTTCAGCCGTGGGTAGCGAAAAGTATATTTACAAGTTGCGCTGGCTGGAAGTGCTGCATGACTATCTGAAAGCGCTGATGCTAGAACCCAATCACCTGTTGGTGTGTGGCGACTTTAATATTGCCTTAGAAGATATTGATATTCATGATCCTACAGGACGGGTGAAGCAGGTGATGGCTACGGATCTAGAACGAATGGCGCTGCAAGTAATTTTACGATTGGGCTTGGCGGATGTGTTTCGCAAATTCGTCAAGGATGGCGGACACTTTAGCTGGTGGGATTATCGATCAGCGGCGTTTCGGCGTGATTTAGGCTGGCGGATTGATCACATTTACCTATCGCCTGACCTCTATCAAAAAGCGATCGCTTGCGCGATCGACAAAGTACCCCGCAAACTAGAACAACCCAGCGACCACACACCCGTCATTGTCGAATTTTAGATAGTTAACTTACGGTTCGCTCATTTTCAGGGTGGCTCGTCAGATTGTGGCCCAAGGCG
>QBMH01000276.1 GCA_003249025.1 Leptolyngbya sp. | reverse complement strand
TGCTAAATCAGTTCAGACTAAAACGCTATGTTCCAGCCAGCTTCTGGCTTGTGGTCGTCCTGACCAGCGTCGTTGGTACTTTAATCACCGATCGCTTGGTGGATGAACTTGGCATGAGTTTGGCAACCGCTAACATCATTTTTAGTATTGCCTTATCCGTTGTTTTTGCGCTTTGGTATGCCAACGAAAAAACATTGGCAATGCACTCTATCAACACTGCAAAACGAGAGATTTTTTACTGGACTGCTGTCTTATTCACGTTTGCTTTAGGCACTGCAACGGGAGATTACTTAGCAGAGACATTGAAGTTAGGGTATGGTCAAGCTGTGCTGGTTTTTGGTGGCGCGATTGGACTGATAGCTATTGGTTACTACTACCTGAGGCTCAATGCAGTCTTGGCATTTTGGCTCGCCTACATTTTAACTCGTCCACTCGGAGCATCGATCGGTGATTTGCTGTCACAGCCCCAGTCGAACGGTGGTTTTGGCTATGGCACAACGGGGACTAGCTTACTTTTTCTGTCGATTATTTCAAGTTTGATCATTTACTTGAGTTTCAAGCAGAAGCCAGCTAAATCAGCATCAAGTTAGCAGCCCTGACAAAAACGGCTATCCGAGGCTTGACAGACAGATTATTCATCTTTCCGAGTTCTTGACTTTCTCTCGCTACTCTACTGAGAAGCTGTTGGAGTGAAAGCTTAAATGCGCTGCGATCGCGTTCAGTCCAACTTTTGTAA
Organism: Leptolyngbya sp.; assembly: GCA_003249025.1. Lineage (GTDB taxonomy): Bacteria > Cyanobacteriota > Cyanobacteriia > Leptolyngbyales > Leptolyngbyaceae > ULC077BIN1. Next base: position 5,506 of record QBMH01000276.1, on the reverse strand, counting down.
ACTCTCTCAACATCAACATTAGATTATGACAAATCCAGATCAAAATGAGCCGCAAATGGCGCTCTCTCGTCGATCGAGTCAACATCGCAACGACGATCTGATCAGCAAAGTTCCACAAGTTACGGTAGCCTTCTGGATCATCAAGATTCTGGCAACGACAGTCGGTGAAACTGGCGGTGATGCGCTGTCTATGTCTCTACAATTCGGCTACGCGGTCAGCAGTCTGATCTTTCTGGCATTCTTCTGTGTCACCCTTACCATTCAGGTGAAATCAAAGCACTACCACCCATTTACCTATTGGTCTGTCGTCATTGCCACGACAACAGTGGGAACAACGATGTCAGACTTCCTCGATCGCACACTCAAGTTTGGCTATGTATTGTCGTCGATCATCCTGTTCTGCGGTGTCCTCGCGATTCTCTTAGCTTGGTATCGGACAACGGGAAAAATTGAATTTGAGAATATCAGCACCCGACAGAACGAGATTTTCTATTGGGTAACAATTCTGGTGTCGAATACGCTGGGTACGGCGTTGGGTGATTTTGTGGCGACGGATGTTGGGCTGGGGTTTGGAGGAGGTGCAATCGTCTTTTCTGGGCTGCTTGTGATTGTGATATTGGCGCACTTCTTCACGAACATCAAGGCGAGTTTACTGTTCTGGAGTGCCTATATTCTGACACGACCTCTTGGCGCAACCCTTGGCGACACGATTACCAAACCCCATGCTGAAGGCGGATTTGAACTCAATCGCATCACGGCTTCGCTCACAATCTTGGCATTGATGATCATAGCGATTGTCCTGACATCGAACAAAACGAAGCGGGTGCTTGGCTTTCGTGTAAGAGCCTAAATTGCTTTTTTTCGACAGATGACTGAAACTGCTTCAGAGAGTTGAGGATCTAGAAGGCTGTGAACCCTCTCGATCCTCAGAGTTGGAAAAAGGTGATCCGATTTATGAAACCCAAAATTCCCAAAAACTTGCCGCGCGATGTTTGGATTCTAGGCTTTGTCAGTTTGCTGACTGATATTAGTTCCGAGATGATTCATTCTGTATTACCGTTATTTCTGGTTTTAACGTTGGGAGCAAACAGCATCACGGTTGGGGCAATTGAAGGGATTGCCGAAGCGACTGCATCCGTGGTGAAAATCTTTTCAGGCGCATTGAGCGATTATTGGGGTCAGCGTAAGGGTCTCGCGATCGCCGGATATGGACTATCGACACTCGTTAAGCCACTATTCGCGATCGCAAGTAGTCCAACTTGGGTCTTATTCGCTCGATTTGCAGATCGAGTGGGAAAAGGAATTCGCGTCGCTCCACGGGATGCGTTAGTTGCTGATGTGACCACTCCAGACCAACGAGGAGCAGCCTACGGGTTACGGCAGTCGCTCGATACGATCGGCGCATTTCTCGGACCCTTAATTGCCTTTGCATTGCTGTCGATATCTACTCAAAATTTTCGATTAGTTTTCTTAGTAGCCTTGTTCCCTGGATTCTTGGCGGTTGCTCTACTCGCTATCGGCATTCAGGAACCCAAAGCGCCGATTCAGGCAAGCCGTCATCCCTTACAGTGGTCAGCCATCAAGCGCTTTAGTCGGCAATACTGGGGGTTAGTTGGGATTGCTCTACTCTTTAATTTGGGCAATTCCAGTGATGCATTTTTGTTGCTCAAAGCTCAGCAAACTGGCATAGAAAGCGCTCAGATCCCGTTGACTTTAGTGGTCATGAATATCGCCTATTCCTTGAGTGCCTATCCCATTGGGTTCCTCTCTGACCGCGTGAGCCGAATGGGTTTGCTAGCGGGCGGACTTTCTCTCTATGCCCTAGTTTATTTAGGCTTTGGGTTTGCTCAGTCTCCTGGTCAGATCTGGATACTGTTTGCGTTTTATGGTCTGTGCTTGGGAATGAGTCAGGGAGTATTGTTAGCGATTGTTGCTGATAATACTCCCTCAGATTTACGCGGGACTGCCTTTGGTTTGATCAACTTGGTGACTGGAGTTGCACTTTTGCCCGCTAGTTTACTGGCTGGTTTTTTGTGGAAAACCGTGAGTCCACAAGCGACGTTTCTTGTAGGGAGCGGATTTGCGATCAGTGCGCTTGCTCTACTTCTACAGATGCAGTTACGATCAAGACAAACCTAATAGACTTGAAACCAGCATCTCTACGACAGATCCTAAAGAGTGCGATTTGCAAGCCACCGTGGCGATGTACGATTTCCTAATCTTTACTGAAGCTCACGGCTGGCAGCCCTTGTTCTTTAACGCGATAGAACTGCTTGTTCCAACACTACAGAGGCATGGATTTAAGGTTGTGAGACAGCATCTGCAAGACTCAGAGTTCAGATATTTAGCCTATCGCACCTCGCTTTAAAGAACTTCACTTAGGGCAAGTTGATCCTGCGAATAACGGTAACCGTACCGTAAAATAACTGCCAACATTGATTTGACTCTTGACGGTAATTGTTCCTCTGTGACTTTGGACGATCGATTGCGCGATCGCAAGTCCCAATCCTGACCCTCCCTTCCAATAAGCACGAGACTGATCTGCCCGCCAAAACCGATCAAACACGCGCGCTAAATGTTCTGGAGCGATTCCGACACCTGTATCAGTCACATCAACGATAAGACTTTGCCCAGTTCGACTCAGGTTTACTTCAACTCGTCCTCCTTTTAAGGTGTAGTGCAGCGCATTGACGATCAAATTTGTGAATAATCGAGTCAGTTGGGCAACATCACCGAATACATAAGCAGACTGAGCTAGGTTAGTTTGCAAAGTAATTTGTTTCGTCTGGGCTTGTAGCTGGTATAACTCGACTAATCGCTCCAAAATTTCGGTTAAATCAATCGGCTGTTGTTCAGGTTTCGTTGCTTTATCAGTCCGTGCTAATAGTAAAAGATCCTCAGTGAGATGTGCCATTTGATCACTCGCACTCGCGATCGCTGCAAATTTTTCGGCATCAATCGGACGCATTCCATCAGGATATTTGAGGGCAACTGAGACATTGCTTTTAATCGCCATCAGAGGATTCCGTAACTCGTGCGAAGCATCCGCCGTGAACTGCTTTAAGCGTTGAAAGCTTTCCTCGATTGGGGACATTGCCTGACGAGTCAGCCAAACCCCGCCAATCCCACTCAGCATCAGTGCCATCACAATCCCGCTGCCTAGTCCCCAGTCCAATTTTTGCAGATTTTCGTCTAACTCTTCGAGCGATTGACTCGCTCTGACATACCCTAGTTGATGTTGGTTATTGCTGCTCACAATCGGCAACGTGACCAATTGGATTCGAGGACTCGATGATTGAATTTGCGAGGTTTCGAGGCTCGAAAACGGTAATGTTGAAATTGTTTTTCCTTGTTGAGCGATCAACTGACCCCGCAGATCAAACCATTGCATTGCTTGACCTCGCGCAATTAAGTCTTGAACCGAAATGTCATTTCCAACTTGTAATCGACCGTGGTCAAATTCTGCACTGGTTACAGCGCCTTGCCCTAATGTTGTCAATTCATTGGTAAGTTGCTGCCTGAGACTATGAGCATAGACAATGCGAACCGCGATCGCAAACGTGCCTAAAATCGATGCAAAAACGGCTAGATAAGACACCAGCAAACGATACTGAATCTGCTTAAACACAAGTCGCACCATTAGCGTTGCTGTGATTGTACAGAAACAATGTCAAGAATTGGGAAAGATCGATGAGATAGAATGCAATCGATAACCCAGCCCATAGACCGTTTCAATCAAATTCTCTGGACTTCCAGCCGCCTTCAGCTTGCGCCGCAAATTGGTAATGTGCGTTTTGATGGTTTCTTCGCTGGATGATTTATCAAACTCCCACAGCTTGTCTAAGATCGCCGATCGCGTTAACACTTGGCTAGGACTTCGCAAAAAACACTCCAAAATCATATACTCTCTAGGAGTTAGCGCTAATGGCTCTCCAGCACATGTGACGTTGCAGGTACTCGGATCAAGCGTTAACTGACCGTGAGCTAGGATAGTTGGCTTCGTTTCTGGACTTCGACGCGCCAAGGCTCGGATTCGCGCTGCCAGTTCTTCTAATTCAAACGGCTTAATCAGATAATCATCGGCTCCGGCATCAAGTCCAATGATTTTATCGCTCGTTGTATCGCGCGCGGTCAGCATCAGAATCAAGGCTTGAGATTTCGCGCTACGCAAGCGCTTACACAGGCTAATGCCGTCTAACTTGGGCAACATTAAATCTAACAAAATCAGATCATAAGCGACGACTTGAGCAGCTTCCCATCCCTCCAATCCATCTTTCGCCAAATCTACAACGTGATGCTGGTGTCTGAGATCTTCTGCTAGAGGCTTCGCAATGCGGTGATCGTCTTCAACTACTAAAATTCTCATCGGACTTCATCTCAAGGATTGGTTTGCGCGATCTCAGCCAGAACAATATCGGTGATTAGGTAACGTCTCCGTTGGAATGGGGCTGAGATTGCTGCATGAGTAATGCTTCTGCTTCGGGTGAGAGGCTAATTCTTCCCGATCGCAAATGCAAATCTGGGGTTTGGGGAGCAGTGGAACGGTAAATGCACTTAAGCGTTCTCAAATCTCATCTGATAGTGCCCTAAAGCATCGCAAATAGAGCCTTTTAGTCTTTCGCTCTGTACCATAAACTAACGGCTACTACCGCTCATAATTAGAGGGACTCATCATTGCATAAACGAACGTTTGTGCAATGATCCGAATCTAACCAGAAATATAGGCATTGGCTGTTGCATAAACGTATTGCACTAGACCATCAATTGGCAACAGGTTTATGCAATCCAGTTTGTAGGTCACGCATAGCTTTTAACCTAGACCCAAGGCATTTGTGGTTAGGGGTGCTGGCTAAGGGTTTCTCTGACTGCAATAGAACTGGAGCCTTAAATCAATACTCTGGACAGTTTTCCGAGAGAAAAAGAGGTTTGTAGACAAAAAGCTACCTCTGTTTGTAGGGTGCAGATGTTGAATCAAACACCCCAGAGGTAGCAATTATGAATATACTACAAGCCCTATTCGTCAAGATGGGGCATTTAGCAAACCGCAGCAGAAGTTTCTGTTGACTCTGTTTCCAACAATTCTTCTGGTATGTGGCAAAGTCAACTTTACTAATCTGGGTCGCTATAGTGGACTATCCGAAAAGACCTATCGCCGACAGTATCGGCACCCGTTCTGCTTTATCGATTTGAATGCCCGATTAATCGAGGCGGCGATACCAAGCCGAGCGATTCGGATTGGTGTGATGGACTGCTCGTTTATCCCCAAAAGTGGCAAAGCGACCTATGGGGTGGATTGGTTTTACAACGGCAGTGCCAGTCGCACCCAGAAGGGGTTGGAGATTTCGGTGATTGCCGTGGTTGATGTAGAGGCTCACCGGAGCTACAGCTTATCAGTGCAACAAACTCCCGCGAATTTAGCAACTAGCAAGGCGAAAGTGCAAAGCCAAAGGATTGCCTGGAAGGTGGTTGAGCGGACACAGACGAGGCTCCAACAACTGCCGGACAA
>QBMH01000275.1 GCA_003249025.1 Leptolyngbya sp. | reverse complement strand
GTAGTAGCGCACTCATCCCTTTGAGAATTCCCAAAAATAGTGTGCTTTCGATAAAGACACTGAAAATCCTGAGCTTAGAATTTTCAGTGTGGGCACTCTTGGGGAGTTGTTTTAATTAACTAATTGCTCATGAAGTGGCTGTATCTCTTATTGAGTTTTGCTGTTGCGATCGCTTTAGCTATGTTCAATCCTGCGCCTGAAATGGTGCAAGCGGCTTCTGGCTGCGACAAGTCTTACCCTGACTTTTGCATTCCTCCGGCTCCACCCGATCTGAACTGCAAAGATATTCCTCAAAAGAATTTTCGAGTACTGCCGCCCGATCCTCATGGGTTCGACCGAGATAAAGATGGAATTGGATGCGAGTCTAGGAGATAGAAACTCTCTAAGGCAAACGGTTTTAGTTTAGGCACTTTGAGAGTAGGTCTTTAAGAGGGTGTGTGGGTTTTAATACTAATGGGACAGATTTCAATCTTGACCTCGAAAATAGCCAGAGCAGCACTGAGAGTGACGCTTTGGTATCGACTGGAGGCAAACTTCCACATTGCTTCCAAATTCCTACCAGTAAACTTTTGGATGTGGTTTAGATGAAGATCCGGACTGTTCATTTTCCTTAATGACAATATTATTTGGGTGCGGCATACACTTAAAGCTCTTCAACCTGATGCAGCGATCAGCAACTGTGAACTTGCCCTCTCTTCTTGATTCACGCAAGAATTCTATTGTTGAAAAGGTTTGGAAGAAGAGACGACTAGAGGCAAGAGTATTTTCTGTCATAGAGATTGACTAGGAATAAAAGGATTAAACGGCTATGGATTTGATTACTGCAACCTTTGTAACTCCAGATTGGATTACTTCTGGATTAAACAGCGGTGTCTATGAGCGAGTTGGTGGAGTGATTCGGGATACTCAAAGCAAGCAAATTGTTGCTTGGTTAAAAGAGGCTGGTATGAGTTCCACTTTAAATCCACTGTCAAGCGTTTTACAGTTCACCTCTGCGGTTAGCGTACTCAATTTAGGTATCTCAGTCGTAGGTTTTGCCGTCATAGCACAGCGTCTTAAAGAGTTGGAAAAACGGCTACAACAAGCTCAGAATGTTTTAATTAAGATTGATCAAAGGGTCGATCTCGCTTTTTATGCAAATTTCCGCGCCGCGCTAGACCTGGCAACGAACGCCTTTACGCTTAGTAAACCAGAAAATCGCAGAGATAGCGCTCTTGCAGCAATCAATCGATTTTTAGAAGCTGAACACATCTACATAGGTTGTATAGAGCAGGAGCTTGAACGTAAAAGTCAGATCGTTGATGAATACATTCTTACTTCAGTGCTTGCTTATATTGCTGAAGCTCGATGCTACTTAGAACTGGAAGAATTTGAAACTGTTCCTCGGCGTTTACAGGATGGTTCAGAAAAAATTCGTTCCTGCATCTTTAAATACATTGAGATGCTACTGACATCCAATCCAGCGGCTTACCTAGATCCTCAGTTTAAGGATCAAATTAATTTGAGAAGGCTAACTAAAATATATCAGTGGATTGATCCATCTCTCGACGAGAATGCTGTGTTTGAACTTCAAAGGGAAAATTTATTCAATTTGAGAGACGAGCAAAATTTTACCTCTGGTTACAAATGGGTAAACTCTTTACCAGCAGCAATCGTAGATAGCACTGAAGTGAAAGGCAACATTTTAGGTAATCGAGATCAGATGAAGGAGGAAGCGATGAAACGTCTTCCTCAAACAATGGAAATGATGGAGTCGTTGATTGAAACTCATCAACGATTTGAGGCATATCAGTCAGAGGTGAATGCAATCGCGCAACTAGGTATTAATTTTCATGACTGGATGAAAATAGCTCCTGCGGAAGCTCAACCAAAAGAAGCGAATTTTATGTATCTGATTCCGGCAATGCCAATGAATGTCTAGCGGTTAGCAATGCAGGTTTCAAAAGTCGAATTCGGTGAAGAGTTCGGAGATCGCAGCAAGAAGCCAAGAACAAAAGTAGGGCACGATCTCCAAAAAGCTTACGGCAATTAATCAGCTTTACTGATTGGACTAAATCCACTGCCCGAAACGGCTAAAAGTACTGAAAACTCCTTGAATAATTGCCTTTTACGAACTTAATCAATTCTCTCTAACGCCTAGTGGGTAATGCTTTTTGCCAATCCCTATTCCTGATAATCTAAATTATCAGGAATAGGGGTTTAATTTGTGTTGGATAGCACTACCCCCAAATCCCCTTGAACTTGATTGGCGATAGCTGGGTATATCGTTCAGTGTGTTGAATGCAGCGATGCCCCAAGTAGTCTTGCAGCGTGCGAGTGTCAGTGCCCTTCATCGCCAGGGTGTGACCGCACGAATGTCTCAACATATGGCTGGCTAAACTTTTTACGTCTTCATCTTTTTTTCATTGAAATCATTCTGTTTTTTCTGTCGTGCAATGAAGTCTTTATATAAGCCCTTGACGCAGATCTGTTTATGTTGAATCGATGTAAGCTCCTTGTTCCGACATTTTCATCATTATTTTTGGTTAGCTGTTCTGGAAGCTGGAACCCGCTCGCCTCATCATCTCCTTCCCCATCTCCCTCGCCCATTTTAGAAGCCAGTGCGGTCTCGACTCCTTCTCCGACTCCTTCTCCATCCACGCCTTCAAATATTTTTGAACTGGGGTTAGAGAAAGCCTCTAAAGCTGCATATTCTGCAAAAAACGCAGAAATGAAAGAGGACTGGGAGCTAACCGCTAACCGCTGGCAACAAGCGATCGAAATGATGGAGAGCTTGCCAATAGACCATCCGAATTTCACCGAAGCTCAGGCGAATATACCAGAATACAAACGGAATCTACTTGTCGCCCAAAACAGATCCCAACGCACAGTTTCAGGAGCAGGGTATCTGCAAGTGGATGCACCGAGGAAAGTAGACTCTGTTAACAAAGTTGCGTCTGCTTCTGCTAAAGGGTTTCTCGAAGGTTACATGAATTCAATTGTGAATCAAGGCAGAACAGGACATGACTTTTGGTGTTCAAAATCCAAAGGTTCACGGGTTTCTTTCTTTTCACCTAGAAGCTGGGATTTATTAGACAGTCATACATCAGGAACTGGACAGGCAGCAGCTTTTACGGTTCAACTCGACTCCAGCAATAAAGGTGGTTCTCAAATCACTACTAATTGGGCAGTTGTAATTGAACGTGAACAAAGGAATGCTAAAAGTAAAATTCCGCCTGGGAACTGGTGCGTCTCAATGATTTTGGAGAAGTAGGTTGAGGGCTAGGAGAATCTGTCAAAGTTTTTGCGGTAACCGTCAATTGTTAAGCTTAAAGAAGGCACCTTATACACTATGAAAATTACACCAGTAGCATTGATCAGTTTGGCTGGCGCATCTGCAATCTTTTCATTTCAAGACTCAGCTTCTGCTTCGATAGGCACTAACAGCAGTATTCAAGACTCAGATGAGTGTGACATTGTTGCGGAACGTGAAGGGGAGTCGGTCAGTAGTTCAATTTGCTCAATATCAAGACAGGAATCTGTTGCAGATTTTGAATTAACAGAGTTAGTCAAACTTGTAGAATTCAGCAATACACAGGGGCAGAAGCGAAGCAGCTCCAATTCTATCAATCGGAATGGTTTACCTTTACCGCGTCCAGACAGATTAATGGTTGTGGTAGAAAGAAGTAGAGAAATTTAAGTGCAATTCAGTGATCAAGGATGTTGCACGGGTACAGGCACAGTAGTCTTAGTCTTGTTTCATCATTCTTGGGATGATTAGGCTTAATGCACCTTCAAAGCAGGGTAGAGACAAAGCTTCAAAACACCAAGACGAGTCTACTAGACCTCTTCAAGAATACCGTTGCCTTCACCATAAGGGTTTCAAGAGTTTGTAGCCTTTTATACGGTTTGGTTTTCAACGGAAGCATGAGGGTTTCAAGCTTCACATCCGACCGTACAAGAAAAAGAGCAACTTAAAGACGAGGATGGGGTGTGAGTAGCACCTCAGCCAGATTGCATGTAGCACATTCGCCATCAGCATCCATTACGGGGTCGAGTTAAACTCGACCCCAATTAGCTTGCTAAAAATCACGATAAGACTTAATCGTCTCAAAGTGGACTATACCTTTTCGGGGGGGTATGCAAAAAACCCCTATATCGTCTCCGCATTAAGGGCTGCTGCTTATTGCCGTGCGTCACGATTCATCGCAAAGTTGTAGACCGCTACCGCGATCGCTAACACAAGCAAAAGATGAATCAGGCTACCCGCAATGTGCAGTGAGAACCCTAGCAGCCAAAAGAGTATCAGGACACCAACAATACCCCAGAGCAGACCAAACATAGCTATATACCCTCGAATCGATGAGTGTATTATCGGTAGAACACTAACGCTCAAAAAACACTCTAAAAGCAGATTTTTGAAGCTCTCTTAAAGGTCAGTGAACACAGAGCCTCCAGCTTTACCTGATTATTTAAGTGGTAACACATGTGGTTGGCGTATGTCTGACAAGTACTCCGACAAGGAGACGACAAGGTTTGGTAGACCACGAAAGATGCAGGCATTGCCAGCGAACCTCATGAGCCACTATGTTTATCTCGTGCAATGCGCCGATGCTACACTCTACACAGGTTATGCCAAAGATGTACAGCAACGGATTGCGGTACATAACACTGGCAAGGGCGCTCGCTACACACGCACCCGTCTACCTGTGACCCTGCTTGCCTCCTGGCACTTTCCCACCCAATCATCCGCACTCAAACGAGAATATCAAATCAAGCAACTCACTCGGCAACAAAAACTAGCGTTAATCGCATGCCATCGGAGTGAGCAGACAACTGAGGTTACTTTGAGTGTGCCCAAGCTGTAAAGAATGCTGTCAGGCTCTAGGCACTGCTGCGTCGAGCAGGTTATCACAGGGAAGAAGCGTCTCCTTGCACAAAGGTCAGCATGACTAGCCGTAAGACTTTCTGGATGACCGCCGCTCTGGTATTCTCACTCACCCTCACGCCCCAGTCGAGTCGGGCATCGATCGGGTTGGCGGAGTGGCAAGTGTCTACCCCTGGTGGCAACCTGATTCTCCATGCCGATGGCTGGAAAGAAACTTATGGTGATTGCCTCAAAGCAGACGATAGTGATGCGACCCTGCTACCGAGTCAGCGTGAGCAAGTGTATGTCTCCCATCTGCGACGCTGGCGATACTACCAGGGCTATATTGCTGGTGAGAGCCAAACAGGATTCTTTTTGTTTAACGAAGTCAGTAAGCAAGTCACCGCTTTTAGTCACGAGCAGGCTTTAAGCCAAGCGATCGCCGACAAAGGGCTGGGGCAGCCGAAGTCAAACTGGTTGACCAGTCAGGATGGTTGGGCAGAAGCCTGGTTTCCCGAAATGGTCTGGCAACCCTGCAAGGAGTTACTCAGCCAGTCCACCAATAGGCAACCTGGCAAGGGCTTTAGCCCCGTATCAAGAGCGCAATGCCGCCAAGCTTTATCGAAATCATCGCTCGCTCTCTATCGCGAAACGACTTGGGGACGACAATGCCAACGGTTCCAAACTGCTCCTGTCTCCACGCAGCAGCAACAACCAACTTTACAAGCCTTTTGCGAGGAGCTGTTGAGGATACCGTAAGTTTAAATAAGCCCTCATTTGTTACTTTAACGAGAGGCAAACTAGGCTAGAAGTAGCTGCGTTTAGGGTAAGAACATGGATCTACGACAGCCCATTGGCACAGTTGGCTTCATCGATGAGTACTGCTTACTGTATCGCTCGACTTTTGAGGATGTGCGATTGTAGGAATGCTTCAAATGGTTGCATGTCGGGATGCTGAGTCCGCTACCGCGCAAAACGTTACCCGCGATCGCCAAACTCAATGGGTTGAAAGACGGAGAAAGCTTGGATCACTTTTTGGGCGATGCGGTGTGGGATGTGGCTCAAGTTAGAGCCATTCGATTACCCCTCATCCGACAAGAATGAGACAACCGATTATGTGGCAAAACAGTACATCGGCAATTTGGGCAAAACGGCAAATGGCATCGTGAGTGTGAATGCTTATGCAGTAGACCTCTTCAGAAATAAGAAAAATGGGCAGGCTGAAACTACCAAAGCCCTGATTTTAGCCATACTGCACCCGTAGACGCACTAACCCACAAACGCAACCGATCACAAGCTCATACAGGTGAGATCGCATCCGAAACTCCTCTTTAGCAACCCGAAAAATCTTAATCACTCGAATCACATGTTCGACATAGACTCGTTGCTGGCTTAGGGAACGATTAAAGTCCTTTTG
>QBMH01000274.1 GCA_003249025.1 Leptolyngbya sp. | reverse complement strand
TTCAAATAGAGAACCCTCCTACCTTACTTTTTCTACCAGCGATAAATCAGCCCTGCCTCCTGAAACGCCCAAACGCACTAAACGCAAGAAAAAGGAGTAATAACCACTCGCTGCCTACCTCGGTGATAATAGTGAAGACAGCACAGGAAAGTTGGGGAGCGTATGGCGTATAGTGACTTCACCTTACAGAAACTCAAGAAGGACTTTGGCTTGCAGGTCGATGAGCAGCGCAACTTGTTTGCAACGGTTGAATCGGTCGCTGGCAGTGACTTGCTAAATAATACGCTTCAGGAAACTGTGCAATTGGCGATCGCCATTAATACCGAGAAAGCTCGCTCCGAAATGATCATCACGCCCGTATTGCTGGAAGTGCGACGGCAGGCGAATGGGCAGGTCAGCCTCTTCTCAGGCACAGAGTTTAATGTCAATGACGAAAAAGGACTCGTGGGCTACTGCGACTACATCCTCAGTCGTTCCAAGGAACAACTCACCATCAACGCACCCGTCATTCTGATTACTGAAGCCAAAAACGAAAATATCAAAGCAGGCTTAGGACAGTGCATTGCCGGAATGGTCGCTGCCCAACAATTTAATCAACGCGAAGGACAGGCGATCGAAGTGATTTATGGAGCCGTAACAACAGGCGAAATTTGGAAATTCTTAAAACTTGTGGGTACAACGGTCTCCATTGACCTGACCGACTACTACATCTCACCCAACCTCAACAAAATTCTTGGTATTTTAATTCATGGGTTGGGTTTACCTGTTCCCGCTCTCTAGTTTCCTGCTTTTTGCTGACTTCTCCTGTAACTATGGGCATTGAAACCTTCATCCGCGACAGCATTCTCAAGAAACGGCTTAAAGCTGAATGTTTGGTTGTTTATGACCCAGACCATCGCTACCGCGATCTCTGCTTACAAATCGCCTCAGAAGAGGTCGTTGTGGTTGATGCCGGGGAAAGCAGTATTGAAGGTCGGGAAGCAGCCAAGCAAGCCTTTCAAAAATTGGGCGCTAGAACCCTCAAGGGACTGTTGATTTATATTCCTGCTAAAGCACCGATTACCGATGAACAAAAGCAGGTTGATCCCTTTTCGCTCTATGCCGAATGTGGTGCCCAATTCCCCAATCCGGCAGCAGACAGCGACGAATACCAAAATTTGTGCCTGAGAGCCAAGCCAGAGTACGGTGCTGAACTGCGGCAGATTTTTAAGGATGATCCTGCTCCTGCGTTTGCGGTGATTGATGCTGTCGGTGGCGGACTAAACTTCCCTCAACTGAGGGCAATCCTCAAAGCAGAATCCTCGATCGACATTCTCACGGCGCTGCTGGCTCCCACTGACGTGCAACAGCAGGCACTGAAAGCCTCGGATCGTTGGGTGGCAGAAGTCAAAGAGTTCTTGAAAACGACGATTGGGCTTAGTTTGAAGACCCGTGCTAAAACCTGGTTGCCGATCGCCGATGAACTCTGGCGGTTTGTGCTGTTTAGCGAATTTGTATTTGACTTGCCCATCCCCCTTCCTGCTGCTCTCCAGGGAGTTCCTCACGCCTCGAATCAGGCAGATATCATGATCAATGAGGTGTGCGATCGCCTGCGAAACGACCAGCGTCTCCAGTCACGGTACATCGACCGGGCAGAAGCGATCGAAGCAGAGATGAATCTGCTGGCAGCCTGCCGCGAAATCGATGACCTGGGTAATCGCGACACTTTCCCTTTTGAGGAACGCACCTTCTTGAAGCGAGCCATCAACGGGTTACTCCAGGATGATCTCGATACGCCCCGCAAACTGCTCAGCCAACACGAACGCTCAATCTGGCGGGGCAAAGGTGAGAACCAGGAACAATGGCTCCTGCTGCAAGCGGCTCTGAGCCTGATTTCGGTTTGCGAAGACTTCGATCGCCAACTCCCGGACTACAGCCGTACTCAGGATACGCTGATCGACTTTTACATCAGCAGCCTGCGTGAGGTCGATCGACGACAACGGGAGTTTGAAGAAAGCGTCAGCAACGCCACTACCTCCCGTGACTTGCTTGATCCGGTGATCACGGCATCCCGCAGCCGCTACCGACGGCTGATCGAAAAAGTGCAGGCGCTATTCACCCGCCATCTAGAAAAAAGCACCTGGCCCCCGCCTGAAAGATTGACGAATACCGCCGTCTTCGATCGTTTCCTCTCCCCTCAGTTGGGTGAAAAGGGGCATCGAGTGGCTTACCTGATGATCGATGCTTTGCGCTACGAACTGGGCGTTGAGTTAGAAAAGCTCCTGACCGACATCGGAGCCGTCGAATTGTATCCTGCCTGTGCCCAACTCCCAACGATTACACCTGTAGGAATGGCAAGTTTGCTACCCGGTGCCCAGGATGATTTAACCTTGGAGTACGAAAAAGAAACGCTCGTCCCGAAACTGAACGGAACGGTCGTTGCGAATGTGAGTCAGCGGATGGATATCCTGCGGAAGCGATTTGGCGATCGCTTTGCAGAGATGCTGCTCAAAGACTTTATCAACAAGAAAACAAAGGTCGAGTCCACAGTGTATCTTTTGGTACTGCGAAGTACCGAAATCGATAACCAGTTGGAAAGTGACCCAGAAAACACGCTCAGCCTGATTCCAAAAACCCTGAAACTGATTCGTGCCGCTCTCACCAAACTGAGCGGACTGGGCTTCCGCGAAGCGATCGTGGTCAGCGATCACGGCTTCTTTCTCAACGCTCAGGCGGAAGCTGGGGATGTTTGCCGCAAGCCAGAGGGAAACTGGCTATACAACGCCCACGATCGCCTGCTGCTAGGCAACGGCACCGAAGACAGCCACAACTTGCTACTAGCAACCGACAAACTGGGCATTCGCGGCGGCTTTACCCAGGCAGCATTACCCCGCACAATGGCTCCCTACAGAGCAGGGCATCTTTATTTTCATGGGGGAGTTTCACTCGCTGAGGCGATCGTTCCTGTTCTGGTGGTTCGGTTCAAGAGCAGCAGAGATACCAACTTCGAGCAATTCCAGGTAGAACTCACCTACAAGAACGGTGCGAAGCGAGTGACAACTCGGCTCCCTGTGATTGATATCGGTTTATCGGGTAATCTGTTCTCCCAGGCATTAACTGCCGAAATTCTTCTAGAAGCTCAGGATTCTAAAGGGAATGTCGTTGGCGAGCCGCGTCCTGGTAATGACGTGAATCCAGCAACCCGTACCATTACGCTGGCTCCTGATGAACGAAAGCAAATTATATTGCGACTAGACCCAGAGTTTGAGGGCAAATTCACAGTGAAAGCACTCAATCCCAAAACCCTGACTGTCTACAGCAGTCTTAACTTGGAAACTGACTACACGGTTTAGACCCTATGGATGCGCTCGGCCAAAAACTCAATCAAACGTTTGAAGGCAAGGTCGTTCGCAAAGATCTGCTGCACCGCATTAAGAAAGGAACGAACGTCCCGACCTTTGTGCTGGAGTTTCTGCTAGCAAAGTACTGCGCTAGTGATGATCCAACTGAAATTGATGCCGGGATGGAGGCAGTGCTAGCAACCCTTCAGGACAACTATGTTCGCTCTGATGAAGCTAATGCCGCTCAGTCAAAGGTGGCAACGAAAGGTCGCTACCGCTTCATCGATAAAGTGCATGTACGCTACGTCGAAAAAGAAAAGCGGCATTGGGCGGCATTAGAAAACTTTAACTCCCAACGAATTGCGATTAGCCAGCAGTTCTACCGGGATAACGATCGCATTCTAGAAGGTGGCATCTGGGCAGATGTAATGATTGCCCACAATGATATAGAAGAGGATGATTACGCCTTCTACATTGAGGAACTGCGCCCGATCCAACTCAGCCGTTTTGACTTCGATCGCTATGCCGAGTGTTCTCAAGAGTTCACCCGCGATGAGTGGTTAGAGGTTATTCTACGAACAGTTGGGTTGGAGCCTGCCAAACTTACGGAACGGCAGCGATTTCACTATATTGCTCGTCTTGCTCCTTTAGTTGAACCCAACTTTAACTTCATTGAACTAGGTCCGCGCGGTACTGGAAAATCCTATTTCTTCAGTGAATTCTCCCCCTATTCCACGCTGATTAGCGGTGGGCAAGCGACTAAAGCGACCCTGTTCTACAACAACGCACGGGGTCGGGTCGGCTTAGTTGGATTCTGGGATACCGTTGCCTTTGATGAAGTCGGCGGTATCAAAATCAAAGACACAGACACGATTCAGATTATGAAAGACTTCATGGCGAATGGTCGCTTCTCCCGTGGAGTTGAAGTCATCGCCGATGCAAGTCTGGCGTTTGTCGGAAACATCGATATGTCTGTTGAGCAGATTGTGCATTCCAGCCAATATGACCTCTTCCAACCGCTGCCCCCAGAATTTGATCTGGCTGTTATGGATCGCTTCGCTTGTTACTTGCCAGGCTGGGAGATGCCCAAAAACAGCAGTGAGTTTTTAACCAATAGCTATGGCTTCATCACCGACTACCTGGCAGAAGCGTTTCATCACTTGTTTCAACATACCAATCGTTATGAGGAAGTCTCTCGCCGCGTCCAGCTCGGTTCAGCCGTAGAAGGTCGAGACGAAAAGGGCATTAAGAAAACGGTGGCAGCTTTTCTGAAAATCTTGCATCCCGCAGGCAGCCCAACCGACCAACAGCTTGAGCAGTACGTCGCCTACGCAGTCGAATGCCGTCGTCGAGTCAAAGAACAAATGAACAAGCGCAAGCCCGATGATGAGTTTGCCCGAATTAATTTGTCCTACGTTGCACCAGATGGGCAAGAAGTCATCATCTTTTGCCCAGAGTCAAAAGAAGCCACTGCTACCCAGAATCCAAGACGACGGGCACTGGAAGAGGAGACAAAATCTAGGCGATCAAGGACTCCTGAAAAAAATACTCAGGAGCCTTTAACGATTCCTCAATCTGCTCCACTAGCAGAACCTTTAGAACAAGCTCCTTTGCCTCAAGAACAACATTTCACAATTCACTATGGCGCAACCGGCTACAGCTACGACTCAATCCTCAGTCCTTACCTTCAGGGCGCAAAGGCTGTCGTGATTGAAGAGCCTTATATCCGCATGACGCATCAAATTCAGAACTTTGTGCGTTTCTGTGAGGCAGTGATCAAGTCGGGTACGGTTAAGCGAATTGAGCTAACCACTGGCTATGACAACGACACTCCATTGGCAGAAATTCAAGAAAAATTGGATGACTTGCAGCAAAGCCTGTTGGAGATGGATGTTGTCCTTGATATTAAGTTGAATTCAAATTTGCACGATCGTGAAATTCGGATTGATAATGGCTGGATGATTAAAATTGGGCGCGGGTTGGATTTCTATCAAAAACCAGGTAGTTGGTTTGAGGTCGGTGCAAATGACCTAAGTCTACGGAAGTGCCTGGAAACTAAGATTGATATTTATCGCTACGCCTAGACAGCTTCGCCCTTGTTGGCTTAGTTATAGGGTTCAAACTGGGGATTGCTGTTCTGTATTGCGCCGAGGGACCGAACAATCCATGATGGTGAAGCGATTGTTACGACCATTACGAAAGCCACATGATTATTACAGTTGCCTCATTCAAAGGCGGTGTAGGAAAAACGACTACTGCCATCCATATAGCAGCCTTTATTGCCAAGCGGCGAGGGGCTGGGCGAGTGGTCTTAGGAGATGGAGACTTAAACCGCAGTGCCCTCAGTTGGTATGAGCGAGGGGGCGATCGCATTCCGTTTGTCGTCACTGACGGCGATGCAGTACCCGACAATTACCAACATTTGATTATTGACACACCTGCCCGTCCCAAAGACGACGAACTCATTGCATTAGCAATGAACAGTGATTTGTTAATCATCCCAACAACACCCGCTCCTTTTAGCCTGGAGGCAACCCTCGCAACCCTTTCTCGGTTAACAGCACTTCCCGAAGACCGCTATCGTGTATTGCTAACCCGCGTCCCACCGCGCAACAGCAAACGAGGCGATCGGGCACGGGATGTCCTCCTTAACAGCGGTATTCCCGTATTCAATGGAGCCATTCAAACCCGTACTATCTTTGAGGATGCTGAGTTAGAAGGGGTCCCTGTTTATGCGCTTAAAGGTACAGTGGCGCAAGATGCTTGGAGTGACTATGAAGCGATTGGACGTGAAATCTGGAAGGAATGGGGTAAGTCATGAGTCTGGATAAACTAACTGCCCTGGCAGCCAAAGCCAAACAAAGAGAAGGGTATGTGCCCCCCGTTCCAACCGCAGGGCTGATTTATCGCTGGTAGAAAAAGTAAGGTAGGAGGGTTCTCTATTTGAA
>QBMH01000273.1 GCA_003249025.1 Leptolyngbya sp. | reverse complement strand
AGCTGGGCTGGGCTGGGCTGGGCGATCGCAGAAGTATTGGCAGCAGAGGGCAACAACCCCATCAGCGTCACTTCTAACCAGAGACGGGGTTGAGTGGTGTTTTTAAGCTGAATTTCGGCACTGCGGAGATGCTGCTGACTGGTCAGAATTAGCCCAAGGTCGAGAGTTTGCGTTAGGTCGCAAAGCTGCTGCCAAGTAGCCGGAGTCAGGGCAACCAGATCGTTTCGCTGCGGAGCGGTTTTGGCAATCAGCATATCTCGATAAAAGCCGGCGAGATTTTGCAGCACAATCAGCGGTTCTCGACCCCGATCCATCAGACGGCGAGTACTATCAAGCACCGCTTCTGGATCATCTTGGGCGATCGCGCCCACTAACTCCAATAAATCGCGCTCTGGCACCGACCCCACCAGATCCCACACCTGCTCTACGCTAATTTCAGTGGGCAGTAGGCTGAGTTGATCCAGCAAACTTTCCGCATCTCGCAAGCCGCCTTGGGCAATTTGCGCCACTAACGTCACCGCTTCCGCCGTAATCAGAATGCTTTCCTTGTCGGCAATGTGCCGCAAATGATTTGCCATCGGTTCCAATGGAATCCGGCGGTAGTCAAACCGTTGACAGCGAGAAATAATTGTGGGCAAAACCCGCTGAGGATCGGTGGTTGCCAAAACAAAAACCACGAGATCGGGGGGTTCTTCCAACGTCTTCAGCAGCGCGTTGAATGCCGCCGTACTCAGCATGTGAACTTCATCAATAATGTAAACTTTGTAGCGGCACTGCACCGGGGCAAACTGCGATCGCTCAATCAGTTCGCGAATGTTGTCTACTCCCGTGTTGCTGGCAGCATCAATTTCAATCACGTCCAGCGCATCTCCTTTGGCGATCGCGCGACACACCTCACAACTGCCACAGGGCGATTCAGTCGGGGTTTTGCTGCTGAGACAATTGAGCGATTTTGCCAAAATTCGAGCGCTCGAAGTTTTCCCCGTGCCCCGTGCCCCAGTAAATAAATAGGCAGGCGCAATTTTCTCCTGCCGAATCGCATTCGTCAGCGTCGAGGCGATCGCTTCCTGCCCCACCAACTCCGCAAATGTTTGAGGTCGATATTTATGATGCAGCGGTTCGTAAGACATAAAAGGGGCAGAAGAATTGAGTGACGAATGGCGAATGACGAATGACGAATGACGAATGTTAAATATCGAATGTTGAAGAAATCTCTCTTATCCTCTACTTCCTATCTTCTCTAAAGTAAAGGATTTTCCTGCGGACATTTGAACTACTTTGCCAATTCGCTCACACCTTTCCTCTAGCCCGTTCCTCCGCATAAGCCATACCCTAAAACCTGAAGCCCGAAACCTGAAACCCCAAATCCCATATATTGCCTTTCTTTGCTGAATATTTCAGATTGTTTCAACCCTGAGTCTGAATGTTTTGTCGGTGAACACTCCGGTGTAAAGTATCTGCATTAGCTGTGTGAGTTAAGCAAATAAGGGAAAACACTCATGGTTCAGCGTGGTTCTAAAGTCCGTATCATGCGCAAAGAGTCCTACTGGTTTCAAGAAGTAGGCACCGTTGCCTCTATTGACCAGGGTGGCATTAAATACCCCGTTATCGTTCGCTTTAATAATGTTAATTATGCTGGGGTAAACACCAATAACTTTGGTCAAAACGAAGTCGTTGAAGTTTCGCCTCCTACTAAGAAGGCTAAAGCTACCCCATCTGGTGGTGAACAAACTACTATCAATGAAAGCACCCGCAGAACGGGTAGTAATGTGGTTACCGATGCCAAGTCTACTGCTAAAGCCGAATCAGGCGAAGGCAGCGGCGTGGTTGAAGGATCTCCTAATCAGGGAACTGAAACTCGTTAAGGAATTTAATTGAGTCAGCAAATTTTTGCTTAACCTTTTATGGGATGAGCTATGTTGCTAGACCTTTTAGAATTTATTCGCGTTTTTGGTGGATGGCTACATCTCTACTAAGATGAATATTCGTAAGATATTTATTTTGTGGTGTAGCTGTGCCTGAATTGCCCGAAGTTGAAACGGTTCGGCGAGGGCTTAATCGGTTGACCCTCAATCAAGAAATTCAGGGTGGGGAAGTGTTGCTCGATCGCACCATTTCCCGCCCTATTTTTGTGTCTGAATTCTTGTCAGGGCTGACTGGAACCGCGATCGCCCAGTGGCATCGGCGCGGCAAATATTTGATTGCCGAACTGGTTCAAGGAATAGGCTCTGAGGAATTTCCTACTCCTGCTGGCTATCTCGGCGCACATCTGCGAATGACAGGGCAACTGCTTTGGGTCGATGCCGCTGAGCCAGTGCACAAACATACGCGGGTGCGACTATTTTTCCAGGGCGATCGCGAACTGCGATTTGTCGATCAGCGCACCTTTGGGCAACTGTGGTGGGTGCCACCTAACCAGTCCCCTGAGCAGATCATCACCGGATTGCAAGCGCTTGGACCCGAACCCTTTTCGGCTGAATTTTCGGTGGACTACTTTTATCAGCAGCTTCATTCTCGTCAGCGCCCCATCAAAAACGCCTTGCTGGATCAACGCATTGTCGCCGGATTGGGCAATATTTACGCCGATGAAGCCCTCTTTTTAAGCGGCATTCATCCTCAAACGCTGTGCAGTACCCTAACCCGCAACCAGGTCAAACTTTTGCACAGCACGACTCTAAAAGTATTGCAAGATAGCATCGACGCAAACGGCACTACGTTTAGCACCTTCCGTAATGTGGAAGGAATCAATGGAAATTATGGCGGCAAAGCGTGGGTTTATGGCAGGGATGGAGAAACCTGCCGCACCTGTGAGACAGTGATACATCGGGTGAAAATGGCAGGGCGATCGGCGCATTTTTGCCCGCAATGCCAACGATAGAGCGTATCAGGTGCGCCAGAACGCACTATTATGTCAACCTGACCCAAGAGCAGCAACATTAAATTATTCGGTTATGCAGAGATGGATTGATAATCAACGACTGCGATCGCTGAGGCACTTGAAATGGGTGTTGCTGGGGGCGATCGCCAGCTTACTCGTCCCTTCATCCGCTTTTGCCCAACCAGCGGCAGACTATCGCCAGCAAGGACTGAGTTTGCGAGAGCAGGAACGCTATTCAGAGGCGATCGCGGCACTGCAAAAATCGGTGGAACTAGAGCCACAAAACCTATCGGGGCGAGTGTTGCTCGGTTGGACACAGCATAAAGCCGGACAAACCCCGATTGCCGAGAAAACCTTACTCGAAGCCTTTAACCTAAACCCGTTTGATGTGCCAACGCTCAACGCTTTGGGCATTGTTTATCTGGTCGGCGGCAAACTCAATAACGCGATCGCGGCTCATTCCTGGGCAGCTTTACTCAAACCCAACAACGAAATCGCCCATTACAACTTGAGTCTGGCATTGGAGCGAATCGGACAATACGACTGGGCGATCGCCACCGCTAAGGAAGCCGCCAAACTAGAACCGAGCAATCCCCATCCCCTTGTCGCAGAAGCGATCGCCCATTTAGGAAACCAAGAAACTTCCCTTGCCCAAGCTGCATTTCGCCAAGCGATCGCTATCGACCCACGCTATAGCGACTCTGGCTTTTTGACGTATTTGAATGAAGCAGGCTTCAGTCCTAACCAGATTTTGCGATCGCAACAAATCCTGCGATCGCTCTAATCATGGTCTCCATACTTACAGCGATACAGTTCAGCAAAGTACTGCCAGTCTGCGCTAGTCACCCCAGAGGGCAGTGGTTGACAATTTGCTGGGTAGTACTCGCTTGGCGGAGTGCGCTCGGGTTGCCCTGGAACCCAAATGGTATAAGGTACTCCAGTGGAAGAATTAGAGGTAGAGGAATTAGATGGAACTGTAGGTGATTTGCAATTATCATCAGCCGTCCTATCCAAGCGTCCATCATTTCTAGATGTGCTAGAAATACAATCTCTGCCTGCTGGAGAACTGGCAACTGTCGGCGCGATCGCCCCAGTCCACAAGACTCCAACCAAAATCCCACCATAAACACACCATGCTTTCCCTTTAGTGTGCTTCGGGGTATTTGCATGGAGTTTTTCTAAGCAGTTTTGCAAGAGGACCATAAGGAACTGTGGAATGATATATCAGCTACTCCTATGATAACGCGATCGCATAAGCCTGTATTTAGGCTTAAAGGCATATAAATCAGCAGCTTTCATGTTTCAAGCGAACCGAATCAACAGCTTGTTTTGATCGCTGCAAAGCTACAATCTTGAGCGTGGACTTAGTTGGTGTGAGTTGATTGATCTATGAATGCTCCTGTTTCAACATCGCCTCGGTTTGATATTCGGTTGGCTGACATCAACCCTAATCACTGGTATGGGGTTGCCCGTGCCAGCGAAATCACTGATCAGCCGATGGGGGTAGTGATATGGAAACAGGCGATCGCGCTCTTTCGAGATGCACAAGGACAGATCCACGCGCTAGAAGATCGATGCCCTCATCGGTTTGTGAAGCTAAGTCGCGGCTGTGTTGTGAACGGTGAACTGGAGTGCGCCTACCATGGTTGGCGGATCAATGCTCAAGGGCAATGCAGCACCGTACCCTATCTCGAAGCCAATCAAAAATTGCCGAATACCCACGTTCGACGTTATCCCGTGAAAGAACAGGATGGCTTTATTTGGGTGTTTCCAGGCGATGCTGCTTTGGCGGAAACGATCTCACCGCTGGCTCTACCCGAATGGGGGCATCTCAATTACATTGCCACAGTTTCAGTGATCGATGCCCATGCCCATTTTTCCTACCTAATTGAAAACCTGATGGATATGTACCACGGGCATTTACATCAAAACTTGCAGGCATGGACAGCAGCAGAACTAAACACCATTGAGGAAAACGAGAACTGTGTTGATGCTCACTACAATGCCCAAAGCTATTACCGAATTGACAAAATTTGGTCTGTTGCCCAACTCTTCATTCCTCAACTGCGCCAGTTGCATCCAGAGCCGCTGGATGTCAGCTATGTTTATCCCCATTGGTCATCTCGTTTAGGCAACGATTTCAAAATCTACTGCCTGTTTTGCCCGATAGATGAAACCCACACTCGCGCTTACCTAGTGCATTTCACATCGCTGAATGCCTTTCCAAACTTGCACAAGCTCTCTCCAAAATTTCGGCTTTTTTTGAAAACTCGTCTGTTTGGATCTGCCCAAAAATTGCTGGATGGTCTGGTGTTGCAGGATGTGCCGATGATTGAGGATGAACAGCAAGCATATTTAGAAAAACCCGATCGCCGCCCTCACGAATTGAATCGAGCAATAATCAGTGTGCAGCGACTCATTCGTCATCAGGCGAACCAAGGTCTAAATCCCTGACCCATCCAAAAATTCTTCAATGACGCGATCGCGAATCCGGCAATTGGCGGCAGTAGTGGGTGTCCAAGTGTCTGGAACAGCAGATTTACCGTTAGATGCTGAGCCATTGGATGCTGCTCCGTTGGATACCATTGCCACAGCCGCGATCGCGGGTTCGAGTACTCTAGATTGAGCCGGTTGCAAACTTTGCATCTGTTGTTCCAAGTTTTCAATGCGATCAACCAATGCTCGAATCACCTGCGCTTCCGAGTCAGGTAAACGACCGTGTTCTAGAGGTTCGACCCGTTCCCCTGAGCGGTATACAATCCGACCCGGCACCCCAACCACGGTGCAATCTGAAGGAACGTCGCGCAGTACCACCGAACCTGCCCCAATCCGAACATTGTTGCCAATCAACAGATTGCCTAAAACTTTCGCTCCGGCTCCCACCACCACATTTTCGCCCAAAGTTGGGTGACGTTTGCCGCATTCTTTGCCCGTTCCTCCCAGGGTCACCCCTTGATAAATCAACGCATAATTTCCGACGATCGCAGTTTCGCCAATAACGACACCCATGCCGTGATCAATAAACACGCCCCGCCCAATTTGAGCGCCGGGGTGAATTTCAATACCAGTGAAAAAGCGCGCCAATTGAGAAATAAACCGAGGCACAAACGGCAGCCCCAATCGGTAGAGCCAATGAGCAAATCGATGGATCAACAGCGCTTGTAAACCGGGATAGCAGAATAAAACCTCTAGCCAGTTGCGGGCAGCCGGATCGCGGTCAAAAATGATGCGGAAATCTGCAAGAAGAATTGACAGCACGATGGATGACCCTCGGCAATGATGAACTTACTTATTTTAGCGTTGGACGTACCCTATCAAGCATCCCCCAACGAGAGGAATTAAAACCGTCTTAGAGCCTATCCGAAAAGTCAGTAAGAGTTAGATTAAATCCTATGTTGATAT
>QBMH01000272.1 GCA_003249025.1 Leptolyngbya sp. | reverse complement strand
GCCCGCCCCACCCGACCCATTATCAAAGTAAAAAGCATCTTTCGCAGAAAGTAGGCTAACTCCAGCAATCAACAATCCAGGCAAGAGAACTTGTTTTGCTCTGACTGCAAACGATGTCGAAGACCTTCTTTGCCTGGATTGGTATCTCATACTTGAACCTATTGCCATTGGGTTAAGAGTTCCCTATTTCAACCCTGCAAGCTCTAGTTTCCTTCAGCCTCATTCTTCAGGCTTCACCCTTCATCTCCTCATCCATTTCAACCCGCTCCGGCAACTCCAGCGGCACACTCTCTCCCTCTCCCTTCCCCTTCGGTTGAGCATTAGCCGAAGCCTTCCCTCTGCGCTCCATAATCGGTGGTGCATCCTTTGCTGTGTCCATCCGATCCGCCATCACCCGCAGCATCTGGGCAAAATCCCGCGATGGCATCACCTCCACCCGATCAGTGATGTCCTTACTCGTCAACCCACCCGTGCGCCCATACAGGTAAGCCACAAAAGCCTCCACCAACATCCCCTTAATTCGAGCAATCTTCTCCAGATTCTCCAAACTAGGGACATTTTTGCCATTCTCCCACTGCTGCACCGTCGATTGAGACACCCCTAGCACCTCTGCAAACTCGCGCTGAGATAACTTCCCCCGCGCTTCTTGCACCGCCACCGCCAATTTTGCAAAAAAACCTTCATTCACGCTGGAAACAAGCTCACAACCATTTTATTCATCCCAAATCATAAATCCTAACTTCAAGAGATCGTTTGATTAGTTAATCATGTATAATTCGCATGAACGACGGTTCAACTAAAACATACTTATTCATTCAATCATGCAAGTCCTCACTTCCTCCAAGTCGAGTCGTGAAAACTTCACCATTCGCATGGAGCCAAAGCTCAAGAAAGCCCTCAAGATTCAAGCGATCGAAGAAAACCGCGACTCCTCCGACCTAATCGACGAAGCCGTTCGTTTCTACCTCCAAAACCTGAATAACTCACTTTAGACTGAACGCCGTTGCCAGCCAGATCGAAAATCTCATGGCTCTTTCCAAACTTCTCCGCAGCATCGCAGCCCAATACGAGGCAGTACTCAAAGATGCCTGAAGAAAGGCGATTCGCCTACGGAGACACGTTGTGAACGTCGGTGTGAGGAGTGCCTTTCATCCCATCTACCCCAGAACATAGACTATGAAATTTCCATTGCATCCATTTAACCCAGCAGAACAAGACCTATCAACTGACTGGTATCCATCCGAGTTCCTAACTTGGGCATCCAGTAAAAACTGGCGGATGCTCACATCTGGAAATCACTACAACTTGACTGCCCAATAAAAAGCCTTTCCCAGGTTTGCCGACCTGGGATGGGCTTCGAGTTTTTTAGTTGTCATCTCCATAACACGGAGACAGAGTGTGAACGCCCTTGCAGGGAATGCATCCTACCCCATTTATCCCAAAAATATGAAAACTCCAGAATTCTTGAAAGTGGAATTTCTATCAGAGCAAGTCGATCCACTGACTCAAGGGCGAATTGTCACCGTGAAAATATCTGCGACCAACGGCGCGAAGCTTGAAATTCCTACAGGGGCAACCAGCGTCACCTGCGCTGAGAGTTTCCATCTTGATCTCTGCGTTCCGTCTAAGCATCGCAGTCTTGAATTCCTGATCAACCCATAAAAAACGCTCTGAAGAAAATAGTCCAGTGCCAGTTTTACAACGGTATTCAGCTTTGTGGAAAATTCAAACCTAAAAAGAAAGCGATCGCAGAGTCTTGGCGGACGGCGAGCGATCGCTTTCTTTAGTTCAAACACCATCAATGTCACCAAAACAATATGCCCTAAGAAGGCTTATCACCAATGGAATTAATGATGTTACTCACTATATCAAATTCTTCAAAAGTCCATATCACTTTCAAGTCGAACTCTCGAACTGCGAAAGCAAGTCAGCTTGACTCATTAGGTCAATTTCTAGCCGAGATAAGTCAGTATTCATTGCTCTCTCACGTCCAAGAGATTGAATTGGCAAAGGTTGTTCAAGAATGCTGGCTTCCCTTTCAAGATGAAGGCAGTCTTACCCCAGAACAACATCGACTTAGAAAAAAAGGCTGGATGGCAAAAGAGCGATTAGTGAAGTGCAACCTTCGATTAGTCGTGAAAATTGCCAAGCAATATTACAAGCCGAATGACCGCCTGACATTGCTTGACTTAATTCAAGAAGGGTCCATCGGGCTAGAAACTGCCACCGAAAAATTTGATTTGAAGCGAGGTTATCGGTTTAGCACCTACGCCTACTGGTGGATACGCCAGGGGATTACCCGCGCCCGGAGTAATCAGTCCCGCATCGTCAGGCTACCAATTCACTTGTTCGACAGGCTAAGTAAATTGCATAAGGTAGAAACTCAGCTAAGCCAGAGATTAGGGCGTAAGCCCAGACTGGAAGAGCTTGCAGAGGCATTGGAAGTCTCTCCAGATGAGATTCAAACGCTGCTGCTTTATAAAAATGAAGTCTATTCACTGGACTATGAAACTCCTCATGGCAAAGGTGAGGTGCGCTTTGGGGACTTGATTCCCTCCAGCGATCGCGATGAACCCCATGCTTATGTCGAAGAAATGGAATTGAGGGACAGAGTTGATCACCTGCTGCTCTCGCTCGACCATGATGCGAGGCTGGCTCAAATCATTCGGTACAAATATGGCATCGGGTGTGCCCCTCTCAAAACCGCAGAAATCGTAGAGGTCATGAATCTTACTGACCACAGGGTCAGGCATTTAGCGAAAAAAGCGCGAGATTTGTTGCGCGAACAGTGTGAGCAATTAGTCCAGGGTGGGCAACTGGAGATTGGATTATGAACCACCCACTCCACGAACCCCGACCAGCCGATCCTCTAGGGCAGCGTCTTTGTGAAATATTTCCCTATTTATGGCAAGTGATCGTCGCTGAGAACCAAGTATTACCAGATTGGAAAACCGCCACAAAATATCCCCTACGCCCCCGTACCTTATGGGCGAAGTGGCAGGATTCGGCTCAGTTGGTCGGGGTGCGCTTCAAAGATTTAACTCGGTACGCCCTGCTAGATATAGATGCCAACAGTCTCTATCATCAGCCAAGTTCCATCCGAGAAATCCGCTACGCACTAGAAACAATCGGCATTAGCCGCACAATCCTAATTCGCTCCAGTTTTTCAGGTGGATTCCATCTATATATCCCACTTCCAGTCGAAGTGCCTACCTTTGGTTTGGCAACAACGATCAAGCAAACTTTAGAAGCCCAGGGGTTAGCGATCGCCCCAGGGCAGCTAGAAATCTTTCCAAATTGCAAAGCCTACGCCGTTCCAGGCAGCTTCACCCAATACAACGCCCATCGGCTTCCCCTACAACCCAGTTCGGGATCTTGTCTATTGGATGGAGATTGCCAGGTTGAACCGCTAGGAGACGGTTACAACGGGCTAAGAGAGTTTTTCCAGCGGTGGGATGTCGCCGCTGACTGCCAAGACTTGGAACTGCTCCGAGAAGCGATCGCCCAATCTCGCTTGAACCGTAGCAAGCGGAAAAAGAAAACTCGCACGATCGTCGCCGAATGGGAAGCCGATTTGAAGCGGGAGCTTGAAGAAGGCTGGACAGACCACGGGCAAACCAATCATTTGCTCAAGGTCATCGCCTGCCACGGGCACGTATTCCTCCAATACAAAGGGGATGCTCTAGCAGAGTACGTCCTGTCGGCGGCGCTTAACGCTCCAGGCTTTGAGGAATGGTGTGGGCATCAAGAAGACATTGTTCATCGCGCCAACACTTGGGCAACAGCGGTTGAAGGCTATTACTGGTGCCTGGGGGATAACCCTTTGCGAGATGGGCATATCTATGCCACCCAGGAAGAAGCCGCGAACACCGTCGTTCCGTTTAATGTTCGTCGCGCTCAAGACTCCCGTGAGCGGATTAAAAACGCCTTTGCCGCCTTGGAATCTGAAGGTAGGTTGCCAGCAGGTGTAACCGACCGAGCCAACGAGATCGCGGCGAAAGCAGGGGTCAGTTTAAGAACTCTCTACAAAGAGGAAAATAAGGATCTTTGGAAGTCGGAGTCTAGGTCGGTAATTTCTTGCCCTGCAACGGTTTCAGGCGATTTAGAGGAAAAAAACGGAGATCCGCCTAGATCGCCAGAATCCAGCAATGGCGGGAAATTACCCACCTCGAAGGGATTAATGAAGGGTAGTAAGCCTGAATGCTGCTTTACTCAAAACCCCTTTCAAATAGCCCTACCTACTCAAAAAGGCTTCTTTTGTAACGAAAGTTTAACCGATTGTGAACATCCCCATCCGCCTCCCTGATTACTAATTCCTTCTTTTTCAGACTGTTCAAGACAATCTGTCGTATTTGAGGGTTTAGATCATGAAAAAAAGAATGGGCATTGAAACCCCGTGGGGGAACCGAGAAGCCTTTATCATCCGGCATCTAAGGAGGGCAGGCGATGGAGGGCATTAATGTAACCCCAGCAGGTTTTCAGGAATCAATACTGCCAGAAGTGGAACGGTTTTGGATTGAAAATCCTCCATTGAGTTCTGTCTCTAGCTTTGGCTGTGAAAAGAAACCACCGACCCAAAAACTGGAAACCTTCGAGCTTGAGTCCACCATTTTTGGTTGGCTCACAAGGGTGCCCCCAACCGACTGCAACTATAAGACGGCACTGGCGAAAGCGAACGAAGATATCCTGCTTCAAGCACTAGAACGGTGCAAACAGCAGCCCAAGGGAAACAAGAGCCGAATTCAGGTGCTAGAGCGGGAACTGAAGAAGGTTCAACAGCCTAAAGCTGCTTCTATTCGTTGGGGCGCACTTTGCACAACCCCCAACGGCTATCAGGTCAAGGTGTTTAAGGCTGACCCCAAAGATGCTTTGCGAGTCATTGTTTTATATCAAGGCTCCCATCAATACCTAGGGGAGGATTCTTACAAGATTTCAATGCTGACTCCGGTCGGGGGCAAAAGTTTAGAAGAAATCCATCTAGAACCAACGACCAATCAGGCTATTTGTGAATTCAAAGCAAAAGTTAATCCGTCGAATACCCCAGAACAGAAAGAGCGTTTTGAGGTGTCTGGCGTTGTTTTAGAAGGGTTTGCAAAATTAAATTCCGCTGAGGCTCTGACCAGAAACAAAATTAAAGGAACCATGCATTGGGGCGATCGAGAATGGATTGTTTACGGGAGTACATCAAAGAACCTGACAACGCTAAGTATCAACGCTGTCCAGGTAATTGAGCGCTCTGAATGGGGGGCTAAAGCGATCTGTGATTACAGAGGGCTAACAAGATCTGGTTACGAAGGGTTGCTGATTCAACACAAAAAACGTGAATTAGTCCTGACCAATAATAGGGCTGAATTTGTAGTTGAACAATTGGAGCCTCCACCTACGCCAGAACAACCAGAGCCAATGCCGAAACCCAACAGTCGGCGAGTACAGGTTGGTTGCATTGAGGAGCAGGTCGGGAATAAGCATCGCCAAAACGAGAATGTCAGCTTTTATTACCACTGGTCTGAAGTGGTTGAGGTGGATAGCGAGAAGAAACGGGTGAAGCGATCGCTGTACTTGCCAGCATCAATTAAAGCCGTAGTCGAAGCCATGATGCAGGATAAGCAGCCCTATACAAAAACAGTGGAGTTTATCAGAAGTCACAAGACTGGAGTAAAAAAATGCCAATCCTAAATTACACAACCCAGATCGATCCGATCAAAACGATGTTCGGTGCTGTGAATCAGCGAAGATTGAAATTCCTCTCAGGAGGACGCGATGAACCAACTTGATTTGTTGCAACCAAAAACTGCTTCAGCCATTTCTAACCCAAAACAGTGGTCAGTGCCATCGGCAAAGCATCGATCGTCGGTACAAATTCTCCCGATTGAATGTACGCACCCTCGCATTTTTCCAGGCTTAGATGCGCTATTTTGCCCAGACTGTGAAAAATCCATCACCTCAGGGACTACGGGATATAACGAAATCAGGAGGAAGCAATCATGAACCTGCAATTCCTCACCGAAGAACAAGCTGGCGAACTGCTACAAGTGAGCGATCGCACCCTTCAGCGATACCGGAAAGATAACACTCACCTGCTAGGAGTTCATTACCAAAAACTTCCAGGCGGAGGTATTCGCTATATTCAACCAGTACTCGAAGATTGGATGGTAAATTTGCATGATCCTGCAGCCCATCAACGAGCGATCGAAGAGTTTCGCAAAAATTTATTGAGTAACCCTAAGCGCAAGCGCAGTCATAGCACTTAAGTAGCTAAGGGGTAAAAAGCTCAGGTATGTAACGGTTCATGAATGAGCCAA
>QBMH01000271.1 GCA_003249025.1 Leptolyngbya sp. | reverse complement strand
TGCAACGACGCGCTCTCAACTGGCACACTGTTTTACTATTCGTGCAGGAGGTCTACTAGATATAAACAATAGGGATTAACAAGAGAAAAATAGTTGTTCAGACCAAACCGTTTTTAGAGCAAAGAAACTTGACGCGATCGCCCCTCTCTTTCACTCGCCTTACTCAACACTGCCTTGACAGTACAGTCAGTCAGCAAGTTTTACCCAAACAAACCAAAAAGAGATTTAACGTCCTCCACAACAGGTTTTAGTAGACGGCTAGCAATCGTATTAATATATCAAAAATGATATAAGTAATCATGCAGGAAACCGATAAACCCATAGTTTGGTTGCAGGGTGAGGTCAAAACACCGCCTTTTACTCAAGAAGCGCGAATTGAGACAGGCTTTCTGCTCAGACGCTTACAACAGGGTGAGAATCTTGGGTTGCCCCATTCAAGACCAATGCCCAGTATCGGGATACATTGCCATGAATTACGAGTTCGAGATGCAGACAAAAATTGGAGAATCATTTATCGGATTGACGGTGATGCCATCTTGATTGTTGAGGTGTTTCATAAAACGACGCAAGCAACGCCCGACGACATCATGGATATCTGTAAAAAGCGGCTTAGGAAATATGACAGAGATGTGGAGGTTTAGTCATGGATCAGGCTAAAAAAGAACGCTTAGAGGCGAAGGGTTGGAAGGTTGGTACGGTTTCCGATTTCTTAGAGCTAACTTCAGAAGAAACTAGCTTGATTGAGATCAAACTAGCCCTCAGCCGCCATCTGAAGGAACGCAGGCAAAAAACGATGACCCAGGCTGAGTTGGCAGAAAGGATTCACTCTAGCCAGCCCCGGATTGCAAATGCAGAAAATGGGGATGCTTCAGTTTCTATTGAACTATTGATCCGAGCAATGCTGGCGATCGGTGTAACTCCTCAAGAAATTGGACAGGTCATTGCTAACGTTGGCTGATTCTGATCAGTCCCCTTTCCTTCTATTTGAAGAGGTGCTTAACCTTCTTCTCTCTAGTTGAAGCGATACATCAAGGTTAACTGTCAGGACTAAAATTAAGTTATTTTGAAGTAATCCGCAGCAGAGCAATGTAATAAATACGAGTAGCAAAATTGTAAAATGCCTAGAGAAGACGGGAAAAAACTTGAGGAACTTGTTGCTGAAATTGAAGAGATTTTAGCAAGATCTGGAAAAAACATAGAAGTTAATAAACGGTTTTATGATGATCAAGGTGTTCAAGTAGCTGAGTTTGATATATTTATCACTTTTTCATCGGACTTAGGCGATCATAAGTGGCTGATTGAATGCCGTAATCGTCCTTCTCACGGTGCTGCTCCAGGAAGTTGGATAGAACAACTCATTGGTCGAAAACTTGTGCACCAATTAGATCGTGTCATTGCTGTTTCAACAACAGATTTTTCTCCTGGAGCAAAACATTGGGCAGAGAAGGGAAGCATCGAGTTAAGAACGGTCAAACAAGCACAAATGCCAGAAAGTTGGCTCTGCAATGCTGTAACTTTTCTGAATAGAACAGGTACTTTTAATAGTTGCAAAGTAAACTTACTTAACAACGAATTAGATCAGAGCTTTGTCAAAAGTATTGTAGAAAATATGCCATCTAATCCGGACGAAATAACTATATCCTTTGACAATATAGATACTCGTCTACTTCCAAGAGAGTTATTTCAAAATCTTTGCTTCGATGATAAAAATGCAATTTATAAAGATATAGCTCCTGGAAAATCTAAGTCTATTCACATTACTTGTCCTCCTGATATTGAAATAACTGGACTGATGTTCATGGAGTTTGGTAATTTTAAAGTTCCGCTAGAAAACATAGAGTTTTCTGGCGAGGCAAGAATTGAGATGAATACAGTTCCTTTTGACAAAATAGAGATTTATAACTACAGCAAGGAACAGGGATTTATTGGTCAGAGAATGACTTGTTTATTTGAAACTGATCAAGAGAAAATGAAGTTTCAATTTTATGATGTTCAAGTAGAGGAGGGTCGCCAAATTGCAATAAAAGCAGATAAAGAATTAAAAAACTGAAGTTAGCTAGCTGTCTTCAATAGTGACAGTTCTTGCAGGCTAACAATGTACCCTGATGGTTGCAGCAGATAGACAGAGAGTATCGTGAAATGCGAAAGTTGCTAGCCGCTCTTAAATGTGTTTGTTTGGCTTAGTTTAGAGTTTGGTGGGAACTTTAAGCGATCGCCCAAACTCCAACTCTCTTCTTCACTCCACCGCGCCACTGACGGGAAAGCGATCGATCAGTTGAATTGCCCTCACCGCGTTTCGCTTTAGCTCCTTTGGCAAATGGGGCACATGGGGAATTTGAGAAAGGAAATCTAAGGTGCGGCGCAAAATTCGTACCACGTCGCCTTCATCTTGGCTGGTGTTAGCGCAAATCTCCTTCCACTCAATACCCAATGCCCACTGTTCCACAATGCCAACAGATTCATACTCTAGCCACGCGGGCAGCACCACTTGAAGTCGTCTTTGCCGCTGAAATAAGCGCTGGCGAATACTGCGGAGTCCATTCAGAGCTTCCTCTACCTCACCAGAAATTGAATAGCGACTCCACGCATCTGGGCGGGGAGCTTCGGTAATTAGAGCCGCACAAGCGGTGGCGAGGTGATGGGGTGCCAGTGATCCCAGTTCGCCGGAGGTGAGGGCTAAGCCCAGCCAAAGCTCGTTGTCGCCGCGAATGGCGGCGGTGGATTGTCCTAGAGGCGTAGGAATTAAATCATCTAAGCAGCCGAACTCTCGCAGGATGTCGATTAGGTCGAGGAAGGCTTCCCAGTAGCGATGGGCTTGGTGATTGAGTTTGGTGCGACGGTCTTGCAATTCATCACGAATAGCAATCATGCGCTTTTGGCGCTTTTGAATGGTGGCGCGATTGCCCCATTGATGAACGGGATGAGCCTGCATTTCGGCTTCTACGCCCTGCATCCGCTGTTGTTGGGTGTGGACTTCAGGAGCGTGATCCGCTAGGTCGGGGGCTGGGGGGATTTTTTGGGCGATCGCGGCGGTTTTCTCATTGCCTTTGCGAGTTTGTCCGGGTTTGGGAGGCATGTCAGAAGGTGGAGTCAAGTCATCCACGCCGGTCATGCGGGGAATCTCGCCGCGCAAATCTGCCACATCGCTCACCGTGGCGATATACCAGCGATTGTCTTTACCCAGGCAAACTAGGTAAGGAAACTGCCCTGATCCAGCAATCTTCATCACTAGAACGGCAGGCATCAGATGAGAAATACTATTTTGTGAACTTTTCAGGCTAATAATCGTTCCAGCAACAGCGAAGGAAAGCGCCATTCCCATATCGGTCGATCGCACCTCATTTGCCTGCTGCTGCAAAATCTTGAGTAAGCGGCGTTCTTCCTTCAGTCGCTCTTGCAGCTTTTCGTATTGCCCCAATAGGTTCCAATCCACTGATTCAATCTGGGCATCGAGTTGAGCAAGCTCAGCATCGAGTTGGGCGATCGCCTCCTGTTGCGGACGCAAATAGAGCGTCGAGAGATATTGCCCAAAACTGCGCTCAATTAACTCCTGTGCCTCCTCCAAGCTGTGAGTTTGCAGCAAATTTAGCACCATGCCATAGCTAGGAGTGAACTGGCTCACCAGCGGATCGGCTCCTGCTGTGGCTAGATATGCAGCTTCCCGTGCGCCTTCAAATTGCGTTTGTGCCGTCACGACATAGCCCTGCACATCCATGCCGCGTCGTCCGGCTCGTCCGGCCATTTGCAAAAATTCGGACGCATTCAGCAGGCGATGTCCTAAATCTGTCCGCTTGGAAAGGCTAGAAATCACCGTCGTTCGGGCTGGCATGTTAATTCCCGCCGCTAGGGTTTCTGTGGCAAACACCACCTTAATTAACCCTTGCTGAAACAGTTCTTCCACTAAGCCTTTCCAGGCAGGCAATATGCCCGCATGGTGGGCGGCAATCCCGTGATACAGTGGCTCCACCTGTCCGGCTCTTCCCGCTTCTGGGTTGCGTTCCAAAAAATCATCGATTTGCTGCTTGAGCCGCGCCGCTTCATTGGGATTAACCAAGGATAAGTGACGCACTTGATCAATTGCCTGATCGCAGTTCCGCCGACTAAAGATGAAATAAATCGCGGGTAGCATATCCCGCTGTTGCAATTGGCTGACTACGTATGGCAAAGAGGGGCTGTCTTGTTTGGGCGATCGCTGGCTGCCACCCATGCGACCCGACATTTTGCCGCCCTTCGGTTTGAGCCGGGGATGAATCCGCTTTTGGCTGTCGTCGAGCAGGGGAAACAAGCCTTTGGGATTGCAGAAGTGAAAGCTGAGAGGGACGGGACGAAAGTCGGAATAGATTAATTCGGTGGGTCCATGCACCTGATGAATCCAATCCGTGAGTTGATCGCTATTGGCAACAGTGGCGGAAAGGGCAACGAGTTGGATTTCTGGAGGGCAGTAGATAATGGATTCTTCCCAAACGGTGCCCCGCTGGCGATCGTTCATGTAATGGCATTCATCTAGCACCACGGCTTCTACGCCTGTGAGCGAGGTGCCCACTTCTCCAATTGGGGTGCCGTAAAGCATGTTCCGAAAAATTTCGGTGGTCATCACCAACACGGGCGCATCTCGGTTGATGGAAATATCACCTGTGAGTAGCCCCACTTGGTCAAACCCAAATATTTCGCGAAAATCTCGCAGCTTTTGGTTTGACAAGGCTTTTAGGGGCGTGGTGTAAAACACTCGCCGTCCACGAGCGATCGCCCGATGAATCGCATATTCTCCAATCAGGGTTTTACCGGAACCTGTGGGCGCACACACCACCACTGACCGTCCTGCTTCCAATGCTGCGATCGCCCGTAGCTGGAACTCGTCCAGATCAAATGGAAACAATTGGCTTAAATCAAGCCCTGAAGCGGTAAGAGAAGTCACGCCCAAGAAGTCCAACCGTGTGCAAGAAATTCATTGTTGTATCGTGTAATTCGCATATTTTATGGCTGCTGTAACCCTTCTAACGAAACATAGCTGTTTTAAAATCAGCAAGCTATATTAGCGGAGTATCTCTATTATCGTGGATTCGATCCATGGTAAGGCTGATTTGTTTTGAAGGTAGCAGTTTTGTGGAACAAGATCCCATAAATTAGCGGAATGGTTCCTAAACGTTACCAAGCAAGCAGATCTTCGTTGACTTCACCTGTCAATCTAGTGGGTAGCCTAATTTGAATGCAATATGACAGCAGACCTTAATCTCGCTGAAGTAGATGCAAAAATCAGAGCGGAGGAACCGGTTTATTTGGGGCGAATCTTACGATTTGTAAGGGAGACACCTTCCAGTCTTAGCCCGTCAGCTAACTCCGTCGGCAATGGAAGGAGCGCCCAATAATGAGACTTTATAGTCATGGTTATTGGTATCTCCTGGCAAATACGTGTTTGACGCTGTGCTTGATAGTATCAAAGCATACTGCCTTAACCTGTTTGTCGCTTTAACCCACCTCTCGTTTTAAAAAATGACCGTGAGAGGATAAAAATTGTGAAAATTCTTCCGATGCTAGCGCGCCTTGAGAATGCTCTTGGCTGCCCTGAAATGGCAAAGCGAATGGTGCTAGTTCCTAACCAGGGAACTGATGATACGCTATCCAATTCCAATGAAATTAATCTTTTGGTTGGCTATAATGCCTCTCCTCATAGCCAGACTGCGCTGGATCTGACCCTATGGATTGCTCATCAAACGCGCTTAGCAACCCAAAAATCGGTGATGGTACAGGTGATTTATGTAGTGGATAGAAGGGCTGAGGAACGCGATCGCACCTGCTATTTAGATCCACTCGATCGCCCAGATCCAGCGATCGTCTCTACGCCTTTCCCATTCTCCTCCCGTGAGTGCAGTGAATTCGTAGAGCCTCACTCCAAGAGCAAAGGGGGCACCAGTTTAGTTGCTGAATTACCATTGGCTCAAGATCACGGTCATAGCACTTTTGACTGGCAAATGCACCAGTTTGAACAAGCAGATCATATTCTATGGCAAGCACGTCATCTGGCTGAAGAGTGGCGGGGTTCGCTCAAAACCCATCTTCGATTTGGCAATTTGGCAGATGAACTTCGTCAGGTTGTAAAAGCAGAATCTGCAACTGTTTTAGTCTTAGGATGCCAATCTGCCAATCACGCGTTAGTCCAACAGTTTGAGCATAACTTTCCCTGCCCGGTGCTAGGAATTCCATCCCTTGCTTGAGCGACTGTCAAGAAGTATCAACACGCGATGTGCAACTAAGGTTGCACAAGAAAAGTCCCGCTGGGCGATGCTAGAAGTAGAACCTATCTAGCTGG
>QBMH01000270.1 GCA_003249025.1 Leptolyngbya sp. | reverse complement strand
TTTGATACTCACTAGGCATCAGGCAAAGCAGGCTATACACTAGCCCTTGGGCGTGTTCAATGATGGTTTCCATAACCGTCCAATTGAAAGTTTTACTACGCCCTTTCTTTCAGCTTTTTGTCCTCTTGACAAGCCCTTGTTGAAAATGGTGCAAGATCTGAGATAGCGCAAGATGTAAGGGTCTTGAGGATACGAACGAGATTGGTAAACGTCTTGCAGAAAAAGCCTTTCAGCCGAAACCGTAACTTTCTGTTCAAATGCGCCCGCTGGCCCAAGATACAGACAGCGATCGCATTATTTCTTCCTGCCTGTCAGCAGACATAGGGCATCGATCGACGGGGCAAAGAAATAACCGCCGCCTGTAGGAATCACCCAGTCGCTTTGGGTAGAAAGCTCTTGAGGCTTACCCTCAATCGTGACCTTGAAAGTGCGTTTGCGTTGCTCTCCAAGAGTGTTGTTTTGCCCAATAATCGGGTCGTGCCCTGTGCCTGTTTCTTTGAAGCCGGGACTGTTGACCCAGCGCTGAGTGATAAACTCGAACTGATCGACGATTGAGGTTTGGTAAGCTGCAAAGACGAGACCGCGATTACCAGAGTCGATCGTTCGACTAGGATCGTTGGGAGGATAGTAGGGTTGCCCAAAAGGAATGCCCCGACGCAACAGGCGGTGAGTTTGGGTGCTGACTTCCCCAACTTTCGGCACTCCCGGCGGTAGTTTGGGGTTAATGCTGTCAGACTCGTCATCGCGGGGATAAGATTTGCGAATATGACCTGCCCAAGGACAAATGGCACCCAACGCATCGCCAGGGGAGATTTCAAAAGTAGGGTCGTTATCTACACAACGGGCATCGTCTACCAGGCAATCGGGTTTGTCAGGGTCAGCCTGAGGTGAAATTGGGTCGGATGCGTCATTGAACTCAAAGTGGTTGTTAGCGCAGTCGTTATCCGCCAGTTTGGGGTTGTCTTTAGTCTGCGCCCGCAGAATAGGTGCGCCGCTCTTCCAACGTCCAACTAGCTTTGCCCCTAGTAAGTCTGGAGTCGTACCGATCGCAGTAGCCGTGTCTGCCAGAAACTTATGGAAGCCTGCCACATCCTGCCGCAGCCGACGAATTACCAGAAAGGAGCCATCCTTAGCCCAGATCGGTCCTTCTTTGGGTCGGGCGGTGCTGGATGTGCCAACCCACTTCTCGTCAGTCAGGGAGTCTTTACCGGGATCTTTGACCT
Source organism: Leptolyngbya sp. (assembly GCA_003249025.1). Classification (GTDB taxonomy): domain Bacteria; phylum Cyanobacteriota; class Cyanobacteriia; order Leptolyngbyales; family Leptolyngbyaceae; genus ULC077BIN1. Next base: position 5,159 of record QBMH01000270.1, on the reverse strand, counting down.
CAGTCGCTAGTGGATCTTGATCGGGGTATCCAAACACAAACTCTCCTGGCCACAACAAATCCTGTCCCGGCTTGCCCTGATCCAGTGGCTCTTGGGGATTTTGCCGCAGTGTGAAAACATCATGTTCGTCTTCCGAGATCCGCCCCCGGACTCCAGGCTGGCTAACTCCATCCAAAAAGCCGAAATGCTCGTGTCCTACGAGAGGTGGGGGCAGGGTCGCTCCCTGCTGTTTGTAGAGGATGGTGACACCACTGTTGGCGTGTTTGCCGTCATGGGTGCGTCCAGAGTAGATAGACTCCTCAATACGAACAACTTCTGCTGCTAGTTCTGCTGGACTATCACTCGCCACGATCACCACAACATCAGCTTCGTTGTGGGGTCCACCAACCAGCCAGTTATAGCGGTTGCCTTCGATCTCGTCTATAGCTTCTCCTGGTTCAGCATCGCGTGGATCGCCGAGGTCGATCGATCTCGCCTGCAAGCCCTGTTTGAAGGCTTCATCTTTGAACGCGTCTGCTTTCAGAACGTCCAGATCATCTGCCCATTTCTGGTAGTCAGGGAACTCTTGCGCTAACGATCGCAGCGTTGCATCGTCTTCCGTCAGCAATTGCAGTGCCCGGAAGGAGAGAGCGATATTCACCCAAGTCGCCTGCACGGTTCGGGTTTCAGCAGAGCGCCGCCGCCGAATTTCCTTAAAGAGGCGATTAAACGCCAGTACTTCGGCTGTGGTAGCAATGAAGGGAATCAGTTCCCCTAGCCAGCGCCGGAAATCGTGCTTGTTGTCCACCCGCAGAAACAGTAGGGTTTGCTGATCTTTGTTGAAGCCGGACAGAATGTTGCCCTGAATGTTTTCGATCGCCAGCACAGGCTCATTTGGCACGGCGGGTCGAGTGGGGTCGTTCTTCAAGCTCTTGCCAGAGGGTTGAGGCGCTTCCCGCACCACAGGTTTGGTCGGAGTGTCGGTTGCATTGGGCATCGGGTGGGGACAGCTTTTTAACTCAACTTCAATCCCAATCTCGGTTTCGCCTGCCGCCACATTCCACAACACAGCGTTTTCGGTGCTGCGAATCAGTTCGTCTTTGTGGAAAATTTTGAAGAACAAGTCGGGAGATCGATCGACAAAAAGCTCCTGAAAATACGCCGAATCAAACTCAAGCCGAAATACGCCTTCAGCATTGGTTGTCGCCACACCGACCAGATCACTCACAATCAAATCTTTATCCCATGCTTCTACCCGCACACCCGGCGCGCCTACATGGAAATTGCGATCGATCACCCGACCTTGAATCACAAAATTTGCCATTGTTATACCTCTTGATTGTTGTTAGAAACGCTGTTGTTAGCAGTCTTGTTGGTCATGAAATTCCTCAATCCTGCGGGAAGTAAGCTACAAAGGGGACTTTAAATATGTTCCCTACGTCTTCAAGGAAACTAGAAGGATCAAAAGAACAGTCCGTATTAGGTGAGATGCACCCACCGAGCGATCGATGGAACGCCGTTAGTATCTGTGAGGAAGAGCATGTACCAGCCCGGTGGAGCTAAGTTTGGGTTATCCGTCACTCGCACTTGAATCGTGCCGCCTGCTTGAGACAGAATTTCGACATCCACCAAACGCTGACCGCTGTCGAAAGAATGGGTCGTCACGCCGTTTTTGATCAGGCTGACCCAGCGAATGCTTCCAGCCTGAGGCGATCGCAGCGTTACAGTCTGTCCATACTGCCATTCTGTTGGTAGTGGCGCGATCGTGGGTCGAGGTCCTTTGAACAGATACGGTGGATTGAAGATTTCCAGCCGCATTTCCTCTTCGGGGTCGGGCGGTTCCCAGGCAACCGAGCCACCGCCTTCAGGGTTGCCACCTGCTGCCACCACTCGTCCATCTGGTAACAACAACGCTGTGGAATGATACAAACGCGGCACCGTCGCCGCTCCCATCAGGCTCCAGGTATTCGTTGCCGGGTCGTAGATCTCTGCCTGCAACCGCGCCAGAGGGGTATCTTCCTGTTTAAGAGAGCCACCCGTTACAAAGACAGTGCGATCAGGCAGCAGCACTGCGTTCAGGTGCAGCCGAGGCAGTTGCATCGGAGCTGCCGCCACATAAACCGGATTCGCTGCTTTCAAGTCCACGATGCTCACTTTGTCCGTGGCATCGGTCTTGTCTTCTTTGCCCTGAGGACCGCCGCCAATGATCATCACTTTTTGATCCTGAGCTGGAGGCAGCAGCACACTGGCTGATTGGTTCCGCAGCACCGGATCGAGTAGGTCAGGCACTGGCTGAGTAGGAACCGGATTTTGGGTCAGATCGAAGATGCACGGCTCCACCTGTAACGCATCGTCCATGCGACCGCCGGAAAAGAAGATCCGACCGTCTTGCAGTAAAAACAGGTGAGCGTAGAGCGGCAAACCCGGAAAGCCAGGCGCGAAATTTTTGATTTGCCAGGTATTTGTGGTGCTGGAGTAAATTTCTAATGCCTGGTTGTGTTCGTTCCCAGCCTCGTTTAAACCTGTTGTTGCCAGCACGCGTCCATCGCCCAGATTAGTCAGGGTTGGATACCAACGCCCGTGAGCCATTGGTGCTACAAACGTCCACTGCTGCGTTTGCGAATCGAATACGGTAGCATCTGCCCGCCCCATAAAGGGGTCGTAATGAGAGGTTCCCCCCGCTGAAAGCAACCGACCATCCGGCAAAAAGGCATCGCCGCCACAGAAAAAGTCAAAGGGTTCACCGTTGGCTGCCCGAATGGTTTTGGGATGGAAAAAGTTTGCTCCTGGTGCTTCCCAATCCCACACGACGCTGGTAAAGATGCCCTTCGCCTCATTGCCAAAATCGGGACTGTTAAAACGCGCTTGGCTGCTACCAGAGCCTGCAAAAAATAGCACTTTTCCAGTCGGTAAGAGGGCTGCGTGGACAGCCAAAACGCCTGAATGAAAGGGCAACAGTTCCCACTTCCCTTGCTTTGTTGGGTCTCGATCGAGATCCAAAATCTGATACAGTCCTGCGTTCTGATTCGGTGGATTGTCCACCATTAAGGTCACTAACTTGTGTTTCCCATCGCTTTGAGCTACCGCAATGCCGCCGCCCTGATTTTCCCAGCCAAACCAGCTAGGAATCCCCAACCAGTTGCCCCAGTCACCCACGATCGCACCATTGGCTTGAAGCTTCCCAATTCGATAAAATGCCTGGTTTTGCCCAATTGCATTATCAATGTGAAAGATGATTAAATCACGATTCCCTGTGTTTTCTAGGTCAGCGATCGTTACCCCCGCGCCCTGATTTTCCCAAGAGAACCAATCAGGCACATCGACCCAATCTGTCCAATCGGTCACATTTCCATTGGCATCTAACCCGTTGCCTACCCGTAGCAAACCACGATTAATCTCCGGCGCGTTGTCGATTGTGAACACGACTAGATCGGATTTACCATCTTTGTTTAGGTCAGCGATCGCAATGCCCACGCCCTGATTTTCCCAGGAAAACCAATCAGGTACAGCAATCCAGTCACTCCATCCGCCTGTCACGATCCCATTGGCATCTAGGTTCCGACCAATCTTGTAAAAACCTTGATTTTTTCCCGGCGGGCTATCCACCATAAACACGATCAGGTCAAGCTTGCCGTTTTGGGTTAAGTCAGCGATCTCCACACCTGCACCCTGATTCTCAAACGAGAACCAATCAGGAATAGCGATCCAATTGCCCCAGCCACCTGCAATCTGATCCGTAGCATTCAATTTTTTGCCGACTCGATAAAAACCTTGATTTTTCCCCGGTGGGTTGTCCACCATCAGTACAACCAGATCGTTCTGCCCGGTGTTGCTCAAGTCGGCAACGGCGAGGTTTGCCCCCTGGTTCTCAAATGAAAACCAATTTGGGGTATTAACAAATGCGTTTGCCATGTTTGATGATTCCTTTGTCGCAGATTTCAGCGATCGAACGCAGTCACCTCAGCACCTTGCTCTCAAACCTCAACGAAGCTTTAAATTCTGTAATCAACGTAGCCGAGTAACCATAGAAAACCTTGGGAAACTGTGACGAGCAGTGGCAAACAGCTAAACCGTTTCGTCAGCAAGTTTCATCAAAGGACGCTACTGAAAGTGAGTTCAAGCCGTCACCAATCTTGATGCGTTATCTCTTTCTGTCTCTTAAAGAACCTACACTCTCCTAAAGAACCTACAACTAACCTATCCATGTATTCATAGACTCATTCAAGGAGAGACTGTATTGGGACATGCGATCTCAACCTCAATATGAGCTTTGATGACCATCGTTGATATTGTTTGACCCAAGCTAACCGCGATTAAATTCAATCGGTAGTACCCTTACGGGTGATCTTTGTTCGCGCCTCAGAAAAGTGAAAAACCATAGATAACCGAGGTCGAATTGATGCTCTTTAACGCTGATTGGAAATGACACTTACGATCCTACTTTGCTTCAACACCTTGCTTCAACGGGTGTGTTGCCTTCGTGTGACCGCGATGAGTCAAATGGCTAGCTCTAATGTTAATCAGACCTGCTCGATTCCTCGATCGCGTCACGCAGCAGTTGTTTGAATTTTGGTAGTTGTTTAACAAGCTTTTGTGCGGCTGGTGATTCTGGGGCAGTCGCCTCCCATCGCTCCAACTCCTTTATTGCCTTTTTAATAAATGTGCAGAACTGCACATTTATTGGTGGGCTTTCCCCCGCAAGGTAACTCATCACCGTTCGGCGACTTTTGCCAATAATGGTTTGGAGAGCGGGAGCCAGTGCTTTTTGACCTACCTTGGGTCTGCCTTTTCTATCTTTATAGCCAGCTTGCCTCAACCGATCTGCGATCGCTCTGACTTCAGCAGGGGTATAGTCGCGTCGCTGTTCATTTTCTGCGATCTCAACTTCTAAAGCGCGAGATGGTTCCGTTTGTGCGTCGAACTCCATGACTCGCACAGGGACTCCAGCGGCAAAATGTTGATTGAAGGTTTCTAAGTCAATCTCCTTCAGTTGAGAAATTGCGGCTAATCGATGTCCAACTGCCAGCAACCGACCTTGGCTAAAATAGCCCAACGCGCCAAAAATGTATAAATACGTTTCAAACCCTTGCTAGCCATGCTTTTCAGCTAAGATTAGATTCGGCTTCATCTTGAATCGCTTTATGCCAGCAAGTCGGGTCAGCATAGCGAACAATCAAAGC
>QBMH01000026.1 GCA_003249025.1 Leptolyngbya sp. | reverse complement strand
ACCTTTGTCAGCAGCTTAAAAGTCCAGCGCTGAAGATGACTTTTGCGTAAGGCCTAAAAAATATGTTTGTCTGCGCTCAAAAATCCGTCTATTGGATGACCCAATGAACTTGAGAAACCCAGTAGAGCATGTAAAGATCGCTGTAACACTAGCAACTGTTTTTCCCACATTTACGCTGCAAGGGAATTTATGACGCGGATTTTGATATTACACGCTTCGTTAGGAGCCGGACACCTGAATGCAGCGAAGGCTCTATGCGATGCGTTTGAACGTATTTCTGAGGTGGAAGTTCGCACTGAAGATGCCTTGAGCTATGCCAATCCGCTTTACCGGAGTGCGGTAACCCAAGCCTACAAGCAATTGAGCGAAAAGGCTCCCCAGCTTTACAAAGCCTTTTATGAAGGGAGCGACATCAGCGATCTGGAAAAATCCCTCGATAGCAACCTGACTTGGGCAAAACTAGAACGCCCCTTTTTTGCTGATTTGGAACAGTTGCTCAAAGAGTTTGATCCTGATGCGATCGTCTGTGTCCAGCAAATTCCTAGCCGTTTACTGCAAATTTTGGAGCAAGATGCTCACACAGCAAAACCTCAATATGTCGTAGTAACGGACGTGATTGCCCATAGTACTTGGATTAATTACGGCGTGCATGGCTATTTTCTACCCAATATTCTCAGCGCCAATTTGCTGATCCAGCGGGGCGTGAATCCGGCAGTGCTGCATGTAACGGGGATTCCTGTAAAGCTGGAGATTATGGAGCCAAAAACGAGGGAAGAGGCGCGATCGCGGCACTCTTTGCCCAATCATCTCCCTGTAGTCACCCTGTTTGGTGGCGGCTTGAATCCCCGGCGGGTCAAATCAATGGTGGTCGATTTGCTGACAAGCCCATTGCCCATGGTCTTAATCGTGGTTGCTGGACGAAATGAAAAATTAGTGGAAGCACTGGAAGAGGTGACCGATAGTGCTCATGTCCAATTGCGTAAGTTGAAAGAGATTGATTATGTGGATGATTTAGTGGTCGCAAGTGATTTGGTGGTGACCAAAGCCGGGGGCTTAATTACCAGCGAAATTTTGGCGCGAGGAAATCCCATGGTGATTGTAGACCCCATTCCTGGGCAAGAGGAGCAAAATGCAGACGTGATTGCGGCGGCGGGTGCGGGAGTGCAGCTACGATTACTAGAGATGGTGGCACCTGCCGTGCAATACCTATTGAAGCGCCCTGATCGCCTTGCCGAAATGCACCAATCGGCATTAGAACTAGGACAACCACGGGCGGCGCTGAATATCGCCGAACACATCCTGAATGATCTCCATGCTCGTCGAGTGATGCAGACTTTAGAAACCAGTGCATTAGAAACCAATGCCATAGAAGCAGGCTCATTAGAAACCAGTGCGATCGCCCATGCAGAGTAATTCCCATTCCGCTTCCTCTTCCGCAACAGAACCATTTCTGTGGGGAGTCGCAACCTCCGGTTATCAAATTGAAGGCGGCTACAACGGCGAAGGCGAACCCAAAAACAACTGGTTCCTCAGCGAACAGCGCGGCAGCGTCATGAAAACGGGCGCAGCAGCGGAATTTTGGACACGCTATGAAGAAGACTTTCAAGCCTGCCAGCACATGGGGTTAACCGCCTTTCGTCTCGGTTTGGAATGGGCGCGAATTCAGCCTTCCACAGAACTATCGCCCGCTTCAACTCCAGCATTTGACCTTGAGGCTCTAGACGGATACGCCGATCGCATTGCTGCCTGTCGTCGCTATGGACTGGAGCCAGTAATTACCCTGCATCACTTCACCCATCCTGCTTGGCTGGGATTAGATGCCTGGTTGTCAGAAGACACCATCGATCGCTTTGGCGAATACGTCCAAACCACGGTTGCTTACATTAACCGTCGCCTGATTGACAATCATCAGCTTGCCCCAATCCACTGGTATATCACCCTGAATGAACCCAATATTTTGGTTTCTAATACCTACCTCAGTGGACAATTTCCCACCGATTCTATGCTGGGGATCGGGTCGGTGTTTCCAGCCTATAACCATTTGCTGGCGGCTCATGTGCGTGCTTACAACCTGATTCACGACCTGTACGAAACGGAAGGTTGGGCAACTCCCCGCGTATCGCTCAACACCTATTGCAGCGATCTCTACTGGTCTGAAAAAGTCATTTGGGATTTGCTCAGTTTGCGGCTGCGATCGGTAGATTTGACCGATCTGCAAACTTACGTCTACGCCAACGCTCAACGAATGGAAGCCGCGCTAAAAAGCGCTAATCTTTCGTTTCGGCGAGATTTACCCTATCAACTGGGGCGCTTCGCTCATTGGTTTAGCAATCGGTTGGGGCGACGTAACTTTGATGCGCGTCACTTAGGCAGCTTTTTGCAAGAACTGGAAGCCTCACCCCGCGCCCAAGTGTTTGATTTCATTGGGATTGATTACTACGATCCCTTTATTGCCCATGTTTTTCGCTTGCCCTCGTTTTCTGATTTTGAGTTTGAGACGAAAGATTTTCGCGGCTGGCTGATGAGCGGCATCACCAGTAAATGGTGGGATTGGCGAAGTCTACCGGAAGGGTTGCATTTTTTCTGTAAGTTTTATGCTCAGGAAATTGGCAATTATCCGATTTTAATTGCTGAAAATGGCATGGCGTTACGGCGAAAACCCGATAACAGCGTAGCATCCCGACGCGGGGATCAACTACAACGCAGCGAGTTTTTGAAAGCCCATGTGTTTCAAGTGGAGCGCTTGCTTAAAGAGGGCGTGCCCATGGTGGGTTATATGCACTGGTCGCTGACGGATAACTACGAGTGGGGATCGTATACGCCGCGATTTGGGCTGCTTTCGATTGACTTTACTCAGGGGAGCGATCGCATCCTGGAAGATCATCTAGGCGATCGCCCCTCCGAAACCTACGCTCAACTCATCCGCGAAATGAAAGGTAGTTTGTCAACTAAGTGAGTACAGAGGGCGGAGTACAGAGGGCGGAGTGAGTTCTCAATTTTTGTCCCCCTGAACCTGTTCTCATAACTCAAATCCTTGAACTAGGGTTTTACCCAAAGTGCCCTCATAAGCCCGTTGAGTGGAGGTTAGGAGTACCACAACATTTTTACCATTAGGCGATAGCACTACTTCGCGGATGGAAAAACCGACTGTCCAATCTTGGGGCGTAGTTAAACCGATCGCTTTTGATTTTGCGCCGTAGTTTACCTGTAATTGCATCAATGCCTGATCTTTTTGCGCGGTGCCGCCAAACATAGGAGAAACCGTGGCTGTTTGCTGCAATCGAATTTGCATTGGGGGTGTGCCTGTTCCTAGATCAACTGTGGCTGTCTCAGTGCCATCAGGCGTGCGCGATCGCTGGGTGATAGGCAAACTCGTGCCCGCTATAGGAGTCTCTAGCTGTAGATTTTTGCGTAGAGTTTGAGTTTGCTGTGATACGTTCTTTTCCGCTACTTCCAAACTTAACCCTGCATCCACTTCACCATATTGGGTTTCAATGCAGCCGGCTTCAACACAGGCATTCTTTGCCACATCCACGACTTGCAGCGCCGATTTGGGAATTCCGGCTCCTAAATCTCGCCAGCTTTCTAAATATAAAAAGTAGCGTCCATCGGCTGAAAATCCTGCGTTTTTTTGTAGGGTTCGCTGGGAAGGAGCAGAAAAATCGACTGATTCGATCGCAGCCGTTGGCACAGCGATCGAAGTTGGATGAGGCTCAACCCCGCCTTGACCGACTGCTGCTTCGGTAACGGACGACGTGTTTTGAGATAATTCTGCATTCACCGAAGAGATCGAGCCAATTGCAGAAGCCAATCCGACCATCAGTATAGGTAAAACCAAACTCCGAATATTTATATTTTTTAGCAACATAGAATCCAAACAGAGCGCAACTGTATTGAGATCTTGAGACGACTTAGGCTGATTTTTCGTTCCAAAACTGCCTTAGAATCTCTCATCCCTTTCATTTGGGTTTACAGCCCATCAGGATCAGTTCGCGTATTATTCAGTTTGCGTATGCCAGGATGCACTGGCTAAAAAGATGGGATCGGTCGATAGCACTTCGCGCGACGTTGCTTGCTTCCCGCAGGGAATAGTCGTTCGCTAAACTGGATGGGTTTGTAAGAAATAAAATCCGGCTGCGGATGCCAGCGCTAAAAAACAGGCGATCGCGGTGAGGCGCACCCGCTTTGTGTGGGGTGAAGGCACAATACACTCGCGCACCAAAATAGACGCGATCGCGCCAAAAAGATAGCTAAGGCACAGGGTCAAATACTGCCAATCTTGCCAAATCCACCATGCTGCACACAGCGCCAGCGACAAACCCAACATTGCCGCTTCCACCAGTTGAGGAGGATTGTATCGGCTAGTCATCTCCAGCCCAGCCCACAAATCACGCCATCGTCTCATGCAAACTTTCCCAAAACTACCTTGTAGGATAATGCAGGCAGCAGAAATTGGCTAGACCCAAAAGAAAAGGGCAACTACCCAAGCTCTTCCCTCTTCCCTTACCCCTCTTCCCTCTTCCTTAAACACTCGATCGCTTCCTCCATCTCAACTTGGGGAAACTCTTTATAAAATCGGCTGACACTGTGAAACGGTTGAGGAGTTGCTAACACGATCGCGCGATCGCTCCAAGTTTGCAGATAGGGCAAAATTTCTGGCGGAACAACGGGAACGCAGATCCAAATCTCAGCCGGATTTCTGGCGCGCAGAGATTGGGCTGCCACTGCCATTGTCATTCCTGTAGCAATTCCATCATCCACAATCAGCGCGATCGTTCCCGCTGGATCAACTTGAGGACTGAACGGTGCCAATTGATCCCATTGAGCTTGGGCACGCTTCTGTGTTTGTTGTAACAGCAGTTCATCTAGGTCGGAAGAGAGGGATTGCCCTTGAGTTGACCACAATACATGCCCATTGGATGTGACAGCACCGATCGCGAGTTCTGGGTTTTCAGGGCGAGTAATTTTCTTTGCCACGATTACATCTAGTGGACAATGCAGCGCTTGGGCGATCGGATCTGCGACCGTAATGCCGCCCCTAGGTAACGCATAAACTACAAAACGAGGGGCTACTTCAGCTTCGCGATCGCGACTTGTGTGAGCCTCCACCACAGCCAAAACCGCTTCGGCTAAACGCTCACCTGCCTCCAGCCGATTTGCAAAAACCGTTGAATCTGAACGTGGAGACGGTAAATTAGAAGACATGGCGACCCCAGCAACTGATAGTGGGATTTTCTTCATCATGCCTGAATTCTCTTGAATCTGTCGGCTGACACTAGAAAAATTCTCAGACCTGTCCTACGCTAGCCCAAAGGTATCAAATCATTTTCCACCGTCATGACTGCTGAAAACCAGATCGACCTATTCAATTTATCCAACATCTTAGATGCACCTCCACTCACAATTGACCCGGAGCAAATCCCTACCGATGCCAAAGTCCCGATTCCTGTAGGAACCTACGCCACGATGGATGCAATGCAACAGCATTGTAACCGCTGTTATCGCTGTGAGCTTGGGCATACCCGCACGAATGCGGTGGTGGGAGAAGGCAATTTAAAGGCTGACATCATGATTGTGGGGGAAGGTCCAGGGCAGACTGAGGATGCGACCGGACGACCGTTTGTGGGGCGATCGGGCGAACTGCTCGACAAAATTTTGGCATCCGTTAAGCTAACGCGAGATCAAGATGTGTTTATTTGTAATGTGGTGAAGTGCCGTCCGCCCGAAAATCGCGATCCAAAACCAGCGGAGGCGGCAGCTTGCAAAGGCTATCTACTGGAGCAAATTCGGTTGGTCGATCCCAAAATCATTTTACTCACCGGAAAAGTTGCCCTATTAAATTTGCTGGGTATTAAGCAGGGAATTACTAAAGTCCGGGGACAGTGGATTGAGCAGGAAGGGCGTTTCTATATGCCAATCTTTCACCCGGCATATCTGCTCAGAAACCAATCGCGGGAGGTTGGGCAGCCTAAATGGTTAATGTGGCAGGACGTTCAAACGGTGCGGACTAAGCTGGATGAGTTGCGGGGATAGGGTTAGGAGGACGGCGCGATCGCACGATGTAGCCTGCTTCCCAAAACGGGTAAGGCGATCGCCCACCTTTTCCACATCTCAACAAAAAAGGAGATGATCAACATCTCCCTTTTGCTTAAATCGCCTGATTCGCTGAGCTAGTTACTTGTTAGGTTGGGGAGTGGTACGCAAATAGGGCTTGATTTCAGTCACACCCTTAGGAAACTTCTGTCTCGCTTCCTCCGTAGGAATCGTAGGCACGACGACGACATCATCCCCATCTTTCCAGTTGGCTGGAGTTGCCACACTGTAATTGTCGGTCAATTGCAGCGAGTCAATTACCCGCAAAATTTCATCAAAGTTGCGACCTGCACTAGGAGGATAGGTCAGGCTCAACCTGAGTTTCTTACTAGGGTCAATTACAAAAACGGTACGCACGGTCACCTTTGCATTCGCATTGGGATGAATCATGTCATACAGGTCTGACACTTTCTTATCCGCATCTGCCAGAATTGGATAGTTTACAGTCGTTTTTTGAGTTTCATTGATATCTCCAATCCAACCAGCATGAGAGGTTGCATCATCTACACTGAGAGCAATGACCTTAACATTTCGCTTGTCAAACTCAGGCTTGAGTTTAGCGACTTCGCCAAGCTCAGTGGTGCAAACGGGCGTGTAGTCGGCAGGGTGAGAAAAAAGCACAACCCAGCTATCTGCTGCCCAATCGTAGAAGTTAATCTCTCCTTCGGAGGATTGCTGGGTAAAGTTGGGCACTGTATCGCCAAGGTAGAGAGCCATAACCGATTAATTCCTTTCTGCTATCTAAATTACATAATCGCTGTTTAGATCATGCCATAAACCCCGGTTCCCCGGTCGGATTCCAGATCTATTTAATTTTTGAGATGAGTCAAGGACGCGATCGCGTCCTAAATGTTTCAAAGTTGTTACATTTTCGGACAAATGTATGATTGACATTTTAGAAGATGGGCAGGCGATCGTGCCCTTAATCCCTCTTCTCAGCATTATGTAGGCTAGAATTTTCAAGGATTCGACCATCCAACAGCAATCTATCGGTTGACGATCTTAGCTATCTGCGTCTTACTTCAGTTATCACCAAATCTTACAGTTTGCAAAAAACCTTCAGGAAAAAGCGATAATTTCAGACGAGACAGTCCTCAAAAAATATTCAGAGTTAGAGATTCATGGAAGCAAACGTCGCAAACGTCACAGAAACAAACGCACTCCTCATTGTTGACGAAAAGCCCCTTTCGCTGAGGCAATGTTTACGCTATCTGCAAATGGGCGGAAAATTACAAGGATTTATTGGAGATGTTTTGCGCCAGTATGTTTTAGAACAAGAGTTAGACACTCGCGAAGGGTTGGAGATTAACCCCGCTGCGGTGGAACAAGCATCGGTTGATTTCCGGTTGCAAAATCAATTGACCGATCAGCAGTCGTTTCAAGATTGGCTCGTGCGGAATGGCACAACCTATGATTTATTTCACGATCAAATCAAAAATAGCTTTAAGCTTGAAAAACTCAAGGCTCAGGTGACCGAACCTCGTCTGCAAGAGCATTTTATTGAACGAAAGCTAATGCTCGATCGAATTGTCCTATCGCGCATTGTGGTAGAAAGCAAGGAAATGGCAGAAGAACTGCATACCCAAATTGCTGAAGGCGGTAGTTTTGAGCAACTTGCTCGCGAATACTCTAAGGCGGATGAGCGGGTTGCTAATGGCATGATGGGACCCGTGAGTCGTGGCACCATGCCCGATGTGTTAAGGTCGGCGCTTGATTCGGTTGAGCCGGGAAGTGTAGTAGGTCCTTTACCGATTGAGAGTTACTGGGCAATTTTTCGCGTTGAACAATTTCTGCCTGCGACCTTGGAGGATGCCCAACTCAAGCAAACGATGCAAGGTGAACTGTTTGAACGATGGCTAACTGAAAAAATCCAAGCGATGACGGTTAAGCTTCAAGTAAATGAATAACACCCTGAGTTTTCCAGTATCCATTTGATTTGATCCATTTGCTAGAGTAGCGCTGTTGATGTCTTGCGAAGTTCGGTTATCCCCACCCCTTAAACGCGTTAGTCCAGGAACCCTCAATGATTGCAACTGATCTCACTACCAATCTGCCTTGGAATTCTCCACCGCTTAGCTTGCTAAATGCAGACCAACAGGTTCAGCTTAAGCAGCAAGCAGAAGTTCGTCGCTATGGGCTGGGAGAAGTGATTTGGGCAACTGATTCTCCTGGAATGCATAGTTATGTGCTGAAGGGTAAGGTGCGTTTAGTGCCTGAGGATGAGCAGTCTGTCATTCTAAAAGCGGGAGACTGGGTGGGAGATTTGCTGGAGTTGCCGGGTGCTTGGAAGGCAAGGGCGGCAGAGAAGGATGTGGTTTTGGTCAGTTGGCGAACCGATCTATGGCAGGCGATCGCAACTCCAGCGTTGGAGAGCTACTGGGCATCTCACCGCATCCGTCTACAGCCTAAAACAGATGATTCCCCTCAGGCTGTTTCTGGCTTTCCTTTTGTGGCAGCCGTAAATACTCCTGCTGCCTGCCTAACTATGGCAGCCAATCATTTGCAAATTTCTACCAGTTTGGACTGGGTGCAACGGCAACTGTCGAGTCAACGGCCAGCCGATGTGATTGAAGCGGCTGAAAAAGTAGGGTTGCAGTTACGTCATATTGATTTACGCAGTAGCCAAGGGATTGATTGGACCGGATTGCGGCGGTTAGAGTATCCCATCCTGATGATGTGGCAAGACCAAGATACCGCATCGTCAACGTTTCAAAACAATAGCTCTAAAGGATCGGCTCATTGGGTGGTGGTCTATAGCACGAAGGGCGATCGCCTGATTGTTGCAGACCCTCTCAATCCTAATAAAACCTGTGAAAGCATTCCCCGCTCCATCATTCAAACAGTTTGGGATGGTCAACTGTGGCAAATTGAAACCATCCAGAAGCAAGAACGCTTTGGTTTATCTTGGTTCTTGCCAGCCGTCTGGAGATATCGCCGCCTGCTCAGTGAGGTGTTGCTAGCATCATTCACCCTACAAATTTTGGGTTTAGCAGGTCCAGTCATTACGCAGGTTGTCATCGATAAAGTCATGGTGCAGGGCAGCCTCTCCACCCTAGACGTGATGGCATTTGCTCTCTTGGCAGTGGGCTTTTTTGAAGGGTTTCTGGGAGCGCTGCGCTTGTTCGTCTTTACCCATACTGCGCGGCGGTTAGACCTGAGCCTTTCTGCCCAACTTTTTCGGCATCTGATGAGGCTGCCCTTGTCTTACTTTGAAGCACGACGCGTTGGTGATACGGTTGCACGAGTACAAGAGCTAGAAAATATTCGCAGCTTCCTCACAGGCACTGCAATGACGGTTGTTTTAGACGCAATTTTTGCCAGCGTTTATTTAACGGTCATGTTTTATTACAGCGTTACCCTAACGTGGGTTGCATTGTCAGTATTACCTCTATTTGCGGCGCTTACTATCATTGCAACCCCAATTTTGCGAGGATGGCTCAATGAGAGCTTCAACCGCAGTGCTGATAGTCAGTCATTTTTAGTTGAAACGGTAACTGGCATTCACTCTGTTAAAGCCCATACGGCAGAGCCAGTTTCGAGAGAACGATGGGAAGGATTATTTGCCAGATTCATCCGCACCAGTTTCAAAGCCTCAACGACTTCTAACATCAGCGGCAACATTGCGGACTTCCTCACTAAACTTTCTTCTGTGCTTATCCTGTGGTTTGGGGCAAAGCTAGTGATTGAGCAAAAGCTGACGATTGGTCAACTGGTTGCCTTTCAAATGCTGTCGGGTCGCATGACGGGACCTTTGCTGCGATTAATTCAGCTTTGGCAAACGCTTCAGCAAGTCCTGCTTTCAGTCGATCGCATTGGCGATATTCTTAACACTGCTCCCGAAACCGAAGCAGGCACTGGTTTAGTCTTGCCACCCCTACAAGGGCAAGTTATGTTTGATCAAGTCTTTTTTCGGTATAACCCCAATCAGGAACCTGTATTACGCGGAATTTCCTTTACGGTTGAGCCAGGAATGCTCGTAGGAGTAGTGGGTCGAAGCGGGTCTGGAAAAAGTACTCTTTCTAAAATAATTCAGCGGCTTTATCCAGCGGAATCTGGACGCATTTTAGTAGATGGATTTGATATTAAAAGTGCTGACTTGGTTTCCTTGCGTCAGCAAATTGGGGTAGTGCTGCAAGAAGATTTCATGTTTAATGGCACTATTTTTGACAATATCAGTCTTGGAAATCCTAATGTGACCGCCGAACAGGTGGTTGAAGCAGCTCGCTTAGCGGCTGCCCATGACTTTATTAGTGATCAAGTTCATGGGTATGAAACCAATATTGGAGAAAGAGGGACAGCCCTGTCTGGTGGGCAACGGCAGCGATTAGCGCTGGCGCGCCTGTTTCTTTCACAGGCTCCAATTTTAGTGCTTGATGAAGCAACGAGTGCTTTAGATAGTGAAACTGAGCAGCAAGTTTTGCAAAGTTTGCAGCGGGTTTCAGCGAATCGCACCGTTTTTCTGATTGCTCACCGATTTGCACCATTGAAAAAAGCAGATTTAATTTTAGTGCTAGAAAAAGGGGTGCTGGTAGAAAAGGGCACTCATGATGATCTGCTTAAGAGCAAGGGATTGTACTGGTCGCTTTACCAGAGACAACAAGCGGCTGTTTAAAGAAATTATGTTGAACGGGCGATCTCAACCGTAAATTCTCGATAGTCAAGCCCGACAAAATAGTACAAGCTTCTATCCTTTCTAAAAAGCTTTGTATAAAATACTGTCTACCTGGGGTAAAAACCACGATTTTTTCCATGCTAATGGGCGGTTTTTGTAAAGTTGTGTAAAGTGTGTGCGCCGAGATCAACTCCTGGGGCATCATAGCAATGCCATTTGATGGGGTGATAAGCCGCGATGCCCGACAGTATTGGAAATACCCGAGATCTCGCTCGTCCGATTTTCTTAGGTACAAATACGAAGACCTTTACCGACTCAGTAGAGTTTGGCGATGTAGACTATTACAAATTTACGCTAAATAAAAGTAGCAGCTTCAACCTAGCCCTGACAGGTTTAAGTGCCAATGCCGATGTTGCCATTGTTGATGCCAGTGACGTGGTGGTCTCCGTGGGTGGTGTTCTACTTCAGTCCCTTAATCAAGGATCGTTGATTGAAACAATCAACACCGTTCTTCCTCCAGGTGACTATTTCATTCGAGTGTTTCCGGGCGATCCTGCCGATCCTGCCGCTCCTGCCAACACAACTCCTAGCACAAACTATACGCTTAATGTGCGAAGCGATACAGGCGTTCGTACTGACATTACTTGGCGTGATTATGCCTATGGCGAGACTCGTGTCTGGACAATGAATGGCACGGCTATAGCCGCAAATACTCGCATTCAATCTAGTCCGAACCCTTCTTGGTTTCTTTCAGGCTCAGGTGATTTTAACAATGATGGTATTGGTGATCTCGTTTGGCGCTACTTTGGCACTACTGATGTTCCTATAGGGACGCAGACATTTTGGCTATTAAACTCTAACGCTCAGCTAACTGGCTCCGGTGTCTTGCCTCGCGAACCAAATCCTGCTGTCGTTATCGCTGGAGTTGGCAATCTGAATGGCGATACTGTTCCAGACATTATCTTTCAAGATGTTTCGACAGGCACAGTTCGCACTTGGTTATTAAATTCAACTTCTTCTATAGCCAGCACCGTAACGATAGGAACCCTGCCTGGTGCTGGTTGGCGCGTTAAGGGGGTTGGTGATCTCAACAACGATAACTCTCCCGATTTGCTATGGCATAACAGCACTACAGGTGCCAATTTGGTTTGGTTCTTGAATGGAACAACCTTGGCTTCCTCCGCTAGTCTGCTGGCTTCACCTGCCTTAACTCCTCAAGTTGTTGGAGATTTTAATGGAGATGGACGGAATGATATCCTCTTCCGCAACTTCTCCACGGGGGCAAACCAAGTTTGGCTAATGGATGGAATAGATCGCACGGCAGTGGTTCCAATCACTACGGTCGCTGGCACGAATTGGCAGGCCGCTGCTCCTCGGACGCGATCGCTGCCAGTTATCCAACAAGATGCAGCCGGAAATACCTTGGCGGCATCCCTCAATATAGGCACCTTAAATGCGAGCGGAATTTACCGTGATTCTATTACAGCCAGTGATCCGAATGATTACTATAGATTCTCACTGAATGCGCGATCGCTGGTTGGCTTAAACCTAAACGGCGTAGGGGGTGCCCCCCTAGCAGACAACTTAGACGTACAGATTTTGAACAGCAGTGGAGGAGTGGTTGCCTCTTCACGTAACGGAGCCATAACACCCGAAAGCTTGACAAATCTGAACCTTGCTAGCGGGACTTACTATGTTCGAGTCTTTGCGGGTACGGCGGGTGCAGCTAGCCCTTATGAGCTAAGTTTGCAGGCAAATAGTCCGCCTGTGCTGGTTTCTAGCGGTCCACTCATCGTTAGTGAGTCATCATCACGAACAATTAGCAGTAACTTGCTCTTGGTCACAGATGCAAATAATTCACCTACACAATTAACCTATCAACTAGCAGGCGCACCTAATATTGCCAATGGCAGTCTGCTGCGTAATGGAGCCGCAATTAGCACGGGTGACATTTTCACTCAGCAAGACATTAATCAGGGAAGGCTTGTCTATCAGCAAAATGGTAGTGAGCAAGCTATCCTAACCGATCGGTTTATCTTTACGGTATCTGATGGTCAAGGTGGTGCGATTCCCAATACAACATTTACTATTAACACCGTTCCAGTCAATGACTTGCCTGTTCTAGTCGCTCTTGCGCCCATTACGGTTTCAGAAGGATCTGCAACCACCATTGGCAGCAGCAGTTTGTCCGTTACCGATGTGGAGCAAGGGGCATCTCAAATTGTCTATAGCTTGAACAGTTCGCCGACGAAGGGCACATTGCTGCTGAATGTTTTAGGTGGAGCCCAGCCGCTCACGTTGGGCAATACTTTTACCCAAGCAGATATTGACAGCGGTAATCTGAGCTATCAACAGAATGGCAGTGAGACTTACGATATAAACGGAGCCGATATACCGGGTAGTGACAAGTTTACCTTCACCGTAACCGATGGTGCTGGTGGGTTCTTGGTGCCAGCCCAACGCACGTTTAGCATCTCAGTGTTGCAGGAGAATGATGCGCCAGTACTTGTGACCAATACGGGGACTACTGTTAGCACTGGAGCAAGTAGAACGATCGCGGCAACGCTTTTGAGAGCAACCGATGCTGAGCTTTTATCTCCGGCGGCTCAAGATTCGATCACCTTTTCAGTGACAGGTTCGCCAACTCAAGGGACGCTCTTTCTCAACTCTACTGTGGCGAATACCTTCACCCAGGCAGATTTGAATGCTGGTCGCGTTTCCTACGTGCATAACGGGACTTCGACCAACAGCGATCGCTTTACTTTCACCGTTTCGGATGGTGTCAACACGATCGCCCCATCGACCTTCGAGATCTTTGTGCTGGGAGTGAAAAGCTCTCCCGTATTGTTAACAACGAACCCAAGTTTAATCGTCAATGAAAACGAGCGAGTAACCCTATCGAATGCTGAGCTTGATATTAGTGATTCTGATAGTGCCCCACCGTTCCTTCGCTATACCGTTGGCTCTCTTGCTCCACTAAACGGGCAGTTAGCCGTAGCCGGTTCCCCGATTTCCGTGGGTGGCATCTTCACGCAAGACGACATCAACAATGGTCGGGTTACCTACCAACAGAATGGCAGCGAAACCACCAGGGATGCCTTCACGTTTACCTTTACTGATGAATCGGGTAATACCACTCTGCTGGCACCCCAAACCTTTAGCATCAGTGTTCTTCCGGTCAACGATCTGCCCATCTTACTCACAACTAACCCGCAGGCTACCGTAACAGAAGGGGGAAGTGTTAGCTTCTCCAGTTCGCTGCTTAATGCAACTGATCCCGATGGTCTAGCCTCTCAAATCACCTATGCGATCGCGGCTGCACCATCCAATGGCACAATTCTGCTAAACGGCACAGCCGTATCTGCCTTTACTCAATCTGACGTAAATAGCGGATTGATTAGATATCAGCAGAGTGGATCAGAAGCCTCATCTGACAGTTTCTCCTTCACTATTACGGATCAGTCTGGAACTCCAGTTGGTCCGTCTACATTCAACATCAGTGTTATTCCAGTCAATGACGCACCAGGACTAGCCACCAAGGTCACCCTCACGTTAAGTGAAGGGGCTACGGCTGCTTTAAACAGCAGCAACTTGCTGATTACTGATAACGATGGACCTGGACTATTAACTTACACGTTGGGCAATGGTCCTCTGAGAGGGGTTTTACGCAGTGGCAATACCACTCTGTCGGCTGGTGGAACCTTTAGTCAACTCGATTTGGATAATGGTCAGGTCTTTTACGATAACGATGGCAGTGAGTTTACCAGCGATCGCTTCACTTTCACGGCTTCCGATGGGGCAACCTCTGGACTAGGCGCACCGGGCTTAATTGGTTTAACTACCTTTAGCATTTCCATCACACCTGTGAACGATGCACCAACCATTGCTACCAATCTCGGCATCACGCTTCTAGAGGAAGGATTGGTTACCATCAACAAGTCCATTCTCAGCGCAACCGACGTAGATAATGTGTCTTCACAGCTAACCTTCAGTGTCTCCTCTTCGCCTGCCAACGGAACCCTGCTCAAAGCGGGTACAGCCGTTAGCACCTTTACTCAGGCAGACATTGACGGCAATCTGATTTCCTACAAGCACAATGGCAGTGAAACCACGACTGATAACTTCGTCTTTGATGTAACTGATACCAGCGGAGACGCGGCTGGCATCCAAACCTTCAACATCTCCGTCACCCCAGTAAACGATGCACCGAAGATTGTGTTGAACACCGGGTTGGCAGTTGATGAAGGGAACACGCTGATCATTAATGATGCGGCTCTTCTCATTACAGATCCAGATGGTCCGGCTCTCAGCCCCATTTATACTCTCAGTACAGCACCGACCCGTGGATTGCTGGTAAGAGATGGCATAACGCTTTCTTCGGGACAAACCTTTACTCAGGCAGATATTAGCGCCGCGCTCTTGACCTATGTGAATAACGGTAGTGAGGTAACGAGCGATCGCTTTACGTTCACTGCATCCGATGGCTCAACCGGCACCTTGCCCCTGTCCACGTTTAGCCTCACGGTCAATCCCGTTAATGATGCGCCCACGATTACCATACCCACTGCCGCACTCTTAAACGTAAATGAAGATACTCAATTCACGTTTTCCGGCATCAATCGGATCGACGCTGCTGACCCAGATTCCACGCCGCTAACAGTAACCCTCACTAGCGAGTTTGGCGGAACGTTAGGATTAGCGTCCACCACTGGATTAATCGGTTTAACAGGGAACAATACAGGTTCCATCTCCTTCAGTGTCGCCCGTAATGCGATCTCAGGTGCCCTAAACGGTCTGAAATACAGAGGTACGCAAGACTTTAACGGCACTGAGCAAATCACAGTTGTGGTAGACGATGGTACAACACCCACCACTCAGGTCATCACCATGAACGTGGTGGCGGTCAATGATGCGCCCACCTTAACGGTGCCAACCGCAACCATTACCATCAGCGAAGATCTACCCACTGCCGCACTGAATCTCACCTTGAATGATGTGGATTCTGGAGATAGCCCGCTTCAGGTAACCCTAACTGCTCCCAACGGTACTTTGACAGTCAATGATAACGGACTGCTCACCTTTATTAATGACACAGCCAACGGCAGCAGTTCCCTGACCTTTACCGGATTGGTTGCTGATGCTCAAGCGGCACTTGCTGGTCTAGTCTATCAAGGCAATCCCAACTACTTTGGAAGCGATCGGATTACAGTAACCGTGAACGACCAAGGCGCAACCGGGCTATCTGGACCGTTAGCGGTAACGAAATCAATCAGCCTGAACGTCACTTCAATCAACGATAAACCGACCTTTACACCCATTGCCACCAGTTTCACGATTAATGAATCTGGCTCATCGACTACAGCAGCCCCTCAAGTGACTGTTCCGGGTTGGGCAACGGGTATTTCCGCAGGGGCACCGAATGAATCAGGTCAAGCATTGACTTTCCTGGTCACAGGGAACGACAATCCCAGCTTGTTCCAGACTCCCCCCGTGATTTCATCGACGGGCACACTCACCTATACACCGCGCGCAGATGCGAATGGGGTGGCAAACGTGACAGTGACTCTCAGAGATAATGGTGGCACTCTCAATGGGGGTATTAATACCTCTGATCCGGTTGTCCTGACCATCACCATTGATCCAGTGAATGATGCGCCAACTTTCACGAAGGGAGTAAACCAGACCATTAATGAAGATGCTGCCGCTGTCACGGTCAATGGCTGGGCAACCAACATTCGCACCGGTCCGACCACAACCTTGGCAAATGAAAGTACTCAATCTGCAAACTTCCTGGTTAGTACCAATAACGACTCCTTGTTCAGTGTTGCTCCCACCATTAGTCCGACGGGGACTCTCACCTACACGGCTGCACCAGATGCGTTTGGAACAGCGGTTGTCACAGTGAGTCTACAAGATGATGGTGGTACTGAGAACGGTGGTGTGGATACTTCTCCGGTACAACTGTTCACAATTGTGGTGCGATCGGTGAACGATGCGCCAACCTTCACACCCATCTTGGCATCGCCTTTAGTAGAAGTGCTTGAGGATGATGTGGCTCAGAGCATTCAAATTGCAACTGACTTATCAGTCGGAGCTACTAATGAAGCGGCTCAAACCCTCAGCTTTGGCGTTACGAATAGCAATCCAAATCTATTCTTGTCCAATGCAAGACCTGCGATTGATGCAACAACAGGATTACTCAGCTTCCAAACGGCTCCTAATGCTTTTGGCTCTGCGGTAATCACGGCAACTCTGCGGGATAACGGTGGCACTGCTAATGGCGGTGTGGACGCGGCAGCACCCTACGTCTTTACGATTAATGTGCTGCCAGTCAATGATGCACCTTCCTTTACTAAGGGTGCTAATCAAACGGTGGCTGAAGATAGTGGACCAAGAACGGTGAGCGGCTTTGCATCCAACATTACCGCAGGTCCGGGTGAAGGCAGTTCGCAGGTCGTCAGTTTCTTGGTTGCCAACGACAATCCATCTCTATTCTCAGTAGCACCAACCATTAGCCCAACGGGTACGTTAACTTACACCTCGGCACCGGATGCCAACGGCACGGCAGTAGTGACGGTTCAGTTAACAGACAATGGTGGAGTTACCCCTGGAAGTGGACAAGATACGTCGGCTCCGCAACTGTTTACCATTATCGTCACTCCGGTGAATGATAGACCCACGTTGACCTTACCTGGAACACAAACCATTTCGGAAGATCCGCTAATGCCACTGGTGTTTAGTGGAGCGAATGCGATTCAGTTCACGGATATTGATTCGGGTAGTAGTCCTGTTCGGGTCATACTCTCGGTACAGCAAGGGACGATTACGCTCCCGCAAGCGGATGGACTGAATGTGACAGGTGGCTCGAATGGCGGTAGTTTCGTCACCTTTACAGGCGCGATCGATGACTTCGTTAGTGCCTTTGCCAACGTCAGCTATCAGCCTAACGCCAACTTCTCTGGCACCGATAGGCTGATTATTAACATCAGTGATCTAGGAGCAACAGGTTCTGGTCCGGTAGTTCCGGTTCCGGTGCTAGGCACCGTCACAATCAATGTGACTTCGGTGAATGACGATCCGGTCTTACTATCGGTGAACACCTTAACAGTTGGTGAAAGTAGCGGAACTCCAACAAACGTCATTATTAGCAACAGCTTGCTTCGCTCAACGGATGTTGACAACACCACAGCCCAAATTAGTTACGTCGTTGCAGGTTCGCCAACTGCTGGGCAGTTGCGAATTTCTACAGGGGCTGGGTTTACAACCCTGAGTGCAGGTAGCCGATTTACTCAGGCAGATATCGATAACAATCGTTTGCGATATGCCCAGGATGGCAGCGAAGCAACTTCAGATAGCTTCACCTTCCAAATTTCGGATGGAGGTGCCTTACTACCAGCAACACCAACGACCTTTAATATCGCAATTATACCGTTCAACGATCCGCCTAAAGTATTAGTCAACGCAGGGCTAACCTTATCTGAGGAGGCTGGTAGCGCGATCTTGGATACGCTTCTACTCTTCACAGACGTAGATAATACCAATCCTGCTGAACTGGTTTATACGCTGGAGAGCAATCTGAATGCTGGACAACTACAGTTTGGTGGTACGCCGTTAACCCAAGGTCAAACCTTTACGCAGGAGGATGTTAACAATGGTCTCTTGATTTACCAAAATAGTGGTGCTGAGTCGCCTACCGATGGATTCAACTTCTCGGTGAGTGATGGTAGCAGTGTCGTGTTGGGTTCATTCAATATCTCAGTAATTCCAGTCAATGATGCACCAACGGTGGTTTCGGCAGGTCCATTGTCCTTAAATGAAGGGGGATCTGTGAACTTGCGAAACCTTGTATTAACCACTGATCCAGATAACTTACCGTCTCAAATTCGCTATACCTTGCAAGGACAACCAACCTTTGGTCAACTTCAAAGGAGCGGAGTTAGTGTTGGTTCTGGTACGGTCTTTACTCAGCAAGAGATTGATAATGGCACGATCACTTACCTAAATAATGGAAGCGAAAATCCATCAGATTTCTTTAGCTTCCAGGTATCAGATGGCACGGCACCAGCAATTGCAAATGTTGTTCCTATCGCGATCGCACCTGTAAATGACGCACCGATTCTAGTGACGAATCTTCCACTCACACTCACGGCGGGAACTCCAGCAACTCGTCAAATTAGCACCAGCATCTTACGAGCAACAGATAACGATAATTCACCAGCTCAAGTGTTCTTTAAATTAGGGACGCTGCCGAGTGCCGGTGAGATACGCCTCAATGGTACAGCCTTGACTACAGGACAAACCTTTAGTCAGAAGGATATTACGGATGGCATTATCACCTACCGTTATTCTGGGGTTGGCTCCAGTGATGGCTTCCAGTTCACGATTGTAGATTCTCTCGGCAAACTGGGAGGCAGCGGCTTCTTCCAAATTGCCTTCACTTCTTAAAGTTCTCTAAAAAAAGGGACAGGGGCTACTCAGTAACTCCTGTCCCTTTTTAGTACGTTTAATTCAGCAATGCCGAAAGACTTATGACTTTCCTAATTCTTGCGATCGCACATACGCTGCATGAACAGCTTCAATCAAAGCCGAGCGAACACCCGCACGCTCTAAGTGAGCAATGCCAGCAATTGTGGTGCCACCGGGGCTAGTCACCTGATCTTTCAGTTGAGCCGGGTGCATTCCAGTATCTTGCAGCAATTGGGCAGAGCCTTTGACCGTTTGAATGGCAAGTTTCGTGGCGATCGCCCTGGGCAATCCTACTGCCACACCTCCATCCGCCAACGCTTCAATCATCAGTGCGACATAACCCGGACCAGAGCCAGACAAACCTGTGATCGCATCCATATAGGACTCTGCTACTTCTACCACCTCGCCAACGGCACCAAAAATGCGGGTTGCTTGTTGCAAGTGATGGGGTTGGACAAACAGACCAGGCGAGATCGCAGTCACTCCTGCACCAACGGTAGCCGGAGTGTTGGGCATCGCTCTGATCACGGCTTTACTGGGAAAAGCCTGTTCTAATTTTTCTAAGGATGTGCCTGCAAGGATGGATAAGATTAGTGACAGTGATGTTGCTCCATTCCCAGCAAGTTCTGCCGCGACTCGATCAAATACCTGTGGTTTAATCGCTAACAGTAGTACTTCTGCTTGGGCAACTTCTAAATTTTCAGAGGTGGTTTGAACTCCGTAGCGATCGCTCAAAAACTTCCGGCGCTCTGCTTGAGGATCACTGACTAAAATCTGCTCAGACGCGTACACCTCTTGAATAACAAGGCGGGAGATGAGAGCTTCTCCCATCATCCCGCCACCAATCATGCCAAGTTGAATCGACATTTTATCTCCTAAGCTGCTTTATCGCGTCTTTCTAACCAAGAATCGCGAAAAAATAATCATCAATCGTTAACCAGCAATCAGCAATCGCTAACGACTAATGATCGACTTTTAACAGCTTAATACTACTGAGCCATACGGACCTGTTCACCACCCCAAGTTGCAGCGGGGTTTGTTGCACGAGGAACGCGCACTTGAGGCTGAGGCACTTCATGAACCACGTTGTTTTGCGTACTAACTTGAACACAGCTAGGTGTGAATAAGAAGATGCTTTCGCCAATCCGCTCTTGATGACCATCAATCGCGTAGGTGCCGCCTGCCACAAAGTCAACCGCACGTTGAGCTTGGTCAGGGTCCATAATCGTCAAATTCAACACAACGGATTTGCGCTCCCGCAATGCCTGAATTACTTGAGGCATTTCTTCAAAAGAGCGTGGCTCCATTACCACTACTTCAGAAATCCCATTGACGGCTCCTGGCATACCAATTACGTTGCTCATTGAGGCTGTAGTCATGGTTTGTGCTCCCACATTAGTTGGTTCAGTCATCATGGGGCGATCGCGATAACGACTCCGCCGAGCACGAGGCTCTTCAGGAGAGGCTTGCTGCACTTGCTCTTGTTGATAAAGACCCTGATAGTCTTCCCCATCCATTTCGTCGTACTCATACTCATACTCTGCTGGCTCATTAAAACCAACAAAATCCCGTAGCTTGCCAAAAATATTGTTGCTCACTGTTTACGCTCCATCACGATCAGTTGTCTATATCACACACCCATTTCCCAATGTTCATCGATGCACGCTAAGTAATTAGCAGTTCCACTCTGTCAACTCACAATAAAAATTGCCTCTCAGCTTAGGTGCTAATTAAATACTTTTAGATGATGGCACTGGCTGAAGCGGTAGGTTAATCAATTCAATGCCCCTACCCGTTTTCGCTGAATTGAGAGATTAGTATACTCCTACTTGGTTAAAGTGGATCTTTTATTAAGATTTTTTCTCTTCATTTTTTGAAAATGGCGAAAGGAAGTTTCAAGAAACCTGATTTTGCACTGTTTGATAGTTTAACCACTCAACAGTATTCAAAACCTAGACAATGTTTATGTCAAGTCTTGACAATGTAAGCTCTTCTAAAAGCCTTAGTGGGAAAGAGAAGGAACCTTATAAAGCTGATCAACTAAGCTCTCTTGACTGATCCATTTGTATTTCTTGATTGAATTGGTGAAACTATAAAGCGATACTCTGGAGCCAGAGCAATAGTTATTTCCTAAGAATTTAGTACCATCACTGATCGCGTGTGCATTTACTAATATAAAATCTATTTTTTCTGTTAGCTTCTATACATTTGATCAAAACTTAAGGTTGACGATCGCCAAATAGAATCCTCCCTAAGCGGATCATGGTTGCACCTGATTGGATTGCCAGAGAAAAATCTCCTGACATGCCCATGGAAAGTTCTTGCATCTGAAGTCGCTGCCAATTTTGCGCTCGAATTTTGTTGGCAAGCTGGCGATTTTGTTCAAACAGTTCAACGACCTCTGCGGCACTTAAGCCCATCGGGGGAATGGTCATTAATCCTTTGATTTGGAGATACTGACACTGATCCAGTTTGGCTAGATCAGCCAACAATTCTGATGGTGTCCAGCCATATTTGTTGGGATCTGGTAATAGTTTTACCTGCAAACAAATCTGAGGTTTTTGGATTAGTAGAGGTGCCAAGCGATCGAGCCGCAGTGCAAGTTTTAAGCTATCAACCGAATGAATCCATTGAAAACATTGCAATGCTTTTTGAGCTTTGTTCATTTGCAAATGTCCAATCAAATGCCAGACTATATCGGGCAGATCGGCTAATTCCTTCTGTTTAATTTCGGCTTCTTGAACTTTGCTTTCCCCAAAATCTCGAATTCCTGCCGCATACGCTTCTCGCATTGCCTCTACGGGAACCTGTTTGGTGATTGCTATCAAGCGAACTGAAGCAGGCAAAGACACTTGAATTTGAGCAATGCGTTCAGAAATCGTACCGACTATGTACCCTGTCATTGAAAGGTTTGTTTATAGAGCTTGAGAAGTTCAGTGTGTTCTGGTGGCGATCCTAAACGTCGCAATTGACGGATGCGATTTTCAACCGCTAGTCGAGCATCGGCACGACCCACAGGCTCAAACTCTAATCCTTCTTCGCCAGTTGACACAAGGAAAAATAGTCTTTGGGCATAAAGGGTTGTGAATAACTCTCGGTTAGCATCGACCAGACACATTCTAAAAAGCAAGCCAAAGTTTGGATGATTTAAGTAATTTTCGTCGCTCATTAAAACTTGCTTTAGATAAACGCTCTCGATAGTACATGGTTTTGATTCTACGCCTATCGGCACCACTATTTTCTTATTAGGTAATCGATGATCCAACGGTGGAATTGAAACAATCAATCAAGCCATTAAAGACCGCCACTCCACAAGATACGAACTCCCCAAAATAGAATAATAGCCGCGATCGCCAACCAATCTAGAACTCTCAGACGAAATTGATGCCACGGCACATGATGCTGGTTTGGCGTGGTAAACCCACGAACGGTCATCGCGCTGGAGATTTGCTCGGCTCTAAGTAACAAATTATCTAGTAATCGCTCAGCCACGAGCAGCCAAATCTGAAGCGTGCGGCGTAACCCTAGCTTTTTCCAGTTAATAGCGCGGGTGCTGACCGATCGCACCAAATTTTGAAATTCTTCTAACACTAGGGGAATAAACCGCAGAGAAAGCGTGAGCGTCAGGGCAATTTCGGTGACTGGCACCTTGAAGCGACGCAGGGGACTCATCCAATTTTCGATCGCGGCGGTGACTGCTTCGGGTGCCGTCGTCAGCAAAAACAGGTTTGTACTGTAAAGCAGCGTAAACAGTAGGGTGCTAACTCGAATAGCCAGATCGAGCGATCGGCGGGTCACGGTCAACGAACCGATTTTCAGCAACACGTAGCGATAATCGGTAGGTTGTGGGAAAGTCAGCGCTGGAGGCTGCTCTGTGGGATTCTCTAGAGCTTTCGTCCAAGTTAATGGATTCCAAGACTGAGAGTCTGCTATTGGGGGCAGCGTGGTTTGTTGAGAAAACGCCAGTTCATTCGTCGGCAAGCGGGGTTGATGACTAGCATTTAACCCATCGGGAAGCAAGGTGGTGAGGGCAAAGATGAGACCACAAAGAAAAGTGAGCCAGCCGAGTTGTTGCCGCCACACCCGCAGCGGAATTTTAGCGGAAAGGGTAAGAAGAAGTAGAAACCCCACTAATAGAATTCGCCAAAAAGGAGTTGCTAGGATGGGTGCCAACAGAAAGGTGAGCAGCCATGCCAATTTAATCCGAGGATCGAGGCGATGCAGCCATGTAGTGGGTTGTTCCAAAAAAAGTCCCAACGGGAGCGATCGCAGCAAATCCATGGTTACTTTGTCTTCACTCGTGTGGCTCGGTTCACAGTCCGCTCGGTGCGCTCTAAATCGCGTAGCTTTTTGCCCCGCCAAAACAGGCGCACAGGGGTTCCTGTAAACCCAAGAGATTGACGGAACTGGCGCTCAATATAGCGACGATAGCCATCGCCAAACAGGTCAGGATCATTAACAAATAATGCGATCGACGGTGGTTGAGTGCTCACCTGAGTGCCGTAGTAAATTTTGCCCTGGCGACCTCCGCGAGTGGTAGGAGGAGTATGCCAACTGACGGCATCTTCCAGCACTTCGTTGATCACAGAGGTCGTTACCCGGCGACGATGCTGCTCAGCACCAACATTGACCAGATCCAAAATCTTTTCTACTCGTTGCCCTGTTTTGGCGCTGATGAAAATCATCTCTGCCCAATCTACAAAGTGCAGCCGATTGCGAATATCGCGCTCGTACTCATAAATAGTTTCATTATCTTTTTCAATGGCATCCCATTTATTAACGATTAATACACAGGCGCGGCCTTCTTCTTCAATACGACCCGCCAGTTTTTGATCTTGCTCAGTCACGCCATCGATCGCATCTAGCACAAACAAAACCACATCTGCGCGGGCGATCGCCTTAAAGGCGCGGTTAATGCCAAAAAATTCGGGACCGTACTCCACACTCTTTTTCTTGCGAATCCCAGCAGTGTCAATCAAACGATAGGTTTTCCCGTTCCGCTCGACCAGCGTATCGATCGCGTCACGGGTAGTGCCTGCAATGGGGCTGACGATGGCGCGGTTTGAGCCGACAAACGCATTCAGCAGGCTCGATTTACCTACGTTAGGTCGTCCGACGATCGCCACCTTAATTTCATCATTTTCAACAATGTCCTCTTGGGGAGGCAGATGCTTCAGCAATTCATCCAGCAGATCCCCGGTGCCGTTGCCGTGAATGCCAGAAACCGGATAGGGTTCACCCAAACCCAGTTCCCAAAACTCCATTGCCTGCATGATGCCGTGATCAACCGATTCACATTTGTTGACTGCCAGCAACACAGGTACAGGCTGTTGTCGTAGCCATGTAGCAATCTCCTGATCGCCACCCGTCGGTCCGGTCATGCCATCCACAATGAAGATTGCGGCACTTGCTTCGGCTAGTGCAGTCAGCGCTTGTTCGCGGATTAGGGGCAAAAATTCGGTGTCGTCGTCAAATACTAAGCCACCCGTATCAACGACCATGAACTCGCGATCTCGCCAGTAGGCAGGCTTGTAAGTGCGATCGCGGGTTACACCCGGTTCGTCATAGACGATCGCTTCTTGCACCCCTGCCAACCGATTGACAACAGTAGACTTGCCCACATTTGGGCGACCAATAATGGCAACAATAGGTAATGGCATGGGTGAAGACGTTGAAAGGAAAGTGAGTTCAAGTCATTAATTTGCCTAGCACAAATTCGCTTGAATCTCCGTCTTTCATTCTAGCGATCTTTCCAGGATGCTGTTGTATCGATTTTTCACTATTTCTTTTTTTCTTAAATCAACAGAACGATTTCCGGTTCACTTTCCTGAGAGTGCAGAAAAACTTTGAAAGAAGGTGGTATCTACGTCAGTGTCGCCAGATGCCTTTTGATTCGGAGGCTCTGGCATTGATTTTTTTAACTATGCAATTTGCCGACTGCCCTACGCCTGCCATTGTGATGAACGCTGCCGCTTATTCTATTTCTGGAGCAAACCAGAAGCTGTATTCGCGGCTGAAAACGTCGCTGCAACTAAATTTGCGTCGTCAAATCTTTTTGGCAGTTTGTGATGATCTAGAACTACGCAGTCATCTCGTTGCCCAATTGCAGACGGCTCTTCGCTCTCCACATTTTGTGAGTTTGAATTTGAATTTGAGTGATCCGAATCCCATGGCTCAAGTTGCTCAGTGGTTGTCGCAGCCTAGCAATGCACCTACTAGCCATTCTCTGAGTTTTCAGATTCTT
Organism: Leptolyngbya sp.; assembly: GCA_003249025.1. Taxonomy (GTDB): domain Bacteria; phylum Cyanobacteriota; class Cyanobacteriia; order Leptolyngbyales; family Leptolyngbyaceae; genus ULC077BIN1. Next base: position 9,750 of record QBMH01000026.1, on the reverse strand, counting down.
GGGGTAGAACATCTCACTCGTCAACCTGCCTCGGTGCAAAAACGATTTTTGACCCATCTGCAAGCCATTGAATATTATTTGCCAGGAATCGACGGCACTATGGTGTTGTGGTTGCCGCGTCCGTGGCTACGATCGCTGCAACAATCGGCTCCAGCTTTTTGGGATTGGCACACCGCATTATTTGAGTTTGAGGGCGACCCCACGCCGCTGCGCAGCACCAGTCAAACTCGGTTGAGCAGCGATCGCACCCTAGATTCTGCGATCTCCCAGTTTCAAACGCCTCCAGTCCTGACCGACACGCCTCTTTCGAGCCACCCTAACTTATCGCCCATCGTTCCTATTCCTCACACCGAGACTCTCACAGAGGGTGCCCCTCTCGAAGAATCAGTGTGGGACATGCTGACCTACGATTTAGCGCAGTTAGATATAAGCAACCAGCGAAGCAACGGATCAAAATCCAAAATACCTCCTGGGTCAACGCCGCCCGTTGGCAACGCCAGTCCAAAGGACTTACAAAACTCAAAAGTCCTTCACCCTCCGCACCCTTCACCCCGCATCCCGCACTTCTCATCCCGCCTGACTGAACAGATTCTCGCCGCGATCGCCCACGAACCCAACTTGGCAGACCATCAAATAGCGCTAAGAAACTTGCAGCAAATCGATCAATTGTTGGAGCAGCGCGCAGCCCAAAAAACGATCGCGGCGGCATATCTCAATTTAGGTCGGCTTTACCGAAATCGACTTGAGCGGGGCAATCCATCTCCAGAAATCCTAGACATTGCGATCGCGGTGCATGAAGCAACGTTGGAATGGCTACAAGATGACAGCCCTGAATGGGTGGATGGGGCAAATGATCTAGGCAATCTGTATTGGATGCAGTCTCACAGCCCAGTTGCAGTCGATCAACAGCTTGCCAGCTTGCAACAGGCAATTCAAACCTACACCCTGGCACTCAACACAATCACGCCTCAAGCCAATTCTCATACCTATGCCATGATTCAAAATAATCTTGGCTCTGCTTATGGAGATTTGGCTCAATATCAAGACCCTGCAAATAATTTACTGAAATCAGTTGAAGCCTATGAGTTGGCATTGCGCTATCGCGATCCACAAGAGGATATGGCTCGCGATGCTGCCACCCAAAACAACTTGGGCACTGCCTGTTGGAATTTAGCGCAGCATCAACAGCCCATTGTTCGACTGAATCAAGCGATCGCCGCCTATCACGCTGCCCTCCAGCACTACACCCCAACCTGTGAGCCAATGCACTATGCCATGATTCAAAACAACCTGGGCACCGCCTACTGGAATCTGGCACAGCATCTTAAACCCAACCCTAATCCAAAGCTGGCTCACTCCACCTTATCTCCGACTCGACTGTTGCAATTGGCGATCGCCGCTTATCGCACTGCCCTTAACTACCGCACGGTGGACACTGTGCCTGCGTCCTTTGCCGCAACCCAAAACAACTTGGGTACTGCTTATTGGAACCTGGCAAACCTGAAAACAACTGCCCAGGACGATCGCGCGCAGCAGTTACAGCAGGCGATTCAGGCATATGAAGCCGCGATCGCGGCTGTAGAATCACTCTCCGCCCCAACTGAACAGCGCCCTGCTCTCACTTTTGATGTCTGCGCCACATTTAACAACTTGGGCTTGTCTTATTTTCAGCTTGCGGGCGATCGACGCAATAGCCTCACCTCCCCTCAGCGCCAAACTTTACTAGAGTCTGCTCTAAATCAACATTTGCAAGCGTTCCAAGGGTGGGAACCCCGCTCCGATTTTTATCAGACAACCTTGGACTACATCATCCAAACCACCCGTGCGTTTCACAGCGAATTTGGCATCCAAGGGCAAACGCTGGCACTGTCCAAAATTCCAGCCAATCTTTTACCAGAAGTCATGAGAAAGCTGTGAAAAAGATTATGCAAATATCACGTTTTCTGTAGAAGCGGGCTGTTCGGCTGAGAGCAATGATAGATAGGCACCGGGAAATGATAGGCTCTAAGAAACGCCACACATCGTCAAGATTCCGTGAGATGGAATGGGAGATATGAACTTTATGAAACGACTATTCTGCCTGTTGGCAACCTGCATGGTTAGCTTTTTGAGTTGGTCAGGCTTAAGCCAAACTGCATTGGCTACTACTCAAACTGCTTCAGCAAGCCAACTTTCGATCGCTCAATTTAGCTGGCTCAATACAGCCTCAGCCCCTAGGTTTTTTGCAGAAGCAGAAGCAGCAGCCGATCTTCGGGATGTTGTTAGCGACAAAATGAGTGAGTTGGGTGCAAAAATCGATTTGAACAATACCAACATGCGGTCATTTCGGTTATATCAAGGGATGTATCCAACCTTGGCAAGTTTAATTGTGAAAAATGCACCCTACGAAAAAGTAGAGGATGTATTAGAGATTTCTGGGTTAAGCGATCGCCAAAAGGAAATTTTGCGTACAAACCTAGATAGCTTCACCGCGACCACTCAAGAATCAGCGTTGGTTGAAGGGGCAGATCGAATTAACAACGGCATCTATCGTTAAATCATTCTCCTACCGATTATCTTAAGGTTGCTCAATGTCTATGCTTAAAGTAGACAGAGAGCAACTTTTTTTTGATCCATCACTCGCTCAGAAAATCCGTTTATGGGGTTAATCCTTGTCCTCTAGTTTTGCAGCAACGCCTCAATCTTTGTCACTTCTCCCAGCCTTTGATGTGCTGATTATTGGAGCAGGTGCAGCAGGGCTATATACCTCGCTTTGCTTGCCCAAAGATCTCAGCATCGGTCTGATTACCAAAGAGCCAATTTCCCTTTCTGCCAGTGATTGGGCACAGGGCGGGATTGCTGCTGTGATTGACCCAAATGATTCTTCAGATCTGCATATCAAGGACACTCTCAGCGCTGGAGCAGGCTTATGCGATTATGATGCGGTTAAGTTTTTGGTAGAGCAAGCGCCCCAGTGTATTCAGGCGCTGGTGGAAATGGGGGTAGGATTCGATCGCGATCGCGACACCTTAGCACTAACCCTAGAAGCCGCCCACTCTCGCCGTCGGGTGCTTCATGCCGCTGACACAACTGGACGCGCCCTCGTCAGCACCCTAGCAGAACAGGTTCTGATTCAAAAAAATATTCAAGTGCTGCAAGGTTTTGCGCTTGATCTGTGGATGGATGATACGACTCAGCGCTGCTTGGGGATCGCGATAGTCTATGGCACTCAAATCGGTTGGATTCGGGCTGGAGCGGTAATTTTGGCGACTGGCGGCGGTGGACAGGTGTTTGCCCAAACGACGAATCCAGAATTGAGTACGGGCGATGGAGTGGCGATCGCCCATCGGGCTGGAGCCACTCTGCGCGATTTAGAATTTGTTCAATTTCACCCCACCGCTTTAACTAAACCGGGTGCGCCTCGATTTCTAATTAGTGAAGCAGTGCGGGGTGAAGGTGCCCATTTAGTGGATGATCAGGGACGGCGGTTTGCCTTTGACTACCATCCTGATGGCGAATTAGCCCCACGAGATGTGGTCAGTCGAGCAATTTTCAGCTATCTACAAGCCACCAAAACCGATCCTGCAACTGCCCATGTCTGGCTCGATCTGCGCTGCATTCCTGCTGATAAAATTCAGCACCGGTTTCCTAACATTATCCAAGTGTGCCAACGGTGGGGAATTGATGTTTTCAACGAACCGATTCCCGTTGCACCTGCCGCCCACTACTGGATGGGGGGCATTACCACAGACATAACTAACCGTACCTCCATTTCAGGCTTGTATGCGGTTGGCGAAACGGCTAGCACTGGTGTACAGGGTGCCAATCGCCTCGCCAGCAACTCTTTGCTGGAATGTTTAGTATTTGGTGCCCAATTTCGAGAAATGACGAATGACGAGTGGCGGGTGACGAATGGGGAAGGGCGAATGGATCAGCAGAAGCCTTCTCGTGTGCCCTCTGCCCTAAGCTTTACGCCCTCTGAGATTGAATCTCTAGAGCTTTTTCGGCGAGAACTGCCGCGCTTAATGTGGCAGAGTGCTGGAATTTGCCGAAATCAACATCAGATGGAAGCCGCGATCGCGCAAGTTGAAGCATGGCAACAGGAGTTTACAGCCCTTCTCATCAGTCGATCGCTACAGGCAATTAATCCGGGACAGACGATTGAATTGACCTCGCCCAATCTCGCATCTATTTTACGGCTATGGGGAGAAACGCGGAATTTACTAGAAGTCGCTGGTTTAATGCTCAAGAGTGCCAATTTCCGCACAGAAAGCCGGGGTGGACATTACCGCCTAGACTATCCACAAACGCAACCTGAATGGCAAGTTCATACACTAGTGCAGGCGAATCGCTGGTGGACAGAACCCGTTCAAATCGAGCTAAGAACGATGGAATAGAGGCTAATCTTAAACAGGTTCTTGCTTTTTGAGGAAAGTTTCAAGTTCAGGGAAGGTGCAAGCATAGGCGATCGCAGGTGCCTCATAGCCATGCATCGTCACCGTATGTTCTGACAACGGCGTGGAGCCATTACCCAAGGTGGAAATATATTGAAAAGTCGTTTTACCAACGGAAATATCTTTACCGATTTGCTTAGTCGAAGTTTCTAATCGAAAAGCAGCATTGACGGTATCTCCCAAAGCAGTGTAATCTGGGCGATCGCCACTGCCCGTATTGCCAACCATGGCATACCCCGTATTAATGCCAGCACCAATCCGTAAAGGAAACGGTAGGGGATAATGGTTGTAAAGATCGGTGGTCATTTTTTGCATCGCACTGAGCGCCTGCAAAATTTGCAGCATTTCATGGTTATCCACTTCTTGCGCGCCATGAATCCAAACTGCCATCACCGCATCGCCAATATACTTATCAACCCAACTGCCATTTTCACGAATAATCTCCCCCGCATGACGGAACCACGTTCCAATCATTTCAGAAAGAATTTTTTCATCAAGCTGACGGGTTAAACCCGTAAAGTTGCGGATGTCTACAACTAATACTGAAATCAACCGCCGCACATGCAAAGTTGCCGTTGCCGTAAAATCTTTTTCGCTTCCTGATTCCACCTCCTCAAAATGCCTCGAAGACGGACAGTAAAACTCAAGTTCCGTCTGCCCAAAGGTAAGGTGGTCGCCGTTTTTAAGCGTAACGGGAATGCTAACACGGCGACCGTTGACAAACGACCCGTTGCGGCTGCCCAAGTCAATCAAATAAAACTCACCGCTTTCCATGTACTGAAACATGGCGTGGTTACGCGAAATCCACCGATCTGGCAGTACAAAGTTATTGTCCTCGCTGCGACCTACTGTCCAACAGTTTGTTCCAGTCAGCGGCAAACGACGGTAGCCCGAATCGGTACGGAGCAGCAGATGAGGAGTAGGTTGTGTGGTCAACACAGACTGCATTTAAAGAAAAGGCTTCCCCTATGATGCGTCCCGACACATTAATGCGGTGTCAGTATAGCGCCAAAGAGTGGCTGACCACTCTTCATTCCGAGTGTACTCTGACAAGGGGCTAATAGACATCCCCCCCAATGCAACTCAGAGTGACCCGGCATGACTTCCAATCAAGCAAGACATGCCGCTACCCAAAACAAACCGTCTACTAAAATAGTACTTAAAACAGCGCCGCCAAATGCCCACCAATGTAGCTGTGAGGAGCGGAGAGGCAAGAGACTAAAAGAAAGTAGCGAAATAACCAACACTGAAGCCCAGCCAGTACCCCAAGGAGTTTGAACTTGCGCGATCGCGGCGTGAAAAATTGGACGAGCTAACTCTTCATTCACCAGCATCAGCGCACGCCAATGGGGAATCAAATCGACTAGGTAAAAATAACTATCTGTAATCGCCGTCCCTAAAAGAGACCCTAAGTAAAAGAAATGACCAATTTTATTTTGATTCCGAGCGATACCCCAAATCGCAAAGGGTAAGCCGATTGATTCAAGAGGTAAGTGAAAATAAGGCTCCCAGCGGAACCAACCCCAATATAAAGATCCTGCTAGCCAAGTCCAGGTAAACCCTAATAATAAATCTCCCCAAACCTGGGTTTTAGGCTGAGACGATAAGCGATTAGATAATACCCACAATCCCAATGTTGTCAGCAAGCTGATAAGGGGCAGCGATCGCACTAATGGAGCTTGGACAAACACAGGCAAAGACACCAACAACACGGCCGCTGCAAATAAACGCCAGTGCTGCCCCGCTATCCCGATAACTTTTGTTTCGACCGCTTCAGCAAAAGAGAAACTTTCAAGCGCACTGTCAGCCTTAGGTAAAAAGGGTGATTCAGGTGCATAACTACTTGGGGAAGGGGGAGGATAGGAAATCAAGGTAGGTTAAAAAATAATAAGGTGTCAGTGAAGTTGAGTAATATTTCTTATTTAGTTTACGTTATTTAACATAACACAAGAAGTTGTTTATCCCCATGGGGGGCATATTTTTCAATTATAAACTGGGAAAGACTTCTCTTGCAGTTCTCCAATTTGCTCTTCGTAAAAGTAGCAAGTTTTGTAAGGCACCTAATCTCCTGAAGATAGAAAAGATCTGTCGATCGCGGGAACCCTAAAGATTGGATCTAGCCACTGGCTCTGGCAAGCCAAACGTGAGCCAAATGTAAGGATAAGAATTGAGACTATTGAAAGTGGCGAATCTTGACCGAACGAATGCCATACTAGCTACGAAAAAGCGCTGTTGCTGCAAAGCCTGACTCGCTGCTCAGTAGCTAGCTCAATCGGGTGCCAGAACGTTAGCGGCTTAAAATTGACGAGCTTTAGTGAAAGCAGAGGACTCATTTTGATTTCAACCATGTTGCTGGCAGTGATAGACACTGCAACACAATCTGCTCAATCCCCTGGGTTAGTTGTAGAAGTGTTCCAGGCGATCGCGCTGGGATTAGTGCAGGGCATTACTGAATTTTTGCCCATTAGCAGTACGGCTCACTTGCTTGTTTTTACAAAAGTTCTGGGCTGGGATGCACTGGGACAAAAATACTTTGTGGATGCCATCCAATTTGGTAGCGTGATTGCGGTCGTGATGTATTTTTGGAAAGATATCGTTCAAATCCTGTCGGGCGCATGGGCTGCCTATCGGCAAAAAGATTGGCAGCGGGAAGAATGGAAAGTTTTAGTCGGAATCGTGGTGGGTACGATTCCCGCTTTGTTTTTCGGCTTTCTGTTAAAAGATGTTTTGCCAGACAGCATTTTGCTGATTGCGGTCATGTCGATCGTCATGGCGCTATTGTTGGCGCTAGCTGAGAAGATTGGCAGTCGCAAACGGGATTTCGACTCCCTCACGATTCAAGACGGTCTTTTAGTTGGATTAGGACAAACGATCGCCTTGCTTCCGGGTGCTTCGCGCTCTGGATCAACGTTAACAACGGCAATGTTTTTAGGGTTGCAGCGAGGAACTGCTGCTCGCTTTTCCTTTTTGCTGGGCATTCCCACTCTGACGATCGCCACCTTATTTCAGGCGCGCAAAGCTTTTGGCAACATTGACAGCATCATTGCTCTGATGGCAGGGATTGTTTCTACTTTTATCTTTTCCTATTTGGCGATCGCGTGGCTGCTGAAATATCTGCAAAGTCAAAGCACCTGGGTGTTTGTCTGGTATCGGCTGGCATTTGGCATCACGCTTCTGGCATCGGTTGCGATCGGCTGGATAAAAAACACGTAAGAATGGAGAGATAAATAGTGCAGGCAATGAGTTTATTGATGGAGTTTAAACAAATTTCTCAACTCAAAACTCAAAACTCAAAATATCTCCTTCGGAGACGCTGAGTGCAAGGCAGATGCTACGCGAACGCGAACAAAACTCAAAACTTCTTCTTCCAATGAGCGAACTGTCGATCCGTCCTGCTTTAATCACTGCTGTTTTGCCCGACTCGATCGCGGCAGAAATTGGGTTTGAAGCAGGCGATCGCCTCGTTTCCATCAACGGGGAGCGTCCTCGTGACCTAATCGACTATCGATTCCTCTGTGCCGACGAAGTGTTGGAATTAGAAGTGCTGGATGTCAGCGGCAAAGCGCACCAAGTTGAAATTGAAAAAGACTATGACGATGATTTGGGCTTAGAGTTTGAAACCGCCCTATTTGACGGGCTGATTCAATGCAACAACCGCTGTCCCTTTTGCTTCATCGACCAGCAGCCCCCCGGCAAGCGAGAAACGCTGTATCTCAAAGATGATGATTATCGGCTGAGTTTTCTCTATGGTAGCTACCTCACCCTAACAAACTTGACCCAGCGAGAATGGGATCGGATTGAGCAACTGCGCCTCTCGCCTTTGTATGTTTCGGTTCATGCGACAGAGCCAGAGGTGCGGACTCGGCTGCTGAAAAATCCGCGTGCCGGACAACTGCTGGATCATTTGCAGTGGTTTCAAGAACGAGAGTTGCAGATCCATGCTCAGGTGGTGCTGTGTCCGGGTGTGAATGATGGGCAACATTTGACTCAAACCCTGACGGATTTAGCCCGGTTTCATCAAGGCGATCTGCCGGCGATCGCTTCGGTTGCCGTGGTGCCCGTGGGTTTGACCCGTTTTCGTCCGGCTGACGATGAGCTAATCCCCGTTACACCTGACAAAGCGCGGGAAGTCATCGATCAAGTTCAAGCGCTGCAAACCAAGTTTCGACAGCAACTAGGCTCTACGTTTGTGTGGCTAGCAGACGAATGGTTTTTGATTGCAGGGCGGGAACTGCCGCCAGAGTCTCATTATGAAGACTATCCCCAAATTGGCAATGGCGTTGGCTCGATTCGCCAGTTTCTCAAAGCATTTCAAAAGGCAGCGAAAAAACTACCCAAAACTGTCTCTCCAACCCGTCGGTTTACCTGGATTGTGGGTAATGCCGTGGAGTTGGCATTTCAGCCGATGCTGAAGCGACTGAACGAGGTAGAAGGGCTGGAGGTGCGAATGGTGGCGATCGCCAGCCACTATTGGGGACAAGAGATTTCAGTGACTGGCTTAATCACCGGACAAGATATTCTCAATGCACTTCAAGGAAACGATCTGGGCGATGCGCTGCTGCTGCCCAGTGTGATGTTGAAGCACGATGATCCCCGCTTCCTCGACGATATGACCCTGGATGACCTTGCCACTCAGTTGGGAACCGAAGTGATTGCAGTCAGTGGGGTAGATGGGTTAATTAAAACCTGCACCACAGAACCTTTAATGCGATCGCTAGTGCCTTTGAGCAAGAGAGAAATCTGAGATTGCGGAACATCTACCAAGATTTTTCTATCAAAGTAGACAGCTAAGTCAGTTGACAGCATTTATCCAAGGAAGCGGCTGGCTGACCATCATCAGCCATTGCTTTCAGCAAATAGTCTAGTGCGCCTGCCCTATTCAATGGGTTGGCACGTTTCTGTTCGTCAACCTCTGATCAAAACGCTATCTGTTCAACAAAATCTCATATCAAAGGGTGCGGCTACCAACCTTAATCACCTTTGATAACCACTCTCCACGCTCTATGAAAAACTCTTGTTCTCTGTTGCTCAGCCGCACCTTACCTTTAAGCGCGGTTCTACTATTTTTTGAGCCGACGATCGCGTCGGCTCAAACTCAACCCACTCCTACCGACATCACGACGACCACCCCTTCTAGTCCAGTGACAACTCCAGTCACGACTGCTGCTGTAGGCAATCCGCCAGCGATCGCGGCTCCTGTGCAGTCTGTGGCGGCTCCAACTCAAGTACCTGTATATCTTCCGGTTGGTTCACCCCAATATGCCAGGGTTAATTCAAGGTGGTGGTAGGAAATAGTAGGATAGCAAGCAACCTTGTT
>QBMH01000269.1 GCA_003249025.1 Leptolyngbya sp. | reverse complement strand
GGGATTACCTGCCTAGCATATCAACTATTCAATTAGAACGGAATAGCCCTGCTTTTACTTCTTTCGCTTCAAGCCCCACCCTTTCAGAAAAAATAAAGAATAAACAAGCTTCAGGGGCTGGAAATCCTTTACTTTTCTTGAAGAGCCAATTTGATACCCCTTACAGTCGAGTCATCTCCAGTAAAATTTCAGAATATAAAATTCCTTGCAGCACAGATGATGCGTCAGAAAATAGGGTGCAGCCCATTGAATGGTATCAAGACAAATTGAACAAAGCAGCTTTGATAGAATTTTCCACGACATCTCGATCAGGATATGAAATTCAAAACTCAAAATGCTCACTTGTCGCTGGGCTAGCCCTTGGTTATAGGCTAGATCTTTTAATGCTGGTAGAAGAACCTTATGAAGTACCAATTGATTATAGAGATTTATTAATTAAATATGATACTAAGCAGAGATGTGAAGAAATAGTAACTGAGTTTTTAGATCCTCTCAAGGATAGACTACTAGAATATTATTCCCAGCAAAAAACCAGCCAGAAAATTAAGAGAGAACTCAGTGAATTTCAACAAATTAGCTTTGGTGAATTTTTGGCAGAGAACGAAAGTGAGGATTTACCACATTATTATGTTCAAACTTTTGATATATCAACGTTAGTTAAAAATGATTACAATATAGTTATTGGAAGAAAAGGAACAGGAAAAACTGCGACTTTATATTATTTGAAAGATTTTTTAGAAAAAGACGCTAGAAATCATGTTTGCTTAATTAAACCTATAAATTTTGAGATTGATGCACTAATTAAGATACTACAAGTTCCTTCAGAAGAGTATGAAAAGAGTTATCTAGTTGAAAGTACCTGGAAGCTTTTAATATACACGGAAGTTGCAAAATCTATCTATCATAGACTTGCTTTAAAGCCTTTATACGCGTTGACTACAGTTGAGGCTGAGTTCAAAGATTTTATTGATAACAATTCCGATCTTTTCTTGAAAGACTTTTCTGAAAGAATAGAGGGAGAGTTAGAAAATATTCATCAAGCCAACATAATTAATACGGGAAAGAAATTTTCAGACTTTAAAGTAAAGTTGGCTGAAATTATGCATGGGGAAATTCTAGCTAAAATAAGAAACCTTTTAGCAGAATTATTTGACAAAGACAAGAAAATTTTAGTTCTTATAGATAATTTAGATAAATCATGGAAAAAAGGTAACAAGCTAAATCTCCAGAGCGAATGGATTTTGGGCTTACTTGGTGTTACAGGTAGAATTGTTGGAGAGCTATCATCTTTTAGAATTAAAGGGCAACTTAGGAAAATCGATTTTCATTTAACTATTTTTTTGAGAAGTGACATATTTAAATATATTCTTGGTGTATCTAGAGAGCCAGACAAAGTAGAATATACTAATCTTTTAAATTCAGAAGACAAAGATGTTTTATTTAGAATAATAGAACAGAGATTTATTGAGCTAAGTTTTAACGAATTGCTCGCAGCCAAGCTATGGGAGAAATATATTGTTGAAACGGTAGAAGATATTCCTATAAAAGATTATGTTTACGATAAATTAATACCTAGACCTAGAGACATTATCTATTTCTTTAAAAGTGCACACAGAAAAGCTGTTTCTAGAGGACATTCAATAATTCAAGAAGACGATGTGAAGTCGGCTTACGAAGATTACTCTTCGTGGGTTTTCACATCAATGCTGGTTGAAAATGGAATTACTATAGATCAACTTAAAGAATTTCTATATCAATTAGTGGGTTATCCAAATATCCTTGATAAGGAAACCTTGTATGTAGCCATGTGTGATGCAAAACTGTCGGAATCAGAAGAGTATTTAGATTATTTAATTGAGCATCTATCGACATTGTCTATTCTTGGCAAAGAAATTGGTAAAAACCAGTTTCAATTTGAATACGCTTTTGATAGCAAGGACTTAATCAATGCCAAATCAAGAAAGTTAAATTCTAGTCGATATAAAGTTCATAATGCCCTCGTGCCACTACTAGCCTTAAAATATGAACTTTAAATTCTTCAATATTCTTTGCTTCTTCTACAAATTTAGTAATCTAATAAGAGAGTAGATTAACAAGCAAGAATAAGGGACAGAAAGAATGAAAGGAACATACTGTTCAACAGCACTTAGCCGCAAGTAACGCCGCCTATTTTTATCTTCTTTAAGGATTTCCCATTCCCTGTCATAACAAGGAAAAGGTAGGTAAGTTTCCATCTCATGAATAACTTTAAATTTGAGGGAATTAAGTTGCTTGTAAGAGTTAATGTTTGCAGCCCAAACAAAGCAAAGACATAGCCCAAGCATTGCTATTGTAAGAAGAACAAAACTTTGTGGTCCTTGAAAAAGATCTTTGTTGCTTGTAATAGAAAGTAAAGCCAGTAAAGCAGATAATATAGATGTATAAAAACTAGCCATTTGTACTCTTCTTGAACTTACTCTATCTGCCATCTCAACGTAGAGTTTATATTGTTCTAGAATGTGAATTTTGAATTCGTCGCCGTAGTTTTCTCTTGAGACTACATCTTCATTTTTCTGTGTTGTGTTTACATCAATAGGCAATTGGATATACTGTCCAGAAACTGGCATCAGATTTTGATTGATCTGCTCGTCTTGCATTGTCTCTAAATCCCATATTAGATACGGCAGGTATCTAATATTAACCTCTCTTGGAGCTAGATCATCGTTATTCAATATTGTATAAATGTCGCACTTTATACATAGTTTTGCTATATCTCAATTACTTCGCAAAGACGCAGTATAACAAGTCGTTGCAGCGGCGGATAAAAGTTATAGTCAGGAATAATAGGTTACTAGCCGCCGCTGAACGGGGTTGAGTGAGTAATCGTACAGAAAGTTACGCTAAGGCTGTACAGCTCTGTCAGCAAAGCATAGAGGACCCTATGCCATTAATGACGAATAACCTGACTCATTAGCTAGGCTTATTACTGGAAATGGGTGAAATCAGCCGCTTGGACTGAGTTTGGACTACTTTTCTAAAAATGTGCTGCTAATAAAATTATCTGGTGAAAAATCTAAGGCTCTAACCCTGATGCTACCGTTGATTAGTTGCTGGGCGCGCAACTTCTTGAGACCAAAATTAGCATCAGCTAAAATTATCATTCAGTCCATAGCGAGTATCCTGCAAGGCATACAGCCTTAGCGTAACTTTCTGTACGATTACTCACTTAACCCCTGAACTTGGTCGTTATGCGGCTGGAGTCCCCGGCGAAGGCAATCCCTGTAACCCTCGATCAGCATTAAAGATTGCTCTTCTACCGCTCTCTAGGTAAGCGGTGTAGGATGGTAGCAAGGAGGGCAATATGAATATTCCTATCATCGACGAAGTTGTTGAACAGTTGAAAGTCATGCCTCAGCCTTTGCAAAGGCAGGTGCTTGAATTTGTTCGATCACTGGTAAAAGCGGAAGTTCGAGGTACACTAGGGCAGCAATTGTTGCGTTTTGCTGGTTCAATTCCTGCTGATGACCTTCAGTTGATGCGTGAAGCAATCGAACGAGATTGTGAACGGGTAGATGTTGATGAGTGGTAAGTTTTTGCTCGATACCAACATCGTTATTGCGCTTTTTGCAGATGAGGCAATCGTCAAAGGCAATCTTGCTCAAGCCAGTGAAGTTTTCATTCCAAGCATTGTCATTGGCGAGTTGTGTTACGGAGCCAGGAAATCAGGGCGGATTGGAGCAAATTTAGCAAGAGTTGATGAATTAGTTGCTGGTAGCACAACATTAGTATGTGATGCTGAAACGGCTCGACAATATGGCGAAGTTAAGAATAAATTGAGGCTCAAAGGTCGCCCATTGCCTGAGAATGATGTTTGGATTGCAGCCCTTGCACTACAGCATGATCTGATTCTGGTAACACGAGATGCCCATTTTCAAGAGGTAGAAAATTTGCAAACAATGTTTTGGTGAGTACGTTCGCCAGATTCTCGGTGAGATGCAGAGGTTATCTGCGTCCGTTGAGCTTCACTGTTAGTCGGCTTTCTCAACCAAACGCAGCGGATGACCATCTGGATCGCGTACCAGCATTCCTTTTTTGAAGCCTAATAGTTGCGGAGGAATGGCTACAACGCTGGGAGAAATAAAGGTGGTTTGATTGAGCCGTAACCGATCGCCGATCGCCGCTACATCCTTTACCACCAGCGTCGTTTGCCAGTGCAGTAAATCATTCGGTTTGGCATCCGCAGGGAGCGATCGCCCATCTTTCGGTTCTAGGTATTCCAAAAACTCAATGCCAGGTCCACCGGGAGAACGCAACCCAGTAATACGCAATCGTGCGCCTTGCACATTGTTAAGATGTTCCTGCTCAGTGCCGTAATTTATGCTTTCCCCTGCCACTTTCAGACCAAGCAAATCCCGGTAGAACTTGAGGCTGGCGGCTGTGTTGGAAACCACGATCGCCGTGTGGTCAATGCCTAAGAAAAGCTGGTTTGTTGGTTTCTGCCATTTTGGATCGCCCTTTCCCGGTGGAAAATAAATAATCTCTAAATTGTGCCCATCCGGATCTTTGAAGTAGAAGGCACGAATGCCTGCGGCAGCTTGATTGGAGTCAGGAATACGCTGAGGAGCCGTAGACGCATGTTGTACTTTGTACTTGCGTAAGTGTTGATAGGCTTTGTCCATATCCCTCACCGCGATCGCAATGTGTTGAAACCAGCGATCGTGACTGCGCGAATCAATGGGGATCGGTCGTCCTTTTGGTGTCAGGTATTCCGTTAACTCAATCAATTCATTGCCGAGTTGCAGCTTAACGACCCGTAACCGCACTCCAAATAGTCCTTGCAGTTGCTCATACTCTGTACCCAAGACTTCTACATCTGCAACTTTCTTAAAAGATAAGACATTGGAGTAGAAATCGACTGCTCGATCCATATCTGAAACCGTCATGCCCACGGATTCTACGGCAACGACAGTGTTCTGCACTGTCTGTCGTTGAGCTGTCTGTCGTTGAGCTAATTGAGTCAGGATGGCAGCGCTCTGCCGAGGTGTTTGGGAGCCTGCCTGAAGTTGCGATGCCGCAACAATCACTACAAAGGCAACCGTAGCGAGGAGCGATCGTTTGAATGTTTTAGCGAATTGTGTCGGCATCTTCAAACCTCAGCAGGCGATTCGGGCTTGAGGAGAGCGATTGATGTGCTCAATGCAGTATGTAAGAACGCCTCAACCTGCTGCTGTTGGGCTTCAGCACTGATAGACTTAGCGAGTCGAGAAGCAGGCAGTACAGCCCCAACCCAATGCTGAGTGTGCCAAAAACCATGACCGTCAAGGGCAGGAAGGCTGACTGCGGCTGGATAGGGGTAAGGAGAGACATACCAATACGGTTCGTGATAACTGGTATCTCCGGGCGATAATCCCACTCCGATGGTGAGCGGGCTACCGTTTTTAGTGCCGGGAAGCATGATCAGCGTTGCCATATCAAAGTGATGCGACCAGATCCGGGCAGCAGTCGCATCCTCTGTCGTTGCAATGATTGCCTGCAAGAGCAGATCAGTATTGGCATAGTAGTTTATCAATTCGCTTAAGACCAATGGTTGACTGGCATCAAAATCCGCACCGTGGGCAAGGGGATGATTGGGAAAGTCATCATGGGGATAATCCAGAAACACAATCTTGCTGGCATCGACACCCAGTTGAGAAAGCTCTTGTTGAAGCCAGATCAGCCCTGCTGCCATTGTTTTTTCAGGCAATGGGAAAGAGGCGATCGTTTCACTCTGCTGATCCAACACAATGAGTGTGAGGCTGACTGGATCAAGTGCCACTTGAAACGGCTTTGCTGCTTGAATGGCAGAGCCAACAAACACTTCTAAAACCGGATGCCATGCCAAACTGGTATGGCTGTAGTCTGGGAGCGGTTCTGCCAATGCCGCGCCTGTAGCTGCAATAAACTGGATGGCATAATGCAGTTGCAGCCTACTTTCTACTAATTCATCGGGGGAAATTTTAGCGATCGCCTGCCATTCGTTCATTGTTTTTACTCCGTTGATTAATCGTTGTCCTATTTCATGCGATCGATGAGATGCTCTCCGATTCGTAGGGCATTGGCAATAATGGTCAAAGTTGGATTCACTGCGCCACTAGAGCAGAAGAAGCTCCCGTCGGTAATGTAGAGGTTGTCAATGTCATGGGTGCAGCAATTCAGATCTAGCACTGAGGTAGTGGGATCGTCGCCAAACCGACAGGTGCCAACCTGATGCCCAACCCCATCCAGCGGCAATCTGCCTGTATAGGTTTGACCCGCATCCACGAAGTAAGAGTAGGAGGTTTGGCAAGCATCTAGTGGCTTTCCAATGATTAGATGATGGGTGAGGAGGATAAGATAGAAGGAGATCGCGTTACCTAGTGGAATGACCAAAAAATATATTGTTGA
>QBMH01000268.1 GCA_003249025.1 Leptolyngbya sp. | reverse complement strand
CCTCCACCCCTCCATCCCTTCCGCCCTAATCACCGCCTTAGGACTGAGCATGTTGCTCCGAACAGAACACATCAGCACCATGATCTTGGCTGCTGTGATTGCAATTTCTAGCAAATTTTTGCTGAAGGTGAATGGAAAGCATTTATTTAACCCTACCAATATCGGTATCGTGGCGGCGGTGCTGCTGACCCACGATGCCTGGATTTCACCCGGTCAGTGGGGCGAATCAAGTTGGTATACCCTGCTGTTTTTGGGTACGGGTGGAGTTGTGGTGCAACGGGTCGGGCGCTGGGATACCACAGGGGCATTTTTGGGCAGCTATGCCTTACTGGAACTGGGGCGCAATCTTTGGCTAGGCTGGACGGGGGATGTATTGCTGCATCGCCTCACTAGCGGTTCGTTGCTGGTATTCTCCCTGTTTATGATCACCGATCCCCGCACAATTCCTAATGCTCGTGTAGCTCGGCTACTTTGGGCAGCCGCGATCGCCCTACTTGCCTTTATCCTTCGCAACGCCTACTTTCTCCCTACTGCCGTCTTTTGGTCACTTTTTGCCCTTGCTCCCCTCAGTGCTGTGTTGGATCTCATCTGGGCAAGTCCCCGATTCACTTGGCAGGCAGAAGGAAATAGCGAACCTCAAGAAAATGAGCAAGAAAATGAGGAAGCAGAAAAAACAGCGGCAGAAAAGAAAAACTATCTTCTAGCAACCAACTCCTAACTCAAAACTTCTAGCTCCCAACTCAGAACTCCCAACTCAAAACTCCCTTTCAACTTTTCCACCACTCGTCATTCAACCTTCGCCACTCGTCATTCTTATGAAACTCCTCCGAACCCTGCTTCTGTCTTGCTTATTGACTGTTTCCAGCTTGTTTCTTGCCACCAAAGCCTGGGCGTTTTGCGGGTTTTATGTGGCAAAGGCAGATGCCAAACTTTATAACCAGGCATCCCAAGTGGCGATCGCCCGCAGCGGTAACAAAACGGTGCTGACGATGGCAAATGATTATCAGGGTGAAGTGAAAGATTTTGCGATCGTCGTGCCTGTGCCTGTGGTGTTGAAAAAAGAGCAGGTAGAAGTTGGCAAACCTAGCATCATGGCTCATCTCGATGCTTTCAGTGCGCCGCGCCTAGTGGAATATTTTGACCCCGATCCCTGTCAACCTCAGCCCATGTACGACCGAATGCCTCCGATGGCAGCGGCTCCTTCCAGTTTGCAATCGGGGAGAACAAGAAGCAATGCTATGGAGCTAGGGGTGACGATTGAAGAAAAATTTACCGTGGGCGAATACGATATTTTGATCCTCAGCGCCAAGGAATCGGGTGGGCTGGAAACCTGGCTAACCCAAAACGGCTACCGCATTCCCAAAGGCGCAAAGGAATTACTCCAGCCGTACATTCGCCAAAAGCTAAAGTTTTTTGTAGCAAAGGTGAACCTGAACGAGTTTGAAAAGACAGGCTTTCAAAACCTGCGTCCGATCAAAATGGCGTTTGAGTCGCCTCGATTTATGCTGCCCCTGCGGTTGGGTATGGTGAACGCCCAGCAAGCTCAAGATTTGCTGGTTTATATTCTGTCGCCCAAAGGTCAGGCAGAAGTCACGAACTACCGCACAGTCAAGGTTCCTTCCAACACCGAAATTCCAACGTTTATCAAAAGCGAGTTTAGCGACTTTTACAAATCGATGTTTCAAACGTCCTACGATCGCGAAGGTCGTAATGTCGCCTTTTTGGAATATGCCTGGGATATGTCAAATTGTGATCCTTGCTCCGCAGAACCGCTTTCTCGTGAAGAACTGCGCGATGCGGGAGTTTTCTGGCTGGATGAGCCGCAAACAGAACCGAGAAACCCCGGATTTTTTGCACCGCGCCGCCCCTCTCCTTTTCCTTCCTCAAATGTGTTCATCACCCGCCTGCATGTGCGCTACACCCGCGACAAGTTTCCTGAAGATTTGGTCTTTCAAGACACCAATAACCGCGAACAGTTTCAGGGACGCTACGTGTTACGTCATGCCTTTTTGGGTCAAGCTGATTGCGCGGCGGGTCGAGAATATGGGCGATCGCTACCTCGCCGTTTTGATCAAGAAGCTCAAACCCTCGCCCGACTGACCAACTGGGATATCCAAAAAATCCGCCAAAAATTACCCAAAGTTCAAGCGCAAGTTCCCTCGTCGTGGTGGGAGTCAGTTTGGCAACGGTTCAAGGGCTTCAGGTAATTGGCATTGTTTCCTTCCTGCTATTCACTAATCGGTAGTGCATCAAATGATAGTGGGATAAGTGATTAGATCATCCCAAGTCCAAGGTTCCAGTGTTAATCCTGCTCGTTGAGCTGCTGTTGTTTTGAACCGACTGTGCTGCCAAATCCAGTTGAAGTAACTCACCACTATAGAGCTACGCCCCGCCGAAGGTGTACAAGTGGTCACCTTCGTTTGTTCCCAGACCTTACCAAACTTGTTTTGTCGGCGTTCGCGTAGCGTGCCGCAGGCTTAGCCACCGTCCTGTCTGTTGTCTGACAATGCCATTGGAGCGCTCCAATCGTTGTGTTTTAGCGTTGCTGATGGAGTGGCAAATTTCAGGCGGTAAGACTCTCTGGTAACCGCCCCAACCATCACTATTCCACTGTTTACAGGTCGTCTTTCCCTCACTACTGACCCCTAATTCTTCAATCAACTCATCGGTGTGTTTTCCCACTCGCGCCGCGAGGATTAGCCCACTTGAATCAGCCAAGCTCACCCCGATCCAGCAATCACCCACCTCTACCTCGTCTGGGAGGCAGTGCTTTTGTTTTTTTCGACCAATGACCACAATTCATCGGCACTCACTTCTTCAGTTTGGACGGCTTGCACTGCGGCATTGTCCACCAATTGAGCCTGCTGGCTTGCGGCGCGGACAAGGTTCACGACCGTATTGTAGGCAAGCCCTGTGATGCGGCTACTGCCTCGGCTGCTGCCTTCACTATGGGCTTGCAGGACTTGTCGGATTTGTTCTGGAGTGACTTGGCGATGATAGTACAAGGGGTCAAAGCGTTCGTTGAACGTTTGCTGGCATTGGGGGCAGAAATAGCGTTGGCTTCCGTTAGGAGCTTTGCCGTGTTTATGGGTACTAGGATGACCGCAGAGCCGACATTCCATAGATCATGCTTAAAAGTAGAGGTCTCTCTACTTTACCCAACCCACCTTTTCTTGACGCACTACCCTCCTACTGCGATCGCGATTGGTGTAAACACTTTCGGTGAAACTTTTACTTTGCTTGCAAGCTGTTGCATAGTTCCTAGAGTTATTTACCACCAACAATTACAGCGTTTCAGGGCAGCATTTCTGAAAACCATCGGGACTAAGCAGGATGCATAGGATTGTTTGAACGGGTTAGGTTTTCGCGGTTTTTTTAGACTTTTCCTTTTGTTTATTGCGTTTTGCTTCCGCTTTCGCCGCTTTTTCGGCTTCGATCGCTTCTAGTTTTGCCTGCTCTTTTTCCGCTGCCACCTTATCCAGGTAGTAGTGATAATCGCCGCGAAATAGGCGCAGTTGTCCTTCATGAATGTCCACAATTTTGTTGGCGACTTGAGAGATGAAGTAGCGATCGTGGGAGATGAGAATAGCGGTGCCGTCGTAGTTTTGCAGGGCGGTTTCCAGCATTTCCTTGGCGGGAATATCCAAGTGATTTGTCGGCTCATCTAAAATCAACAGGTTGACGGGTTGCAGCAGCATTTTCGCCAGGGCTAACCGGGCTTTTTCGCCGCCACTGAGGGCTTCCACCTTTTTAAATACGGTTGAGCCTGTGAATAAAAAGCTACCCAGCAACGTCCGCACTTCTTCATTCGTCCAGTCGGGCACTTCATCGTGAATGGTTCCGATCACGGTTTTGTGCAAATCTAACGCTTCTGCCTGATTTTGTTCAAAGTAACCCGGAATGACGCTGTGCTGCCCAAATTCAATCGTGCCATCGGTGGGCTTTTCCATGCCCATGAGCAGGTGCAGGAGGGTTGATTTTCCGGCACCGTTGGGTCCGAGGATGGCAATGCGATCGCCCCGTTCGATCAGCAAATCAGCTCCCAAAAACAGCACTTTTTCATCGTAGGCATGGGTCATATCCTTGACAATCACCACTTCGCGACCGCTGCGGGGTGCGGGTGGAAAGCGGAATTTTAACGTCCGAACTCCAGCGTCAGGAGCTTCAATCCGTTCAATTTTGTCCAGTTGTTTTTCGCGGCTTTTTGCCTGGGTGCTGCGGGTGGCACTGGCACGGAAGCGATCGACAAATGCCTGCTGCTTTTCCAGTTCTTTTTGCTGCCCTTCGTAGGCGGCAAGCTGCGAGAGTTTAGCTTCTTCTTTTTGCAGCAGGTAGGCGGAATAGTTGCCCAAGTAGGTCGTGGAAACGCCGCGCTCAGTTTCCACAATTTGGGTGCAGAGGCGATCGAGAAACTCACGGTCATGGGAGACAATCACCATCGGTGTGTTGATGCCGCGCAGATAATTTTCTAGCCATTCAATGGTTTCCAAATCCAAATGGTTGGTCGGTTCATCCAACAGCAGTAGATCGGGCTGTTGCAGCAAAATTTTGCCCAAGCCCATCCGCATTTGCCAACCGCCGCTAAAGGCACTCACCAGGCGATCGCCATCTTCCGCCTCAAAGCCCACTTCCGGCATCAGCTTTTCGATCCGCGCCTCCAAACCATAGCCATCTAGCCCTTCAAACTGACGCTGAAACCGATCCATTTCGTGGAGCAACTTGTCTAGCTGTTCTGGGTTGGCAGTTTCCATGTGCCGATGCACTTCGGTCAGCGCTTCATGCACATCATTCGCTTCTTTGAATGCCTGCCAGAGTTCTTCCCGGACGGTGTGCGTAGGGTCTACGTCAAATTCTTGGCTGAGGTAGGAAATCCGCAGACTATTGGGGCGAATGACTTCACCGCTAGTCGGTTCAATTTCGCCTGCAATAATTTTTAGCTGGGTAGACTTGCCTGCCCCATTGACACCCACTAGCCCAATGCGATCGCCGCCTTTCACCTCCCAATTAACGTCTTTTAAAACTTCACCCGTGGGGTAAATCTTAGAAATATGTTCCAGGCGCAGCATTAGAAGTCTCCGGCGTGAGAATGAAGGATTAAGGCACTGGGTTGACTTTAACAAAAATTAAGAATCAATGGCGAAAAGAATAGCGTGATAGAACAGATGAAATCAGCCATTTTTTAGGCGAAGCCCATGACTGCCACCACCCCGATCGCCCAAAAACTCACCTTTGAAGAATATCTCGCGTATGACGACGGCACCGATACGCTCTATGAACTGGTCAACGGAGAATTGATTCCCATGGGCATTGGATCAGGGCTGCACGGAGAAATCATGTATTTACTAGAGCGCCTGTTCAATCAAGAGATTGAGCGCTTGGGTCTAAGTTGGGTGGCTCGTCAGGCTGCGATTGGCGTGAGATCGCTTCTTGAGATAAAGTCTCTAACTTGCCATCTGTAATATCTTGCTCTAATTGCTCATCCCAACGCTGATAATCGACTTCAAAGAACTAATCTCTTAGGCTTTGAAACTCCTCAGATGAAAGCGTCAGAATTGCTTCTTCGATTTGCTCAAGAGTTGACATATCAGTTTCAATCTTACTATCGTTGAGAAAATTATAGCGTTGCTTATAAATAACAAATGGGTCCGTTGGCGATCGCACTTAATTGGAGTAAGTTTTTTGTCAAACACGCCTTCTTGTGGTGCCAACAACACGCCTCCCCTTAAATATAAGGACTTCTTCTGTGGGATTTGGATCTTCGATTTCGTGCGGTAGTGCATCGAAAGCCTTATTTATAGATGCTACCGTGGCAGAGGTGTCGTGCTCAGGGCAATCTAAAGGGACATCCTCAATAGTATTCAAATAATTCTGCCATTCCCTTAACCAAGCGGTGAATGTGTCTGCCTCAGGACTCTCCCTCCACCTTGGTGAAGACTTTTCGTACACCTCTTCCCTCTTGCATACCATTTCGTCTGCGAATGACTTAGATTTTTCTAGCGCTTTATTGTACTCTTCGATAGCAGTTTCAACCGATTCCCACAGTCGAGCAATTTCGTCATTAAATTGCTCGACTGCGTTATCTAAAGCTTTGCCCTTGCGTTTAAGGTGCTTTGATAAACCATCTTTTTTCTCTTCCTCCTTTTGGGTAAGTTTTCTGTTGTAGCGCATCATTTTTATAACCTCAAAAAGCTAAGGTGATCGATTACACAGCCAGTACTGAGTCTAATTACAATTTATACCAGAAGGATTTATCTTTAGTATGCTTACGCTAATGTCTTTGAAGGAAAATCTCTCATCAGAGCCAATGCAATATTTGTTTTATGTACCTGAGTATTTTCCTGCTGCTTATCTTAACGGGTGACAACCTAGCTAGACAGCTTGCTGCATGAGGGATAGAGCGTAAA
>QBMH01000267.1 GCA_003249025.1 Leptolyngbya sp. | reverse complement strand
GGCTTGGCGATTAATGTCCTTGACCTACCAAGCCAGACTCAACCCTGATGCTCCCTGTGATAGGGTTCTGCAACTGGCTGAGTGGCGACTGTTACGTCGTAAGTTTGAGCCGAAAAATCGCTCTCGAAAGCCACCGACACTCTATCAAGTCATCGTCTGGATTGCTCGATTAGGCGGTTTCTTGGCTCGTAAAGGCGATGGAGAACCCGGATTGAAAACTCTTTGGCGGGGGATTGGCGTTCTCCATCATTTACTCGAAGGAGCGCAACTTGCTGCCAAAACCTAAGCTCTGTCGGCTTTCTGCCGAGTTTTGCCTAATGGATAGCCCAGAGCAGGAGAGGGACTTTGAGAAAATTTTGCTCCCCTTCTCTTGCCTTGGGAGAAGGGGCTGGGGGATGTAGCTTGCTTCCCGGAAGGTGGGCTGACTTTAGTTGCACATCGTATAACTTATGAACAACTCAATTAATCATTGGATGCCAACAGTTCAAAAGACGAACGAGAACCTGCGGGGCAACGAATAGTGGCAGAAGCGCGCTTGGGGGTGTCAGGGGCGATGGGGGCAACTTTAGAAGGTTCTTGCGTTTCACAAAGCTGAGATAGGGTGACCGTTCCCGATCGCTTTGAATTAAAAACATATACAACTCCGGTATAACTGCGAAGTTTGGGATTTTTGGATGTTGCTATCACCGCAACGCCCTTAAATTTATCGGGTTTTAAAGTAATCTGATAGCTATAGTTTTTGGTGTTGATTGTGTCTTCTGCTTTCAATGCCCCAAAAGAACTGGCGAACGCTTTTTTTTCTAAGAAATAAGTCTGCTGGCTGAAAAGAGCCGCGCTCACTGAACTTTTGGCTTGGCGTTCTACTGTTAAGCTTTCCAGGGTTGAAGTGGAGCCTTTAGCGGGTAGTTCCGTAGAACATCCTGTTAGTGACACCGAAGTGATCGCGACAAATAGGGCAAATTGAGTTTTATGTGTAGTCATCGCTAGTGCAAAAAGGAAACTCATTCTCGACGCTAAATCCATGAATCAATGCATGAGCAATGGATATTTAGGCTGTAATGGATCAAACCAAACTGAATTTTGACCTGAGTTTAGGTTCGTTAAGCTTAGAAAGAAGATCCCTTAAAAAGATAGTTAAAAATACCTATGCAGATCCCTGTCTATTGACTCTTATCATAACGACTCAAGTATTTTTCGTAAGAGTTGATGAAGCTAGGGTAAGGAATCCTTGAAATTAAAGTAAAGATTTAATTGAGTCCGCAATTGCTCAGAGGTTCCCTCCAGCCTCAATTTACCCTGATCCAGTAAAATCACCCAATCTGAGCGGTTGATTACACTATCGCGATGACTGATCAAAATCGTTGTTTTTCCCTGGCGTTGGGTCAGGAGGCGATCGAGAATTTGCGCTTCCGCTTCGGGGTCGAGGCTGGCGGTAGATTCATCCAGAATCAAAATAGGTGGGTTGAACAGGATGGCGCGGGCGATCGCCAGTCGCTGCCGCTGTCCGCCTGAAAGGTTAGCACCAAATTCTCCCAGCACCGTCTGATATTTATCTGGTAACCGACTGATAAACTCATCGGCTCCAGTCACCTGACAGGCTTGAACGATCGCCTCAAACGATAGGCCCGGATTGCCAAGCTGAAAGTTTTCCAAAATGGAACGGCTCCAAAGATGGGATTCTTGCGGCACCAACACCACTTGCCGCCGGACGCACTCTAGCGCCAGATCTGCCAGGTTATAAGCACCAACGCGAATATTGCCAGCTTGCAAGGGATATAGCCCCGCCAGCAGTTTTGCCACCGTGCTTTTGCCGCAGCCTGATTTACCCATAAGGGCGATCGCCTTGCCACCGGGAATGTACAACGAAACCGAATCGAGCAATTCCACTCTCCCTGGATAGTGAAACGAAATCTGATCGCATTGAATGGTCGCGCTACTAGAAATTTCAACCGAAGGCTTGAGCGTTTTATTCTCCAACTCCGATGTATGATCAATCACTTCCGTTAGGCGTTCCGTTGCCGTGCGGACACGGGCAAACTCGTCCACAAACCGAATTGACGTACTAATCAATCCCGTAAAGTTGCTGTTGAGGCTACTAAATGCCAACAATTGCCCAATACTTAACTCTTTGCTAATCACCAACGTGCTGCCAAACCAGAGCAATGCCACGCCGCCAATGCTGGAAACCAGCCCCGAAAATTGCGTGTTGGCAATGGCGATTTGGTTGGTGCGAAAGCTTAGGGTTGCCAGCCGTCCAAAGCGCGTTTGCAACTCTTCCCAAAATTGCGTTGTGGCGGCGGTGGTTTTCAGGGTCAGCGACCCTTTAAAGGTTTCCACTAACACGCCCTGATTCTCAGCGTCCAAAATCAGCAGATTGCGAGTTTTCTGCTGCAAGGTCGGCAAGAACAGGATGGTAGAAAGGGTCATCAAAAAAGCGACCAGAACGGCGGAGATCGTCAGTTTGATGCTTAGCAGTGTCATGAAACTAAGGGATACCAGCGCGATGAATACCTGACTGGGCAGCCCAATCACCACTTGCGCCACCAACTGGTTAAGGGCTTGAATATCTTGTAAACGACTGACCACTTCGCCGCTACGGTGGGTTTCGTAATAGGTGAGAGGCAAGTTGAGAATAGCGCGACCAAATTCTAAAATTAGCCCCAGTTCGAGCCGCTGGGCAAAGTATGCGGTCAGGTTGGACTGGACTAAACCGATGCCGCTGCTGAACAGACTCAGGAGGACAACGGCGATCGCCACAGCGTTCAACAGCTTCAGATCGCCGCGTACCAGCACATCATCCGTCAAGATCTGGATCAAAAACGGCAGGGCGATGGATAGCAATCCGAGGATCAGGTTCAACACTAGCACTTGAGCCAGCAGCGATCGCGAAGTCCACAAGCGCTTGCCCAGTTGGTGAAGGGTGCTGGGGCGATCGCTGCCCACATCCGTCGAGAACCGCGCCGCATCCGGTTCCACCAACAGCATCACCCAATCCATCCATCCCTGGCAAAACTCCTGCTCACTCAAATAGCGCAGCCCAATCGCCGGATCAGCAATTACATACTGCTGTCGCCGCTTACCATAAAACACCACCCAATGGTTACCCTGCCAATGAATCACCGCAGGCAGGGGCGCTTCGTTCAACCGCTGCAAAATTTCTGGGGATGCCTTCACCGATCGCGCATTAAACCCCAGCGCATCTGCCCCACGCTGCAACCCCAACAGCGTCGTGCCCTGTTGCCCCGTGCCCACTGCTTCCCGCAGGCGGTTGAGGCTGAGCAATTGCCCATAGTGCTTGGCGATCGCCCCCAAACACGCTGCTCCACAATCCGCCTCATTATGCTGGAGAAAAACCGCGTACTTCATTCACCGCTGCACAAACAAAGGGCTAAAAGAACTTGATTTAGTTCTCTTCGCCGACCAAAGCTCTTGATCAGAAAAAACATCCACAAATTAATGTGGATGTTTTCTCTGCCAGTATTAGCCTGGATTAGTCGTTGTACCGTATATTCACATTCACAGTCTGATTCACAGAGCTAGAGCCGCCACCAGACCAACTGCCACCGCCGTAGCCATATCCCCAGCCGTAGCTAGGGGAGGAATAGACAGGTCTACTGTAGTAATAGAATGGTCTGGATTGACGACGGCAACCACCATGCCACCCGCCTTGCACCGTTGCTGATGCTTCAGTTGAGAGGGGTGTGAAGAGATCGTTTTGTTGAGCCACTTTCGTTATCTCCTGAGTCATTGTGTAAATTGACCAATCCTTGAGGAGTGGTTTGACGCACCGACAAAGCCAAGGCGATCGCCCTGGCAAAAGATTTGAGTTGTGGAACCGGATTGACTGAACTTTCGTCGTTGGCAGCAAGAACAATGCGAAAGCAGGATAGGTGAAATGAAATCATGCACAATTTCAAAATCTGTCCTGATCGATAGAGATAAGCTGCGAACTTAATTAAAGATTCTGGAATTGCTGTTTCCGTCCGGATAAGACTGGGATTTTCTTGAAAATTCTTAAGGAAACTTTCCTGTGTCTTTAGTGTGGATATGCGGATGAATCTTAATCCGTTAAACACCATGGAAAAAAGCACCCATCCGTAAAGTGGGTGCTTCAGTCGATGTTGTTTGGCTTGATCAACTGTGCGATAGCGATGATGACAACCGTCAAGGTCATCAGCTTGCAACTGACCCATGACGCTGATTAAGCACACCTTAATCAAGCTATCAAGTGCCATCACACTAATCAGTACCGATTAGTCGTCAATCACAATGTTCACGTTAGTGGTTTGAGTAATTGAGGATGAACCGCCACTCCAGCCGCCGCCACTCCAGCCACCAGAAGACCAGCAGGGATTGACGCACGGGTTTGAGTAATACCAACAGGCACCATTCACATTTGCAGCTTCTTCAGCGGAAAGAGCTTCAAACAGAGGTTTTTGCTCAACAACAGTCTTCATAACAGACTCCTTGTAAGGTGAATTGAATTAGGAAAACGCAGTCAGAACGATCCGGATCAGGGTTCTAATTTGCGAACTCTAATCTTGTCTTCTGAATAGATGGCTGTTATCCGGATTTTGGGGTGACATATCAGCATTTTTTAACAAAAGCGATCGCCTTCATCTCAAAAAAAGAACCCTCTTGAACTTCAAAACCCTGATCAAGCTAGCTTCTGCCCTATCGCCTGTTCCTATTCCCTCCCCTAGAGTGATCCGGATGACATCTCTTTAACTGATTTCCTTCAATTGAACCGATTTTTCCGCGATCGTACGGATTTTTCTGAAAAGAACCGAAAAGAGGACTATCCTCACTTTTCGAGGTCTTGTCATGGCAACGAGCGATCAGCAAAACTCACCGATGATCCATCCGCTTCAACTGGACGAATTTCTTCCCCCTATGACTCGCTGGACGCAGGTCGGAACGCTGCTGCTGGTCGGACTATTTGTGGGGGCACTGAGCGCGGCAGCAGTTGTGGAGTACAACGTCACTGTGCAGGCGGTTGCTACTATCCGTCCTGTGCAGGATGTGATCATTGTGCAGTCGGCAACGAATGGCACGATTCAGCAGGTGCTTGTGCAAGAGAATCAGCCGATTCGGCAGGGTGAGGTGATCGCAGAATTTGGTGTTTTGGAGCGATCGCGGCTGCGTAATTTGCAAGCTCGTCGCGATCGCTTACAGGCATTTTTACAACAGTACGAGGTGCAAAATGCCACAGTCGCAGCCAGTTTTAAAGCGTTGGAAAGCGACATTTTGGTCAAAGCCACGACCTTATCATCAGCCGTTGATCAGACTATTGCGAATCAAGCCAATCTTCCCAACGTAGGAATTGACGGTGCATTAGAGCAACTGAAGCAAACTTCACCTACTGCTGCTCAGATGTTTATAAATCAACGCGATCGCTTGTTGCAGCAGCGCACTGGATTAACCAACCAGATTCAACTTGATCGCACATCCTTACAGCAACTCAATGCCGCGATCGATCAGCAAGTCATCCAGTCACCAATGAGTGGAACCATCCTCAAGCTTGCACTCCGCAATTCAGGACAAACGGTTCGCCAGGGCGAGATTGTGGCTCAAATCGTGCCAAACACAGTGCCGCTTGTGATTAAAGCACGAGTTGCCACCCAAGACATTAGCCAAGTAGAGATTGGGCAACCCGCCCAAATTCGAGTATCTGCCTATCCCTACACAGATTATGGAACGCTACGCGGCACGGTTCAAGCCATTGCCCCGGATGTGATCCCGACCGATGACCGTAATTCAACGGCTCCCTATTACGAAGTGACGATTCAACTAGAGCGCCCTTATTTTGCCAAAGGCGATCGCCGCTATCCGCTTCAACCGGGAATGGAGGCTCGTGCCGATATCATCTCCCGTCAAGAAACCGTCCTTCAGGCATTCCTGCGGAGACTTCGCCTCTGGAATGATGCTTAATTAGTCGTCCCTGAAAAACCTAGTGAACCCCTTCAGGGCAGGGCTTTTAGCCACAAAAGAGTGGTTAGAAATCGCAAGAAACCGTGCAAACCCTTGCAAATTCTGGGAGAATCCCTAAATTTGAAGGAGGCTCAAACCCCTATTTTCTGGGGCTACTCAAATTCGAGTCTGCCGAAATTGGTCACTGAAACTCTTCTGCTATGCCAGTTGATGCTCAGGCACCCCAAAATTGAGGGAGTTCTTCAGGTTTGACTAATTAGGTAGTCCTATTTAGGTAAGGATGGACATAACTCCTTTCATGTAAAGCTTTCAGAGCTTAGGGTCAACCTTGCAGACCTGAAGTATCCTGGCTTTTTTCATGCCTTTGCAGCTACAAAGCCAAGACATGAACGAAATAATCGGCACTCTGGGCGATCTCATGGGCAGATACTGGCATCTTTTCACGGGGCAGTAAATCGATGAAATTGATGCTGACATGGAGTTTCAAGCATCCTTACCTTTAGGGCACTACC
>QBMH01000266.1 GCA_003249025.1 Leptolyngbya sp. | reverse complement strand
CCAGTAAGCGCAGCGTCCAACGAGCCTGTCCTGGAGGCGCATCACTACAGCGCAACGCGATTAAATGAGCTTCTTGCTCGCCATCGAGTTTGCGTTTGCGTCCACCCCCTGGCTGCCGTTTCAAACTTGCTTCTAATCCAACTTCGACAAAACATCGTCGCACTCGTTCGACGGTGGCCACTCCCACGTCTAGGGCTGCTTGGATTTCTGCATCACACCAACTACCGCCTGGCTGATTCCGGTCGGCTTTCAGTAAGATCCGAGCACGGGTGATTTGATAAGCTGCATGTCGTCCAGTCGTGGTAAATTCTTCGAGATATTCACGCTCTTCTAAAGTCAGATCAACAATATATTTTTTGGTCATTCCACTAGGTAACGCGATCTCCTTCTATCTTATCCTCCTCACCCATCATCTAATCATTGGAAAGCCACTAGCCAGATCGCAACTCGTTTGTCTAAACCTGCTCCTACAGATCAAGGACAACTTTTGAGGTTTTGGGTTTAGAGATGCAAATCAGTACTGAACCATCCTCAACAGTTGCTGTGGGAGTTGTTTGGTACTCCACTTCACCTTCTAGAATTTTGCACTCGCAAGTGCCACAGATTCCTTGACGACAACTGTAGGGAGGGTTCAAACCATTGGTTTCGGCAAAATCCAGAATGCTATCAGCATCAGTTTGCCAGGTAATTGTTTGATTGGATTGGGCAAAGACAATTTCCGCTGCTTCAACATTGTCATCATTCACTTCAACAATTGAGCGATCGCTGGCTGTCTTACTTGCCTTTGTAAACATCTCAAAAAAGACTCGGCTTTCAGGTACACCGACATCTTTCAAGCCTGCGCGAATCGATTCTAGAAATGAGGGCGAGCCGCATAGAAAGTACTCTGCTTCTTGTATAACCAAGGATTGAATTAAGTCAATATCCACATAGCCAGTACTGTGGTAATAACCAGTATCTTCCCCTCTCGGACGACTGTAGGCATAATGAACCGTTAGATTGGGATTTTGTGCTGCGATCGCATCCACCTCTTCTCGAAAGGCATGGAAGCTGCCATCACGCGCACCATGTAGAAACCAGAGAGGACGGTTTGGATTGAGACGAGCCACCGCTTTTGCCATACTCATCATGGGTGTAATACCAACACCATTACTGATTAGCACCGCAGGTATAGCCTTTTGCACATCGAGAATAAACTTACCGCCGGGTGGTTTTGCTGGAATCACCGAACCTTCATCAACCTGATCATGCATAAAATTGGATGCAATTCCCGGCATCACATCTAATCCTGGGGGCATCGGTTCTCGTTTAATCGATAAACGGTAATAATCGCCAGGTTCGGGATAGTCCGATAGCGAATAGGTACGAATCACCGGTCTTGCCTGTCCGGGAATATCCAGCTTAATGGTCAAAAATTGCCCTGGTTGGAAGTTGGGAATGTCGCCCTTATCTTCTGGCTGCAAGTAGAAGGACGTAATTTCCTCACTTTCTTTGACTTTGCGAACAACCACAAAGTTGCGCCAGTCTTTCCAGATGGTGCTGTCGGTGGTTTGAGTGGGTTGGGCAGTTCGCTGATTCTCCTTACTTTTAGAAGCGAAGCCAAACAATGCACCACACCCTGCTCCAATAAAAGACGCATATACGGCTGTCTTATAGGCAGATTCGTCTTTCGACTTTGTTACTCCAATCGCGATCGCAGAAGTGAGGGTAATCACCGAGAGAGTTGTAAATGCTGCGGTTAAACTTCTGACGAATGGATTTTGAATTCTTCCCAGACTTTCAAACATACTTCACTCCTGATGAATACTGAGTTGGCGGCTATCCAGCGGCAATTGGAAAATAGAAGACCAGGCAACAAATGACTAACCTCTACACCAATTTGTCGCTCAACATCTGCGATCCATTACCCATAGATTGCTCTCGATAGCCACAGCGGAAGATACAGCGTTTATTGTTGTGATGGTGGAGTTTGGCACAGCGTACTGCGTTCCGTCCTTTCAACCGAACATAGACCTCAGAGGCTGACCACATCCCCAACAACGGTGCAGTAAAGTAGACCCAGATGGCTGTCCAGTTGTGAGCCGGAATTGCCGAGGCTAAGGTGCGGGCTGGATTCATGCTCATGCCTGATAGGGGAGCTTCTAAGGTGATATAGATGGCAATTAACATCCCTGCAAATATCCCAGTAAAGCGCGCCAGTTTGGGTATATTTGAAACCACCAGAATCATCATCATGACACCAAAGGAAATGATGAGTTCTGCTAGAAATGCAATCCCTACTCCACCGGCTCCAGGAATGGTGACGATGTAACCGACGCTAGGATGAGCGATCGCATCTCCCAGAATCTTCGCTGCCAAGAGCACTCCCAGCAAGGCACCGACAAATTGCGCCACGATGTAGAAGAGGGCATCCATGCGTTTAATCTTGCCAAGGCGGAAGAAGGTGAGGGTGACAACAGGATTGATGTGTGCTCCGGATTGTTTACCCCAGGGAGAATAGATGATGGCGATCGCCGTCAATCCCATCGCCACCCCAATGATAAAACGGCGTAGGAGTGGGTTAGTAATTGCCTGGTGAATCAGCGAGGCTGGATGCTCCAGGACTGCTGTGACGATACTGGCAGAAAGCATGAAAAGTCCCAGACCCGCAGCTTCCATCAAATATTCCGGATAATGGCGGCGTAGAACGTTCATTACTGCTCCTGATAATTCCAAAGTAACCCACCATCTACAAAGAACGTGCTGCCTGTGATGTAGTCCGCATCAGATGAAGCCAAGAAGGCAACGAGAGAAGCAACGTCTTGTGGTTGTCCTAAACGACCCAGTGGAATGTTTTTGAGCAATGCACCTAACTTTTCTGGGTCATTTAGCAGCTTGGTATTAATTGGAGTTTCAATTGCCCCTGGAGCCACGTTGTTAATCGTGATGCCCAGCGCACCCAATTCCACTGCCAGATTTCGGGTAAACATTTTCATGCCACCCTTGCTGACGCAGTATGCCGTGAAATTTGGGAAAGGCAAATCCTCATGGACAGAACTGATGTTGATGATTTTGCCGGGTCGTTTAGTTTCCAGCAGATGCTTCACAAACGCTTGTGTGGCAAAAAACACACCCTTCAAATTGACATTCAGTACCGCATCGTAATCTGCCTCAGTGACTTCCCAAAAGGGAGCATGTTTTTCGATGCCAGCATTGTTGACTAAAATATCGAGCTTGCCAAAATGTCCAATGCTTTCTGTGATCAGTTCCCGCACCATATCCACACTGCCCAAGTCGGCTTGAATTGTGTGACCACGGGAGTGAGGGCACTCTGCCATATAGCACTTGCCACCGATCGCCTTCACCTTCTCCAGAGTTTCCTCAGCGCCTTCCGGGTGAGAGCGATAGTTGATCACAACATCAGCTCCCGCCTGTGCAAGCCGGAGGACAATTCCCTGTCCAATCCCTTGACTACCGCCTGTAACCAGAGCAACTTTACCTTCGAGTGTCATGAGTGATCTCCTTATATAGCGATCCTATTTGATTGTGAAACCTTACTCATTGGGCAGTAACTAATGACCAATGACCAATGACTACTAACAATCATTCCTCAATGTTCACAAATCATTTAGCACTGCTATAGATGTTATTTGTCACTTATCGTTAGTTGTTTGTCGTTTGCGTTTTATAAGAACTGATGACTACTAACTACTGACCAATAACTATTGACTAGCCAATTTGGCAGCCCCAAAAGTTGCGTTGAACTTGCGGCACCAGATAACAGCAGATTCGTATTCTGCTAAGTTGACATTCGTAGAAATAGCGTACCGTTGAGCACCACTAAATTTTTGCAAGGGTGCCAGAAGCGTATAATCGCCTTCCTTCAATGAATATGCAGGTGGTTTAGTGGAACCGAGTACATCGCTGGAACGATGCAAAATCACAACCAGATCTGGTCCCATATCGGAGGTTTTAAATCCCTCATCAAGTTCTAAAAATGCTTTGCCAGCTTGAGTGATAATGCGAGCCACTCCTTGAGTGGGATGTTCTCCAGGGGCAAAGCTTCCAGATCTAACAGTTGTTGGCTTTGCAGTATTCGTTGATTGGGCAATTGACTCTGATTGAGCCAATTGTGCAGGAGGAGTGGTGGCTACAGGAGCGGGATTTTCAGTGGTCTGTTGTTTAGCAGCTTCTCCGGCACAACCGACTAGCATTAGAGAAACCAGACCGAACGTTACCCAACGCTTTAATTTCATCAGAAACTTCCTCGGTATGACATTAGGATGTTTGTGTTTTCAGATGCACCATTTACTGTGACTGGAAGTGGCGATCGTCAAATGATAAGTGCCTAAGGAAATCAGTCTAAAAAACTGATATTTCAACGCAAAAACTTTTAGACGCTTTTCAGGAAACTCTCATTTAGATCAGTTTGAGTGGAGACACTTAGTGATTTTTCACAGTCAGGCGGACAGGCGGGATTAGTTTTTGAATTTCAACAGCCGCCGGGTGCGTGCAATCAAAGCATCTACCCTATTCACTGCCAACGTTGACAGATCAGCGATCGCCCCATTACCCCTATGACAACCTCTCATTACGACCTGATTATCATCGGTACTGGCGCAGGCGGCGGCACCCTTGCCCATCGTCTCGCGCCCACGGGTAAAAAGATTCTCATCCTGGAGCGAGGTCCCTTTCTGCCCAGAGAGAAAGCCAATTGGGACACCGTGGAAGTGGTGCAGAAAGACCGCTACCATACCTCAGAAATCTGGTATGACAACAAAGGACAGGCAATTCACCCCGGAGTGGGTTACTTCGTCGGTGGCAACACCAAAGTCTACGGCGGTGCCCTATTCCGTTGGCGAGAACAGGATTTTGATCAGGTGATCCACAAGGGTGGCATCTCTCCCGAATGGCAACTGAAGTACAAAGACTTTGAGCCTTATTACACCCAGGCAGAACAACTTTACGAAGTGCATGGTCAGCGCGGAATAGACCCGACTGAGCCTTCTGCCAGCGCGGCTTATCCCTATCCCGCGATCAGTCACGAACCACGCATTCAGGAAATTCACGAGTCATTGCAGCATCAGGGCTATCATCCCTTTTATCTGCCGTTAGCCGTTAAGTTAAACGAAGTGAATCGCCGTTTGAGTGCCTGCATTCGCTGTAATACCTGTGATGGTTTTCCCTGCTTGGTGGATGCAAAAGCGGATGCGGATGTCAACTGTATCCGTCCAGCCGAGCAATATCACAATGTCACGCTGCTGACGGAAGCAAAGGTCACGCGATTACACACCAGCCCTTCAGGGCGAGAAGTCACAGCGGTAGAAGTCGAAATGAACGGCGAAAGTCATTTGTTTTCGAGTGATATTGTCGTGATTGCCTGTGGTGCCATTAATTCTGCTGCGCTGCTATTGAAATCAGCCAATGACCAACATCCCAATGGGCTGGCAAATCGTTCCGATCAGGTTGGTAGGAACTTAATGAAGCACCAGAACGGAGCCATTATTGGAGTCACCAGAAAATCGAATTTGACAGCTTTTCAGAAAACATTAGCAGTCAATGATTTTTACTGGGGGGATGAGGATTTTGATTATCCGATGGGTCATGTGCAATTGCTGGGCAAAATCAATGCCGACATGATTGCCCAGGAATCTCCTTCAGTGCTGGGTCTGTCGTTTCGAGAACAGCATGCTTTTGAGGCGATCGCATCTCACTCAGTCGATTGGTGGCTGACGGCGGAAGACCTACCGGAGCCAAATAATCGCGTCACGTTGCACGGTGATTCAATTCAATTGAGTTACACTGAAAACAATACTGAAGCTTACAATCGCCTTTTAAATCGATGGATCGGAGTCCTCAAAAGCATTAACTGCGGTGAGCAAATTATTCCTGCGTCCTTCTATTTCCGCAAAAAGCTACCGTTGCAAGGAGTTGCCCACCAGTGCGGAACCTGCCGTTTTGGCGAAGATCCCACCACCTCAGTGCTAAATCTCAACTGCCGCACCCATGACGTGGATAATCTCTATGTGGTGGATGGGAGTTTCTTCCGCTCAAGTGCCGCTGTGAATCCAACTTTGACCATTATTGCGAATGCACTGCGAGTGGGTGATCATTTGATTGAATTGATAGGATGAGAGCATAATGTTTAGGCATCTTTGGTTTTTATCCCATCAACTGTACAAGGATCAGATTGTCATTGAATCCTTGGCTAGAAACATACCAAATGACACCACTAAAAACTACATTCATTCAACTTAGGCGTATGGTTAGACTAACTGTATCCCACTTTGGCATCCCTATCGTCTAGATCTTTCACTCTCAATACATCTCCCAAAAGTCATCCGGTAATGTTATGAACTTGTTGTTTTGCCCTAAATAGATAAGCCGAACTCATAGCGATTAATAAACAACCCAATGACCACATCATGCATCAGCACTGACTTGGAAAAGCAAATGGTTTTGCGAGCCAGTCGTTTAATCCGAGTCCGTAAGGTTAAATGCTTGCGTTCAATCTTCTGAGTATTGCGTTTACCCACCGTGTGCAGACTTGGGTCGAGATGTCTTTCATAAGCT
>QBMH01000265.1 GCA_003249025.1 Leptolyngbya sp. | reverse complement strand
ATGCGATTGAAGTAGGCGTGATTCATGGCTCGATAAGCAACTCGACTCTCTTTAGAATGCCACATCCTCCTTATTCTTGAAGAACTCTTTTGTACTTCTTTACAGGCATTGTTCAGTCCTCTGTGGGGGAGATGCGGAGTCTTCATTATCCCTCATTCTCGAATTGACGGAGTACTAGAATGCAAATGGTGAAGGTCGGTTGCTTGGGGGAGCCAACATAACGCCGCCCCCCGATGTCAAGGTAATCAACAATCCAATATTCCTGAATGCCAAACGCTTCATAGTCTCCCAGTTTCACGAGGTAATCATCGCGCCAGTTAGTGGAGACCACTTCTACCACGAGTTTGATAGACTTCCCCAGCGTGATAATGGATTCTCGCTCCCATCGCGGTTCGTTTGTAAGCTCAGTTTCATCTAAAACAATGATGTCTGGCTGGTAGCCTGTGTTATTTCCAATTTTGACGACACATTCCTTAGGAATAAAATAGGGCTGGTTCGCTTGTCGAAAGGCTGTGCCCAATCAAACGCTAAATCGCCCGCTAACCTGGAATGGGTTCCTCTCGGTTTTGGCATTTAGATCGCCATCCCTCGTCTCAATTCGTAGCGATTCTCCGAATCTGGATACCAATCAATGAATTCATTGAATGACATGAGTGTTTTATCAATCACTGCAATCATTGCGATCGCTTCTCCTAACGAGTCCCTAAGCTGATCCTCTGCCTTCAATTTATCGGCTTAACCCCATGCAACACTCTACCCGCATTCAGAATTGCCAGTAGCGCCACGCCCACATCTGCAAATACGGCTTCCCATAGAGTTGCGACTCCGATCGCTCCCAGCGCAATGAATACTGCTTTGATTGCCAGGGCTATCACAATGTTTTGCATGACAATTCGATGAGTTTTTTTGCCAATTTGAATTGCCTCTACCACTTTGGAGGGTGCATCTGTCATCAACACCACATCCGCTGTTTCGATCGCCGTATCCGAACCCAATCCGCCCATTGCCATGCCCACATCGGCTCTGGCAATCACCGGAGCATCATTAATTCCATCCCCCACAAATACCAGCTTCTTTTTGCCTGAGCGATCGAGCAGTTTTTCGATCGCCGCCACCTTATCTTCCGGCAGCAGTTCCGCCACAAAGTCATCTAAGCCCAATTGAGCCGCCACATTTTGGGCAACCGTGCGATTGTCGCCGGTTAGCATCACGGTTTTCTCAACCCCGATTTTCTTCAACTCGCGAATCGCTTGAATCGCATCATCTTTGATTTCGTCGGCAATCAACAGGTATCCGGCATAGCGTCCATCTACTGCTAGATGCACCACCGTACCCGCAACATCACAGGTATCGTGTGCAATATTTTCTCGATGCAGTAGGCGATCGTTTCCCGCCAAAACATTGCGATCGCCGACTTTAGCGCGAATCCCATGTCCGGCAATTTCCTCATAATCTGTGACCGAGCTTTCATCAATCTTTTGCCCATAAGCATCTCGAATCGACTGTGCGACTGGATGGTTGGAATGGGCTTCGGCTTTCGCTGCCAGCGTCAACAGTTCTGACTCAGAAAACCCATTTTGAGGGACGATTTGAGTGACTTTGAATACTCCTTTGGTCAAGGTTCCGGTTTTATCAAACACCACTATTTTGACCGCCGCCAGCGTATCGAGATAGGTTGACCCTTTGACCAAAATGCCCCGTTTGGCAGCCCCGCCCACACCGCCAAAGTAGCCCAAAGGAATACTAATCACCAATCCGCAGGGACAAGAAATCACCAGCAAAATTAACGCGCGATAGACCCATTCAGCGTGAGTTGCACCGGGAATCAACAGGGGTGGCAGGAAGGCAACCAACAGCGACAGAACTACCACCGCTGGAGTGTAGTAGTGAGCAAAGCGAGTGATGAATTTTTCGGTTTCAGCTTTTTTGCTAGTCGCGTTCTCTACCAAATCTAGAATTTTGGCGATCGATGATTCTCCGAATAATTTAGTCACCTGAATCGTCAAAACTCCTGTTTGGTTAATCATGCCTGCCAGCACTGTTTCACCAGTTTTGACCGTGCGGGGAACGGATTCTCCCGTTAAGGCAGAGGTATCAACCTGAGACTTTCCCTCTAAAATCTCACCGTCTAACGGAATTTTTTCTCCTGGCTTCACCAGAATTTGATCGCCCACCCTAACTGTTTCCGGCGAAACCGCTTTCACCGTTCCATTGATTTTCAAATTGGCAGTATCCGGGCGAATTTCTAGCAACGATTGGATGGAGCGCCGCGATCGCCCCACGGAATATTCCTGAAACAACTCGCCGATCCGAAAGAACAGCATCACGGCAACGGCTTCAGGGAATTGGTGAATCGCAAAGGCTCCTAAGGTGGCGATCGTCATCAAAAAGTTTTCATCAAACACCTGACCTTTGAGAATGTTGCGTCCCGCCGTTTTTAACACCGTCCCGCCGCTGATCAGGTAAGCAGGAATAAATACAGCCAGTTCGCCAATGTGGTAGGGCGTATTGTGTAATTGCGGTTCAAAGACCATTCCTATCACCAGCAGGGCAACCGCCGCCAGCACGGTCGGGAGTTCTGCTTTCAGGTTAAAGTCGCCTGATCCATGATGATGCTGATGATGGTGATCATTGCCAGTATGACTATCGTGGTCGTGGCTATGAGATTCGGTTGCCGTTTGGATGGTGGGCGATCGCTCCGCTTCAACTCCATAGCCCAAGGCTTTTATCTGGTCTTGAATCTCTATCTCGCTGATCTGCTGCGGGTCGTAAGAGACGATCAACCGTCCAGTTGCAACCGTTACAGAGGCTTCGGCAACGCCGTGCAATCGCTCCAGCCGACCTTCAATTTTCATCTTGCAACTGGTGCAATCCATGCCACCAACTTGCAGCCGTTGAGTTTTAAGCAGAGCTATTTGAGCCATGAGTGTTAGGAAATTGCTATCATCCGCATTCTAATGCAATTCTCTCAACATCTGAGAATATGTTCATATATAGAATGATGACTATTCTTAGGCTGATACAAAAATGATCAGCTTGAGCCGCGTTAAGACGAACCCGCCGGATCTTCCATGGAATGCATCGGCTGAGCCGGGGACACCAGCGGCGGTGTGGTAAGTGCATCCGCCGTTTGAACTTCAACCACGCCGCGAAACATATTCATGCCACAGGCAAACTCATATCGACCCGGCTTATCAGGCGTGAATTCAATGGGTGTGATTCGATTAAGTGTGAGGAATTGAGCAATCCGAAAATCGGGAAATCGCACTTCCTCAAGGCAACTACTGGGGTCTTTGCGATCGAAGTTCAGGCGCACAGGTTTCCCGGCTTGCACGACAATCTGACTCGGTTCGTAACCACCATCTACCGTAACTGTGACTTCCTGAACGCCACTTTCTGTCGTTGCTTTGAGAGACTTGGGTTTACTCAACAAAAACCACCAGAGTTCTAAGCCAATCAGTCCTAATCCACCCAGCGTCACTGCAATTTTGTTACCTAATGGCTGATCAATTCGTTGAAATTGGTTGGACTGAGCAGCAGTATGTTGATTCACATTGTTCATGTTGGTTTCATCTGCAATTCCCCCAGAAATTGCGCCTAGCCAAAATCCCAATCCTGCTAATGTCCCTAAAAATGTTGCTTGCTTGAACATGATCATTCGTCCTTCTACCAAACTCTTTTAGTGAATCGACTTCGGCTGAAAGTTACGCAGACGCAGGGCATTAGTGACAACAGAAACAGAGCTAAACGCCATGGCACCGCCAGCGATAATTGGGTTGAGCAACCAGCCAAAGAAGGGGAAGAGAATTCCGGCGGCAATGGGAATTCCGACCACATTGTAAATGAAGGCGAAGAAGAGATTTTGGCGAATGTTGCGAATAGTGGCGCGAGAAAGCTCAATGGCAGTAACGATGCCGTGCAGGTCTCCAGAGATTAGCGTAATGTCACTGGCCGCGATCGCCACATCTGTTCCAGTCCCGATCGCAATTCCCACATCGGCTTGTGCGAGGGCTGGCGCATCATTAATCCCATCTCCCACCATCGCCACAATTTTGCCTGCCGATTGCAGCTTAGAAATCTGCGCTACTTTTTGATCGGGGCGTACTTCGGCAATCACATTTGTGATGCCCACTTCACGGGCGATCGCCTCTGCCGTCTGACGGTTATCTCCCGTTAACATCACCACCTCTAACCCCAGTCGCTGCAACGCTTGAATCGCTTGTTTAGAAGAAGGTTTCAACGCATCCGCAATGCCCATGACTGCTTGAAGGTTGCCATCCACTGCCAGCAAAACGGCTGTTTTTCCCAAGGCTTCCAAGCGCTCTTTATCGGGTTGTAGCGCTTGCGGGTCAATCCCTAATTCTTGCATCCAGCGCCGAGTGCCAATCTGTAAAAAATGGTCTGAAACAGTTCCCTGTACGCCACTGCCAGCGATCGCCTCAAACTCCTTAACCTCTGCCAGTTCTATCTCCTGGGATTGGGCATACCGCACTACGGCTTCGGCTAGAGGATGCTCTGAGTTGCGTTCAACAGAAGCGGCTAACCGTAGTAAATTTTGCTCGTTGCGATCGGCAGTGCCCTGAACGGTGATGAAATCTGTGACGGTGGGTTTGCCTTGCGTCAGCGTTCCAGTTTTATCTAAAACAATGGTCTGAATTTGATGCGCCAATTCCAAGCTCTCTGCACCCTTGATCAAAATCCCATGCTCTGCGCCCTTGCCCGTGCCCACCATGACAGAGGTGGGAGTGGCGAGTCCAAGCGCACAGGGGCAAGCAATAATCAGTACACCAACCGTGGTAATCAGAGCCAGGGTGACGTTGCCCATGACGGTGTACCAGATAATGAAGGTAAGAATGGCGATCGCGATCACAGCAGGTACAAACCATCCCGTCACTTGATCTGCTAACCGTTGAATCGGGGCTTTTGAGCCTTGCGCCTGCTGCACGAGTTTCACAATCTGCGCCAGAAACGTATCCTTACCAACGCGGGTAGCGCGAAACTTGAAACTACCAGTTTTGTTGAGAGTGGCACCAATCACTTCATCGCCCACTTGCTTTTTCACAGGCACACTTTCGCCCGTCACCATCGACTCATCCAACGTGGAAGATCCGTCAACAATTTCCCCATCCACGGGCACCTTTTCACCGGGACGCACGACCACGACATCGTTGATCTGCACGTCTTGAATGGGCACTGACATTTCTTGTCCATTGCGAATAATTCGAGCATCTCTGGCTTGCAAACCAATTAGAGCGCGAATTGCTTCTGAAGTTTGCCCTCGCGCACGATTCTCAAACAGTCGCCCTAACAGAATCAGGGTAATGACGATCGCTGCCGTTTCGTAATAAACCTCTGGCATTAAGCCTTGATTAATCAAAAACTGGGGATACACAGTCGCAAACACTGAATAGAAATAGGCGGCACTCGTCCCCAGCGCAATCAGCGTATCCATCGTGGCAGCATGACGCTTAAGGGATTTCCAGGCATTCACATAGAAGGAGTAGCCACACCAAAACTGCACCGGCGCAGTCAGCACCATTTGAAACCAGGGGTTTGACAGCCACGCTGGAATGAATGGTAGTTTGATGCCCGTCATTGCCGCTAGTGAACCCAACATTAGGAGAATGCTAATTACACCGCCCGTTACAACCTTTCGCTGAAGATCACGAGATTCTCGAGATCGCGCTACTTTCTCCGCATCGTCCTCACCCGTCACCATTTCCTCTTGCAGGGGGAAGGCTGAATATCCAGCGTCCTCAACTGCCTTTTGAATCGCTTCTATATTAGTTTTTTGAGGATCGTAAGTGATGGTGGCTTGCTCGACCCCAAAATTGACGCTACTTTCACTCACTCCGGGCACCGCACGAATGGCTGACTCGATGTTGTTAGCGCAAGAGGCACAACTCATGCCCCTAAGTTTCAAGGTTGCAGTGTCCATGGTTAAGAGAGTTATGAATTGTGAGCTATTAGTTTTGAGTGCAAATCACACTGAATTCCCTTAATAGGAACTTAGAACTCAACACTCAAAATTTCAAATTATGCGACGGTGTACCCTGCGGCAGCGATCGCTTGTTTAACGGTTGCTTCGGGCTGTTGAGTTTCAATTTTGACCTGCTTTGTTTTCGGATCTGCCTCAACGATTGCAGTTGCATCGATCGCCGTCACCGCATTCGCGATCGTAGTAACACAAGCAGAACATGCCATATTGGGAATTTTGAATTCGAGAGTCATCGTGTTAGCCAATCAATATACTTATAGTTTCGAGTCTCCAGTTAACTGGATAGTCAAGCACACTAGACATTATTGGAAATAGTGAAGCACTCTAAAGAAATACAAGAGAGAAATTCTAGCAATTTCAATCTCAAGCGGTTTTGAGTTGACGATGGGTGAGCCGCAAGTTGTGTAGCC
The DNA here is from genome assembly GCA_003249025.1 of Leptolyngbya sp. Classification (GTDB taxonomy): domain Bacteria; phylum Cyanobacteriota; class Cyanobacteriia; order Leptolyngbyales; family Leptolyngbyaceae; genus ULC077BIN1. The sequence goes on along the minus strand of QBMH01000265.1, from coordinate 156 downwards.
CACAGGCAGTTTCCATCACATCATCCGCATAATGGTCGGTTCGGTTGCGAAATTTATGCACCACAATGTTGCAGCGTTTGATGCCCCCGATTTGATGTTCTATTTCGACTCGTTCGCTGGAAATCTCTCGGTTGTGGTGTTTCGCTTGGTCGCTTA
>QBMH01000264.1 GCA_003249025.1 Leptolyngbya sp. | reverse complement strand
GCTAAAGCCTCCCACTAAAGTGGGTAGTTTTGGACTAACGTACTGGGACAATAAACTCCCATATCCACACCAAAAAACCAGTCAGTGCGATCGCTCCACACCCACGCCAAAATAGCCGCTAACAGGTTGGGGATGAGGTTTTTAAGTTCATTATCCACAGGGGTATCGTCGGAGTCGGGGAGTTCTGCGGATGAGGGTAAATAATCGGTTGGGTTATAGCGAAGCATGGTTTTGCCGATCGCCAGAATGGATAGCAGTATTTTAACGCTTTAAACGAACGCCTGAAACGCGGTTTATTCACCGACAAATTCATCAATACGCTGGACGTAATCCAACCCAGCGATCGCCATTAACACGTCCCGCCATTGCGTTTGATGAGTATCACCGATCACCAGATACTGATCTTTGGTGCAGCCAATTCGACCGGGCGATCGCGACACTTGCACCGAGGGATCAAGGGCACGGACTTCTGCTAGATGTTTTTCATCTGCTGGAATGCAAAACTCATAGCTCAGCGATCGCTGGTTATGGACTGAACCCACCAAACCAGCCGCAGAAATTATTGAGAGATCAAAAGTAATTTTCATCACCCGATCGGAGGAAAAAACTTGGGATGTGGATGAGTTTAGCGATTTACAAGCCAATAGATAAGGAGTTGCAATTAACACACTTAAAATACTGGTTTGCACAATAGTTACATTCATCTTGGCAATAATCATCGAATTGGTATTCAGATTTACTTTTTAGGCTGAGCGTATTTAATCTAGGCGATTTAGATTGAGCCGCTCAATTTCTCATTATATTGGCGTTTAACTAAGACTATTTGAGTAGCTAAACAGCCTGAAAACTCCTCTCTTATTCAAGAGACAGACCATTTTCCGAAGAAATAAACTATCTGAAGCTCATATATAGAAATGTAACAATATCAATATTCGACTAAGAAATGTTGCAGTCTTTTGATCCCCTTGTTAGTGTGTGCAAGCAAGGTTATTTTGGTAAACAATTACCTCACATTTGCTTTTTGGAGGTGTCGCACTATGCTCGTCTCAACTCACTGCTCTTTACCGATTCGTTAAGTCTAAGAACGGTTGAAAGAGATTATGCAATGAGTCATGCAGACCCTATGCATTCTATTGATTGCTTTACACTACACTGTCTGAACAAACAATCGTTTTCATCTTTGCTTCACCTGTTTTTTAAGCCCATTGTTTAAGTTGACTCGCAACAACAGGTTCCCTGAAATCAATCTGTAGAGTTCCCTAAAACTTCGTTTCTCAATCATTTTGTATTCCTATTTTGTTTCGCTGTGGGTTGATGTTGATGCTTTCTAGCAATGGCTTCAACGCTAGCGATCAACCCATTGTGAAACCTCAACTGTGGAGGTTGATTATGCATTTACAAGGAAAGACGGCTCTGATTACTGGAGCGTCTCGCGGTATTGGACGAGCGATCGCCCTAGAGTTTGCTAAGCATGGAGTGCAACGCCTCCTGCTCGTAGCGCGAGATCATCAACGATTGGTAGAGGTGGCGACTGAAGTGAATGCCTATGGCGTGGATGCGGTGCCGATCGCCGTGGATTTAACCAACCCTATTGATGTTAACATTGCGGTCGCTCAAGTATGGCGCAATTATGGACCGATTGATCTATTGATTAACTGTGCTGGAGTTGCCCACCAAAGCTCTTTCTTGCAGTCTCGCTTATCAGATGTACAGGAAGAGATATCGACAAATTTAGTTGGGCTGTATACCATTACTCGATTTGTGGCACGGCGCATGGTCAAGCAGAGGGCGGGCGCGATCGTCAATGTATCCAGCTTGATGGGCAAAGTTGCCGCTCCGACGATGGCGACCTACTCTGCCACCAAGTTCGCCATTTTGGGCTTTACTCAAGCCCTGCGGGGTGAACTGGCAGCCCACAATGTCAAGGTTACTGCTTTGTTGCCGTCCTTAACGGATACCGACATGGTGCGGGATTTGCAGTGGTTTCGCTGGGTAATCCCCATGACTCCACAACAGGTCGCTAAAGCCTTAGTAGATGGCTTAGCCAGAGACTCTCCAGAGATTTTGGTGGGTTGGCAGAGTCATCTAGCCGTGTGGGGAAACCGGCTTGCTCCTTGGTTCATAGAAAAAGTGCTGCGTGTGGCTGCACCCAAACCTTACTCTGAACTGCGAGAAGCCGCAGCCACTTCTCGTTAAACCGCGACGAATACAAAGGGCGATCGCGAAACCTGACCGAAGCGATCGCCCCTAGTTTGAAACAGATTATCCGATTGGTTTTCCAAAAAAATGCCGCAATCGGCGGCGGGTGTGTTACAACGTTTTCGTTGTTGTGTGACTTGGATGTGTTGATGTGAAGCCACAGTCGTCGGCTCGGTCGGCTCGTCAACAGGCTGCTCAAAGGAAGCGTTTAGCATCTTCTGGCTCTGCTGTAAGCGATCCTCAACTGAAGCGTCGGATTGATTCCTCTGAGCGATCGCCGCAGGTAAATCGACCCAGATCGGCGCGTAGAGGGAAGCCAGGGGTTTTCAAGAAAATTGTGCGTGGATTGGCGATCGCTTTAATTCGACTCACTGTTTTCACCTTAAGAAGCGCAGTCAAGCTTGGGCGAAAAAAAGTCGCAGGACACCCCGTCTGGCTGATTTCAGCCGCTGCTTTGGGCTTAAGCTTTTTGCTAGGGTCAGGTTTAGGCATGATTCGATCTGGGCTGGAGCGATCGCCCAATGCCTCTTCTGTTGCCTATGGCAGCGGATTTGCTAGCAATGGTAGACCAAGCCTATCCCCATTGCCTACCGCCAAGGAAGTATGGACTTGTGATGTGGTCGTCATTGGCGGGTCATTGGGTGGAGTTGCCGCCGCCTCTCACTCGATGCAGTCTGGTGCTACAACCTGTTTGATCGAGCTAACGCCTTGGCTGGGTGGGCAGATTAGCTCACAGGGAGTCTCGGCGCTGGATGAATCCCAGGAAATGAGATCGGACGAAACCCTCTCTGAAAGCTGGATGCACTTTAAGCGTTTGCTTGCCAAGCAGACTGTGAAACTGCCAAGCTGGACGACATTAAAGGGCGATCTCCGCGTGGATGAAATCAATAGCTGTTGGGTGGGGATCTTGTGCTTTCCACCGAGCGCTGGAGCCTCCGCTTCAGAACAGCTTTTGAAAAATGCCGCCACGCGATCGCCCAACAGCCGTTGGAGTGTTTCCACGGCGTTTAAAGGGGCAGAGTTTGATGCCAGCGGTCGGATTGTAACCGCCATCCATGCGGTGCGACGCACGCCCCGCGACCCCAACTACCTCCCCAAAGGGCGATTCTCAGCCGAATTGTCAAAATGGTATGCCTGGAGTTCCACGGACGAGTTTGACAAAACGCCGATTCGGCTAGAGGCTCCTCCCGGCAAAACCATGATGGTGATTGATGCCACCGATACCACAGAGTTAGTCGGCTGGGCAGGCATTCCCCATCGCCTCGGCTCCGATTCCATCGCCACCACAGGCGAACGCCACGCCTCCCGCCAAGATAATCAAGACTGTACTCAAGCATTCACTTTCCCCTTTGTCCTAGCCATTCGGGATGATCAAGGCGTTAGCCTGCGAACCTTGACCCAACTAGAATCCGATTACTCCAAAGAAGAACACCGCAACGACTACGACTTGCAAGGGTTTTCAGTGTTTACGGGGCGCAGCTTTTTTAACTACCGCCGAATCGTCAGCGTCAACCCCAGTGATCCTTACACTGCAACCCCTTCACCGGGCGATATGACCTTGGTGAATTGGAATCGCGGCAACGACTGGAAATTTATGGACCCGCCGCTGATTTTGAGCGATGCCGACATCGATAAATCAGGGCAACGACAAAACTGGCTAGGTGGCTTGTCGATCGCGGCATTGCGACATGGGGAAAATCACGCCCTATTGTTTGCCCATTGGCTGCTAGAAAACCATGCCAAAGAGCTACCAATGACTTACCTATCGGGCACGGAATCGCCCTTGGGCACTGAGTCTGGTTTAAGTATGGTGCCTTATATCCGCGAAGGACGGCGAATTATAGGACGCAAGGCATACAACCAGCGGGAGTTTGCCGTACGTGAGGCAGATTTGCGGATCGATCTCCCTGGAACGCGGGATCTCAGCCCCACGGCGATCACCCGGATTCACTACAGCATCGATATTCACGGCTGTCGATATCGCAACTCAGAAGATGATGGCGAAGCGTCCAGCGCACCGACCTTAGAAACCAATGTGCGCCCAACGCTGATTCCCATTGAGGGGCTGATTCCACGCGGGGTCGATAATCTGTTGATTGGCGGCAAGGGCATTGCAGTCACCCACATCGCCAATGGCATGACCCGAATTCATCAGGGTGAATGGAGCATTGGCGCATCGGCTGGGGCGATCGCCGGCTGGCTAACAACTCGCGCGCAACCAGGATTATTGCCCCAAGACATCGCCCCAAAAAACCTGATATCCCAGGTGCGCGACCACATGAGCCGCCAAGGATTGGGCTTAGATTGGCACCAGACTACCAGCGATCGTCCAAGATTCACAAAAAGGTCAAGCTCGTCAGAGGAGTCTGAGTAGACTGCTATCAAGATCGCAAGTATTCTAATTGGAAGTCATCGAACTCATCTACTTATGCCGTACTACTCCCAACCCGATCGCATTCTAACCTTGCTTGAGGCGCTCAACAACCAAACGGTAGATCAGTTAAAGGCACTGGCGGGTTTGCTGCCAGCGGGCAAGATTCCAACCCGTAAAGCTGAACTGGTCAGCTATGTGCATCAACACTTGCAGGGTAAAGGGCTAAAACAAATCTGGAACCAGTGCGATCGCATTCAGCAAGCCGTGGTTTCAGAAGTGGTGCATTCTGCGGACGATCGCTACCAGGAAGCCCGGTTTGTCAACAAGTATGGTCAAAAACCAATTTGGGGAACGGGCAATAGTTATTCCTATAACTATAAACCTTCACTTTTAGGATTACTGTTCTACACCTACACTATGCCCCAGGATGTGAAGGCGCAACTGAAGGCATTTGTGCCCCCGCCTATATCCACTCAGATTCAAAGTATTGAAAGCTTGCCATCCACATTTTCTAGCACTTTGCAAGCCTATGATCCTCTGACTCGTAAACGCATCACTCGTGCAATTGAATTGCCGATGCAGTCGCAGGAAACAGAACAATTAGCACGGCGAGATTTACAAACCGTCTTGCGATTAGTTGATTTGGGAAAAGTTGCCATTAGCGATAAGACTTTTTATCCCACAGGTGCGACCTTAAGCGCGATCTCCGAGGTGCTAGAAGCCGGTGACTACTACAGCGAGTGGGCAGAAACTCAATCTCCCGGAGGCTGGAAGTACAATTATCTGATTGGACCCATCAAACCCTTTGCCTGGGTCATGCTATTGCAAGCAGGCAAACTGGTGGAATTAAACAGCAAGCGCTTGAGTTTGACCAAAGCCGGACAGAAAGCGCTGACTGAACCAGCCGAAAGGACCTTACAAGCACTGTGGAAAAACTGGTTGAAAACCACCGTACTGGATGAATTGCGGCGGGTTGATAGCATCAAAGGACAAACGGGCAAAGGCAAGCGCAGCCTGACAGCCGTTGCCGGACGACGCAGTAAAATTGTTGATGCCCTCAAAGACTGTTCCGTTGGGCAATGGGTGAAACTGGCTGATTTCTTTCGCTACATGATCGCGGCTGGATATGAGTTTGCAGTTAGCCGCAATTCAGAAAGTCTGACGCTGGAAGGATATGGCTCTTTGTATGATGCAAATTTCCTAATTTTAGAAGCTCGATATAGTCTCGCTTTCTTATTTGAGTATGTATCTACATTAGGTTTAATCGATGTGGCATATATGCATCCTGATGATGGCTCATTCAATTTTCAAAGTAGTCAAAATATTGATTACTACTATGAGTCTTGTTTAAGTCGCTACGATGGCTTAACCTATTTTCGGATTACTCCCCTGGGTGCATATTTCCTAGGCTTAAGCGATCGCTATGTTCCTACAACTCTTCCTCAAAAGCAAGTTTTACGGATTTTGTCGAACCTTGAAGTGGTTGCCGTGCAGCCCCTGACTCGCGCCGATCGCTTGTTCTTAGATGCTTTTTTACAGCCTATTTCTGATGTGGTTTGGCAATTAGAGCAGGCTAAATTATTGGATGCGATCGCTCAAGGACGCAGCGTCGATGAACTGCAAAAATTCCTAACTGCCAACAGCAGCGAAGCATTGCCTAAAACCGTCCTACAATTTCTTGCAGATCTACAAACTCGCACCACTAGCCTACAGTCTCTCGGTTCTGCCCGATTGATTCGCTGCACCGATGCAGCACTGGCAACCCTGATCGCCAACGATTCTCGCACCAAAGCCTACTGTTTTTTGGCGGATCAACCCAAAGCGATCGCCGCCGGACAAGCCTGCTACCTCGTTGTGCCCACCGAAACCGAAACCAAATTTCGCAATGCCTTAAAAAAATTAGGCTATAGCCTTCCCGGTCTGAATTAAGCGCGATCGCACCCCGTTAGTTCTAACACTGCAACTTCGTATCAGGTTCTAGGTTTCAGATTCCGGTAATGTTATAAACTTGTTGTTTTGCCCTAAATAGATAAGCCGAACTCATAGCGATTA
>QBMH01000263.1 GCA_003249025.1 Leptolyngbya sp. | reverse complement strand
GTCGGCAAGCGGCAGAGGCACGAGGATATATTCCTCATATCCCTGACAAAGATGCACCCCTGCCAGCTCCAACTGACCCCAACCGCCATCCGCCCCGCCGTTGGGTCGTCGAAGTGGCGCATTCCTGGTTTAATCGCTTTCGAGGAGTGTTGATTCGCTGGGCTAAGTTATCTCACTCTTACTTAGGATTTGTTCAGATTGCCGCTTGTTTGATTGTCGGTCGTAAGCTCCTAACATTTTCCGGATAGGCTCTAAGCCTTAATTGGGGATATGCGGTGCCGAGTGCGGCGTGCAAGAGATCACTGAAGTGTAAACTAATAGCGTCAAATCGCCCAAAGCGGGTAGAGTCTATCGATTAGTCCAAACTTCAGGCTTCAGAATGATTGGGAATCTGACAGAATGAGGGAGTATTCGTGGAAAGAGGCAGTGTTAGTTAGCTCACCTTGAACAAGTTGTGCAATGTAAGCTCAGCGATCTCGCTCTTTCTTATCCGTCCCGATTTTAGGAAAGCAGCATGGACAATAACAACTGGCTGACTCAGATTTTGATGCTAGGAGTAGGCACAACCTCTTTAGTCGCAGACAAGATACGCGAAGTCAGTGATGATCTGGTCAAAGATGGCAAACTGAATCCCGACCAGGCAAAAGAAGTGATGGATGATTTGTTGCAATCGCTCAAGAGTGAGCAAGGCAACCTTGAAACCCAAATGCAGCGGCAGCTTCGGAATGTTTTGCAAGATATTGGGGTGCCTCGCCAATCGGAAATGGATGAATTACGCGGTCGAATCGATCGGCTTGAACGTCAAATTCGTGATTTAGAAAACCGCCTCTGGCGTTAGGAGTGCATACTTATGATCATTCCACCCGGATTTTGTCAGCGTTCTGTTTCAACGAAGCTTGGCAGAATGGCTTATTACACGGCTGATGCTAGTTTCCCAGGAGTAGCCCTCCCAGAAAAAACGTTGCCGACCTTAGTATTTTTGCATGGGTTTGGCGGTGGCTCTTCTGCTTATGAATGGTCGAAAGTCTATCCGGCGTTTGCACTGGACTATCACATTCTGGCTCCCGATTTGCTCGGCTGGGGGAGATCGGAACATCCAGAGCGTAACTATCTAGCGGAAGACTATATTTCTACGATTACTGAGTTTTTAGAACAAACTTGCACCGAGCCTGTGCCTGTTGTGGCATCGTCATTGACGGCTGCGTTGACAATTCGAGCCGCGATCGCCCGTCCCGACTTATTTAAATCCCTGATCCTGACTACTCCCACCGGATTGTCTGATTTTGGCAAAGACTACACCAATAACTTTTTTATTCAACTGGTCAAGACTCCCATTCTCGATCGCCTACTCTACAGCATTGGTATCGCCACTTCTGGCGGCATCTACAACTTTTTAGAGCAGCGGCAGTTTGCCCGTCCAGATCGTGTTTATCCTGAAATTGTGGAAGCCTACCTCGCCTCTGCCCAACAGCCCCATGCAGAATATGCCGCCCTCTCGTTTGTCCGGGGAGATCTCAGCTTTGATTTAGCGCTTTACATGCCTCAACTAAAGGTGCCAACGGCAATTATGTGGGGAAAAGAATCTCAATTTACTGAAGCGGAAGTTGGACAACGCCTCGCATCGTTAAATCCAGATGCGGTGAAACACTTTCAACTGCTAGATGATTGTGGACTAACGCCCCAGTTAGAATTACCTGCGATCGCGATCGCTCTCATTCGTCGCTTTCTGACAACCCTAGATTCATAATTAACCTCAGCGCAACCCCACACGCACCCTAGACTTGTGTCCCCTAACCCTGAATCCGAATATCCCGCACATTCAAATTCGTAAAGTTATAGTTAAACCCTTCTAACTCGATCGGGGCACCAATTTTAATCTTGTTGTTGCCCAAGACCGGACCATTCTTGGTGATTTGAGCACTTCCTTGCAGAGTGAGCAACAAATTCCGACTCAGCTTCGTTTCTGGTCTGGGATCAGGCATCACTTGCACCTTCCCATCGGGCTGAGGTACGAGTACATTGTCGGGCAATTCCTGCACACTTTTCACCGTAATCTCGCCGTAGGGTTGATTGCGAATGATAATGCTAGTTTTGTCTCCGGGTTTAAACATTTCTTTGGTGTTTTGTCCCGCAACGCGCACCACAACCTCAATTTCAACGGGTTTTGTTGGGATATTGACCTGAGCCACGGAACCCGATGCGCCTGGAAATACAAAGATGCCAAACAGCACAAGCAGAATAACTAGTGCGGCTCCCAAATCCAGAATGCTAACCTTGCCAAATAGCCGACCTTTAGAATCTACGACAGCCATAAAACGGCTCCTTAAGCTGGTGAAGTGGACGCTTTGGAAAAGACCCTTTAGCTTACTGAAAATACCTAGAGCTAACCAAGCATTCAGATGTCGCAAGATCCTAAGCAACCCTGTGACAGGGTAGCATGACTTAGGGTCGCAATCACTATTCTCTACCAGGCTTCTACACCGTGATAAAAAGAACAGCCTAAAGTAATTAGAGATCTACACTTGAACCTTAATTTCACCTGATTTCCTAAGGATTGATTAAACATGAACAGCACTTTTCGGCTCATCGCTCCTATCAGTATTGCGTTAATCACCTTTGCGTTGATTCATCCGCCCACTTACGCCCAACCTGCTTTTTCGGACTGTGCCAGCCAAGCGATCGCCAGTGGAGATGGAGCAATGGCTAAAATAGATTCTCTGGGGCGCGCTCGAAATTTGGCTCGGCAAACGGCGGAAGCTGCGAACGGTGGATTAGCCAACTACCGCACCGATGCCTCTATGCATGGCAGACTGTCTGATGCCGTTTGTGTCGATAACGGCAATGGAAGCTGGACGTTTACCATCAAAGGCGGCGCACCGGGCTTTACAACCCCCACGATGGAAACAGTCGTAACTGTAGACAGCAGCACTTGGCAAGTGAAGGTTGATTACAACGGCACTGTGCGATCGTAATAGCAATCCATACAGTCCGGCTCCCCTTTTCTATTTTGCGAGAAGGGGCTGGGGATGAGGTCAATTTACAGAGACACGGGTTCAACCTATTAATTTAGGGATTGCTCAAATAATCTAAAGAAACTATCTTTTAGGATTGTAATATTTGAATCCAATAATTTATTTTTGCCATTGCCAGAACCTTCTGGTTGTAAGCGTTTTGGGTCTTTTTTATCGGTCAAATAAGCCTCTCAATGCCCTCACGAGTGCTCCATAGTATTTGTAGTTTTCTATACTATAGTTAATGAAATGAAATAACCCTCTGCATTCGTTAGAGGATAGTTTTTCAGTTTACTTTAAAGGCTTGGTTGAGCGATTCTGCATCGTTATCTCACAACCGTGGAATGTTGAGTTGCTCCTCGAACCTTTTTGCTGGTTCTGTTTTAACTTGAGAGGTTCATGCAACGGTGGGTCAACATCCCCTTAGTTTACTGAAACGCTACGACGCGATCGAGATCGCCCGATATTATCGATTTCGCCCCTGGCTAACGCTTTGGCGCACTTTAAATATCGCAGTTTCTTTTTTAAGTTTTTTCCTGGGGCTAAAACTAGACTCATGGCGAAATCGAACAGAGGTCAATCGGCTGAAGCGTGCTGAGCAATTGCGCGATACCTTAATTCGTTTAGGTCCAACGTTTATCAAAGTTGGGCAAGCCCTTTCTACTCGCCCTGACTTAATCCGCAAAGATTTCCTCGAAGAATTGACTAAGCTTCAAGATCAATTACCGCCCTTTTCGACGGAGTTAGCCTTTCGGATTATTGAGCAAGAGTTGGGGCGATCGCTCAAAGAAACTTACAGTCAAATTTCTCCCAAACCTGTTGCAGCCGCCAGTTTAGGTCAGGTTTATCAAGCATTTCTTTACAGCGGGGAAGAAGTTGCCGTTAAGGTACAACGTCCTAATCTGGTTCCCACCTTGACTTTGGATTTATATCTGATGCGGTGGGCAGCTAGTTGGATTGCACCTTGGCTGCCGCTGAATCTAGGACATGACTTGACGCTGATTGTGGATGAGTTTGGCATCAAGTTATTTGAAGAAGTGGATTATTTGAATGAAGGGCGGAATGCAGAAAAATTTGCGACCAACTTCCGCGATAATCCAAAGGTTAAAGTTCCTGCAATTTATTGGCGGTACAGCAGTCGTCGAGTGCTAACGCTGGAATGGATTCACGGCTACAAGTTGACAGATACTGATCGCATTCGAGAAGCAGGTTTAGCCAGTGATGATCTGATCGAAATTGGAGTGACTAGCGGCTTACAACAGCTTTTGGAGCATGGTTTTTTTCATGCCGATCCTCATCCCGGCAATCTATTTGCCATGGCTCCCCAATGCGCGATCGATGGCATCCAATCCAGCGAATCAACCGAAGCTCGAATGGCATATATCGATTTTGGCATGATGGATCAGCTTAATGAATCCACAAAGGAAACATTAGTCGATGCCGTGGTTCATTTGATCAACCGAGATTATGAAGACCTGGCAAAAGATTTCGTGAATCTTGGTTTTTTAACCCCAGATGTGGATATTCAGCCGATTGTACCCGCCTTGGAAGCCGTTTTTTCTCAAGCTTTTGGCGAAAGTGTGCGGGATTTTAACTTTAGAACTGTTACCGATAGTTTTTCGGAACTGATGTATGAGTATCCGTTTCGGGTGCCTGCCAAGTTTGCGTTGATTATTCGCTCGTTGGTCACCCAAGAGGGATTGGCGTTGACGATTAATCCCAATTTCAAAATTATCGAAGTTGCCTATCCTTATGTGGCAAAGCGCTTGCTGACCGGAGAATCGCCCCAACTGCGTCGCCGTCTATTGGACATGTTATTTAAGGATGGCAAGTTTCAGTGGTCGCGGTTGGAAAATTTGATTGCGATCGCCCGCACCAATGGCAGCTTTGATCTCCTACCTTCGGCTCAAATGGGCATTCAATTTCTGCTGTCAGAAGAAGGGAAGTTTTTAAGGCAGCAGTTGATTATTGCCCTGACTGAAGACGATCGCATCCATACTGAAGAAGTACAGCGACTTTGGCACCTGATTAAAGACGATTTTCAGCCTGGACGCTTGTTGAGCGCGGCAATGGGGGCGATCGCCGAATTCTCTACCGCTGGAACGGCTGCTCTGCTTGCCAACTCGCGTAATTGATCAACCTGCCTTACTCCATACTTTGCGCTCACCCGCCGCCCACAATGGTGACAATTTCTAGGCGATCGCCGGGTCGCATTTCTGTAGCTTCCCAAAACTGACGGTGTAAAATTTCGCCATTGTATTCCACCGCAATGAGTTTTAGATTTAGCCCCAATTGTTCTAAGAACATCGGTAGAAAGGTGTTTTTGGGGCAGTCTTGCGATTCGCCGTTGACTTGGAGCGTGATTAGATTATCCATAGGCTCAATTCTAAAGCCGCTGCTGACGATTTAGAATAGAAAGTCCTTTAACCGTTTCTCTTGCCACTTATTCCTTGATTGCATCATGTATACACTGGACAAACCCACTGACGATCAACTCACTCAGCGATCGCTCCACGATCCCCTAATCATCGCCGGACGCACCTTCCATTCGCGCCTGATGACGGGAACCGGGAAATATCGCAATTTTGACGAGATGCGGCAAAGTGTTGCGGCGAGCGGCTGCCAAATTGTCACTGTTGCCGTCCGCCGCGTGCAAACTAACGCCCCCGGACATGAAGGTCTGGCAGACGCTTTAGATTGGAGTAAAATCTGGATGTTGCCCAACACCGCCGGATGCCAAACCGCTGAAGATGCCATTCGGGTGGCGCGTTTGGGGCGTGAAATGGCAAAACTGCTGGGTCAAGAAGACAACAACTTTGTCAAGCTGGAAGTGATTCCAGATAGTAAATATCTATTGCCTGATCCCATCGGCACTCTAGAAGCCGCTGAGCAGTTGGTCAAAGAAGGATTTGCCGTACTGCCTTACATTAACGCCGATCCGCTATTGGCAAAACGGTTAGAAGAAGTCGGCTGTGTGACCGTTATGCCGCTTGGCTCCCCGATTGGCTCCGGGCAAGGGCTAAATAACGCTGCCAATATTCAAATCATTATCGAAATGGCAAAGATCCCGGTAGTGGTGGATGCGGGCATTGGGGTGCCCAGTGAAGCGGCTCAGGCTATGGAGATGGGGGCTGATGCGCTTTTAATTAACACCGCGATCGCTCAAGCTCAAAATTCCCCAGCCATGGCACGGGCGATGAGTTTGGCAGCGGAAGCAGGTCGGCTTGCCTACCAAGCAGGGCGAATCCCCGTGAAACCCATCGCCAGCGCTAGTTCCCCTTTAACCGGAACCATTACGAATGAAGTGAAATGAAATGAAAATGGGCTACATAGGTGTGCCTTAAGATGGCTTAGTATATTGGCTAGAGATCCAGTCAAACCATTCTGGAGCAGGGTCACGAACTTGATGCCACCAGATGTCTTGGCGATCGCCCCGCCAATCTTTGGGGGCTTGGAACCCTCGTTTCATCCACCGAATCAATTCATTCCGAGTTAACCAGGGGTGCTTACAAAGACCCTGCACCGGCTGAAACTCAGTTTGAACATCAGGTTGAGATAACTGAATGCCCAATTCCAAAAAATTGACTCCCATCCAGGTGGAATACATCAAGCTCCCCCAAAAGCGTAGGGTTGATTCTTTAAGTGTAGAAATATAGATTAGGAAAGATGCTGCAAGGGA
>QBMH01000262.1 GCA_003249025.1 Leptolyngbya sp. | reverse complement strand
TGGGTAAACGCAATACTCAGAAGATTGAACGCAAGCATTTAACCTTACGGACTCGCATTAAACGACTGGCTCGCAAAACCATTTGCTTTTCCAAGTCAGTGCTGATGCATGATGTGGTCATTGGGTTGTTTATTAATCGCTATGAGTTCGGCTTATCTATTTAGGGCAAAACAACAAGTTTATAACATTACCAGCTTATGAAAGACATCTCGACCCAAGTCTGCACACGGTGGGTAAACGCAATACTCAGAAGATTGAACGCAAGCATTTAACCTTACGGACTCGGATTAAACGACTGGCTCGCAAAACCATTTGCTTTTCCAAGTCAGTGCTGATGCATGATGTGGTCATTGGGTTGTTTATTAATCGCTATGAGTTCGGCTTATCTATTTAGGGCAAAACAACAAGTTTATAACATTACCTTCAGATTGCCGCTTGTTTGATTGTCGGTCGTAAGCTCCTAACATTTTCCGGATAGGCTCTAAGTCTTCTAACACCGTAGGGTCGCTTTGGGTGACCGGTTTTCGTCCACCTCCCTTACGACGCACCGCTCCATAGTCCTCGACGGCAAACGCTTCTGTCTGGCTGTGCTCTAATTCATTGATCCCGGCGTGGATCGTCGTTCGCGATAGCCCCGTTGCACGAAAGACACTGGTTACTCCACCATGCCCCAAGCTCAAGGCTTCCACTGCTGCCCATATCCGCTTACTCGTTTCGTTTAGATAAGGGGCCAGTTGTTCGTATTTGACTTGTACTCTTTCTTCAATTTCACGCTCAACCATTTAACAACAGTCCGGACAATTTTAAATTGCTAACGGTAGAATGCGGGTTTTAGCCTCCTCAGGGAGGTCAAATGCCAACGGCAGAATGGGGGTTTCAGCCTCTGTCTCAAAAACTGTCCGGAGTATTGATTCAAACAATTTCAAGGCATAATTCACCGTCTCAATTCTTTGGGGCACGCCCTTCAACCCTATGAACCTCCGAGAATCGGCGATTTTTCCTATCGGGATGATTTTGAAGACGAGAGCGGTTATCATTAGACTTCTTGCATAAGTCGATTTTTGGCACGAGTTTCTAATAGTTTGAACCTCCTAATTTGCCACTTTTGCAAGAGATCTATTGCAAATTGCGTGTTGCATTCGACTTTGTTATGTCAACTGGGTATGCCCATCTGCATGGGGAAGCAGAAGTCGATGAAATCGAAATAGCCGACTCTAATGACCTAGAAATTTATCTGGAGATCCTTGACTTCACTGATCCTAAATTTTATCCAGACAATCCGATAATGAGACAAATTTCAGATTAAAAGGGTTGGAACGTTAAAACGTTAAATTGATTGAGGGGTTTCGCACACAATCCATGCGCTGGAGCGGCAGTAGCCAGTTTTTTGGAATGGAAAATCAAATCCCGCCCCGTGATTAGGTTGAATATTCTGCCAACCGCCTAAACTGGATCTACATCCAGCAGAGTATGGGCAATTTGGGTTATGGCTGAACAAGCAGGCAAAGTGTATTTAGTCGGGTCGGGTCCGGGCGATGCCGACTACCTGACCACGCAAGCGCAAACCTTACTCGCCACGGCTGAGGTGCTTGTTTATGACGCATTGGTGGACAGCGAACTGCTGGATCTCGTGCCCGAAGACTGCCTGAAGCTGAATGTGGGTAAGCGCGGTGGGCAACCCAGTATGGCGCAACCCGAAATTAATCGCCTGTTGGTGCAGCACTGCGATCGCGGTAGACAAGTGGTGCGGCTCAAAAGTGGTGACCCATTTGTGTTTGGTCGAGCGCAGGCAGAAATCGAAGCGTTGGTTGCAGCGCGGTGTGATTATGAAGTGGTGCCAGGTTTATCCTCAGCGCTAGTAGCTCCACTACTGGCAGGCATTCCCCTCACCGATCCTGAATTGAGCAGTTCGTTTACGGTTTGCACTGCCCACAACCCCGATGCGTTGAACTGGGTTTCCTTGGCAAAACTGGAAACGCTGGTGATTTTGATGGGAGGGCGCACCCTGCCAGAAATTGTCCGACGACTACGGGGACATGGCAAATCACCCAAAACCCCGATCGCGGTGATTCGGTGGGCGGGTCGGGCGGAACAGCAGATTTGGGAAGGCACATTGGGCAATATTTTGGTGGAAACAGCCAATCAACCTTTGGCTCCCTGCGTGATTGTGATTGGTGAAGTGGTGAAACTGCGATCGCTGCTTCAACCAAAAGTGGTTCGCAATATCGCGGCTGAGCCACTGCGCGATATTGCGCGAAACCAACGAATGCGGGAATCTCGGACACCTACCAATCCAACTGTTCGGCAACCAGCGCGCGATCTCCGTCCCGCTCTCAGACTGGAACCACTAGAGGATCGTCAGCCATCCTATTCAGTTCCACCTGTGGTAGAAGAGTTGCCAATCATACCGCCCGTTTCCGCCGAACCGTTGCCCTTAGCAAACCAAACTGTATTGGTGACTCGTGCCGTTAGCCAGTCTAACCAGTTTACGCAACTGTTGGAGGATCAGGGAGCGGCGGTGATTGAGATGCCAACTCTAGAGATTGGCGCACCCTCTAGCTGGCGAGATTTGGATACAGCGATCGCCCGTCTTGACGAATTTGACTGGCTGATTTTAACCTCGACCAATGGCGTAGATGCCTTTTTCAAACGCCTCAAAACTCAAACCGGCGACGACTCGCTCTCCTGCAACATCAAAATTGCTGTGGTCGGTGAAAAAACAGCGCAGCGGTTGCAACAATTAGGCATTCCCGCCGATTTTATTCCACCGAAATTTGTTGCCGATTCCTTAGCTGCCAACTTTCCTGAGCCGTTAAGCGGACTCCGGATTTTGTTTCCTCGCGTTGAAAGTGGTGGTCGAGAACTGTTAGTCAAGGAATTTGCCAACCAGGGTGCCAAAGTGCGAGAAGTTGCCGCCTATGAATCGCGCTGTCCAGCAGCGATCGCACCCCAAGCCTTGCAAGCATTGAGATCGCGCTCTATCGATATCATCACCTTTGCCAGTTCCAAAACCGTGCAGCATTTCTGCCAACTGCTGCAACAAGCGGATGACAATTGGCAATCCTATTTAGAAAATGTCTGCATTGCTTCCATTGGTCCTCAAACGAGCGAAAGTTGCCAGAGTTTGTTGGGGCGAGTCGATGCGGAAGCAACCGAATTTACCTTGGATGGACTCACAGCAGCTATCGTGCAATGGGTCGCTTCAAAAGAGGAAAAAGAATTAGCGATCGCTGAACCCACTCCACAGGTTGAAATTCAGCAGCCTGAAGACACTGTTGAATCCGAGCCTGTTCAGATTTTTGAAGCCTTGAAAACTGTAAACTTGTCCCAGTTTGAAAATTCTCAAGGAAATAATCCGACCGAAGAAAGTCCAACCGAAGAAAGTCCAACCGAAGAAATCGCTGTAGAAGAAATCGCTGTAGAAGAATTCATATCCGAACCAATCCAACCGGAACCAAACATCCTCCAATCGGTTCAAACACCAGATATTCAACTAGAAACGAGCCAACCGGAAACCGGGTTACAGGAGAAGATTTTTACAGAGGCGATCGCGCCTGATATTGCAGCAGCACCACCACCACAGTTAGGCAGCCTAGAAACAATTCCTGAATCACTGACATCTGAAGCGCCAGAGTCAGAAATTTTACAGCCGGAAATATTAGATATTAGAAAACCAAGTCAGCGAAAAATTGAAGTTGAACGCCCAGTAATACCAGAGGCGATCGACCTTGAAATTAAAGATGCAGAAGTGATTGCAGTAAATAAATCACGCGTCAAAAACCTGAAAATACCACGTTCAGCTTTTAAACCCCAATCTCAAGATAACGAATGATAGGAGCTTCAATTTAGCTTGCCGCTTTTTCAATACTCTTCCTTTACGCAGTTTTATTGCTAAATTCTCTGGAAAGGCTAGACAGAAATAAAAACTATGGTACAGTTGTATCAAATTACTACAACTCTGTCTCAGATCATGGAAACCCTTACCCCAGCGCAACAAGAGCTATACGATTGGCTAATAGAATACATCCGCGAAAATCAGTATCCGCCCTCGATCCGTCAAATGATGAAGGCAATGGAGTTAAAGTCTCCAGCCCCTGTTCAAAGCCGTTTAGAGCATTTGAGAGCTAAAGGCTACATTGAATGGACAGAAGGAAAAGCGCGCACTATTCGAGCCACGAATGAAGTGTCACGAGGGGTGCCAATTCGCGGCATGATCGCGGCGGGTAGCTTGGTGGATGCATTTCCTGATGCTGATGTTGAGTATTTAGATTTGGCGGGTATTTCACTAAAACCGACCTACTTCGCCCTGAGAGTGCGGGGAGATAGCATGGTGGATGCCATGATTGACAGTGGGGATATTGTCATTCTCAAGCCTGTTTCTGACCCAAAAGCCCTTAAAAATGGCACAATTGTCGCGGCTAGGGTTCAGGATCAAACTACCCTAAAGTATTTTCATCGTCGGGGTAGCAAAGTGACCTTGCAACCTGCAAATAAAAACTATGAGTCGATTGAGGTGCCTGCTTCTCAAGTGGATGTTCAGGGCGCTCTGGCGCATGTCTGGCGTGATTGCAACTAAAAATCTATAAGATTATCTCCAAGCGAATAAGGTGATCGATTGGCAGCATCCCGCCATTTTGAAACTGGCAAAGCAACAAAGCAACTAGCGTTTGGGCTGACGACTTCAACCGCGATCGCCTACTTCTTAGCACTTTGAGTTGCAGTTATGGGCTAAAGCAGCAGGGCGATCGCGCTAACTATGGCATGATGACTGAATCAAATCCGTCATCGGATGGTTCCGCTTAGTTAACAACCTGTATTAATGAACGCCGTTCAACCCATTTTGAAAATTTTACGCAGCCGTAAAATGGCGGCATTGCTGCTGCTAGGATTTGCGTCTGGCTTGCCTTTATTTTTAACCAGCCGGACTCTACAAGCCTGGATGAAAGATGAACAGGTCGATTTAGGAGTTATCGGTTGGTTTAGCTTAATTGGGCTGCCCTATACCCTCAAGTTTTTCTGGTCCCCCTTTCTAGATCGCTTCGTTCCTCCTTTTTTAGGACGACGACGCGGTTGGCTGTTGATTACTCAGGTTGGTTTGCTGGTGGCGATCGCCGCCATGTCTCTACAGCAACCGAAAGAAGCGCTGCAACTCCTTGCCATTAACGCCATAGCAATTGCGTTTTTGAGTGCCACTCAAGATATTGCCAGCGATGCTTACCGGACGGATGTATTGAAGCCTGCTGAGCTAGGACTTGGAGCCTCCACTTGGGTCTTGGGCTATCGAATAGCCATCTTAGTCTCTGGCTCCTTGGCGCTCATTTTTGCAGACTACCTCTCTTGGCAACTGGTTTATTTGCTCCTTGCAGGGCTGATGATGATTGGCATACTTGCAACGATATGGGCACCGGAGCCAAGCGATCGCGTTTCCGCTCCCCAAACGCTTCAAGATGCTATTTATCTTCCCTTTAAAGAATTTTTTGGTCGATCCGGTGTTAGAGCCGCCACATTAATCCTTTTATTCGTCTTGTTTTTCAAGTTGGGTGATGCCTTAGTGGGCAACATGTCAATTCCATTTCTACTGGATATTGGCTATAGCAAAACCGAGATTGGCGCAATTCAAGGAACATTTGGCTTTCTAGCAACCACCCTTGGAGTCGTTGGCGGCGGCATTCTTCTCACTCGAATCGGCATAAACCGGGCACTATGGGTGTTTGGCAGCTTACAAGCCCTCAGCAACCTGGGATATTTCTCTCTCACCCTATTACCCAAGGCAAGCCAGTGGTTATTAATTGCCATTACCCTAGAAAACTTTTGTGCAGGGCTAGTCACAGCGGCTTTTGTCGCCTATCTAATGAGCCAATGCAATCATGCCTTTACAGCCACCCAATATGCCTTGCTATCAAGCTTAATGGCATCTAGCAATATTATTCTGGCGGCTCCAGCAGGCGATTTAGCAAAGGCAACTGGCTGGTCAATCTTCTTTTTGTTAACTTTGCTGGCATCACTTCCAGGGTTGCTCCTGTTGCCGTTTGTGGCTCCTTGGAATGCGGTTGTACCGACTCAAATCTCAATGAATGATGAAAATCTGTCTTAAGTAATGATTTCATCGTTGTTTGAAAAAAGCTTAAGGGCACCTCGAAAAATGGAAAAAGGGGTATCTCAATATGAGATTGCGGGTAATGTTCTAGGTTTGTTGTTTTCCATCAGAGAAACTGGTTTGATGGAGAGGTTGATCATGATGGAAGCTCAAGCATGGTTTTAGAACCAATTCACTGCCCTCAATGTGATGGAGTCGAAGTGATCAAACACGGCACCACTCCAGACGGCAAACAGCGCTACTTTTGCCAGAACTCAGCCTGCCATCGACGCACCTTTATTTTGCAATACACCTATCCAGGGTATTTGCCTGAAGTGAAGCAACAAATCAGCGATATGGCAATGAATGGCAGTGGCATCCGAGATACTGCCCGTGTGCTGCATATTAGTCCAACAACAGTCATTGAGGAATTAAAAAAAAAGATCGACAACTCCAAGCCGTCAACGAAGCTAAACTAGCTGAACTGGAACCGACTCAAAGCATTGTAAAGCTCTGCCAGTGGGAAGATACTGAAGCGGAAGCCGATGAAATGTGGAGTTTTGTCCACTCTAAAAAGCAACAACGATGGTTGTGGCATGCCATTGACCATGACAGTGGCGTAGTCTTGGCTTATGTGTTAGCAGAGCATCAGGATGAGGCATTTATTCGACTCAAA
>QBMH01000261.1 GCA_003249025.1 Leptolyngbya sp. | reverse complement strand
ATATCAACATAGGATTTAATCTAACTCTTACTGACTTTTCGGATAGGCTCTAAGTAGCTGAGACTAGTTTCAATCGCGGGACTATTAATCTGCGGCAAAATTAAGATAGTTTCAACCCACATCATGACTCCTACAGAACTGAAACGCTATCTAGAGCAAATCATTGAGCGATCGATCAAGCTGAGTGTGATGATTTGGGGTGCGCCCGGAATTGGCAAATCGAGCATTGTGGCGCAAGTGGCAAAAGGGCGATCGCTGGAGTTCGTTGATGTGCGGCTGTCTCAGCTTGCGCCGACGGATTTGCGGGGGCTGCCTGTCGCGGAAAATAACATCTCGAAATGGTATCCGCCAGAGTTCTTGCCGCAGCAGGGAGCGGGAATTTTGTTTTTAGATGAACTGAATATGGCTCCTCCGGCGATGCAGGGTGTGGCGCAGCAGTTGATTCTCGATCGCCAAGTGGGGTCCTATCGAGTACCGGCTCACTGGTTTGTTTGGGCAGCGGGCAACCGTAAAGAAGACCGGGCTGCCGTCTTTGACATGCCAGCACCTTTGGCGAATCGGTTTTTGCATCTTCAGGTCGAGGCGGATTTTGAGAGCTTTAAAGCTCACGCGCTGGAGATGGGAATTCATGAACAAATTCTGGCGTTTTTGTCTTTCCGCAGTAGCCTGCTGCATAAACTGGAGCCACAGGAAGTGGCATGGTGTTCGCCGCGCACCTGGATGATGGCGAGCCAGCTCCATCGCGCTCAACTAGACATTGCCGCTGCGGTGGGACAGGGAGCCGCTGCCGAATTTGCGGCTTTTCGGAAACTGTATAGCGAGCTACCCAATGTGGCTGAAGTCTTTGCCGATCGCGAGACGCAAATTGCGTTTCCAAAAGAACCTTCCGTCCGCTATGCAACTACAATCGCCCTGGCAATTCGAGCCTCAGATGTACATCAAGCTGCCAATGCGTTTCACTGGTTGGTGCGGGTGGCAAGTCCGGAGTGGGTGCAGTTATTCGCGGCGGATTTGTTTCGCAGCTTTCGCAAAAAAGGATTGACGGTGGAACTGGTGGAATTGATGCAGCAGGACGCAAAATTGCAAGCATTTTTCAAGGACTTTCAATCTCTGACGACGAGCTAACCGATGGTGAATTCTCCTATTGATCTCCCATTCCAGCGACGCATCACGGCGGCGGTTCTCAAGCTGCAAACGCGATCGCCTTTTTTTGCAACGCTAGCTTTGTTTACTCACATCCACCCAACTGAGACGATCGACAGGGCGGCAACGAATGGGCGCGATATTTTCATCAACCCAAAATTTGCTCAAACCTTGTCAACGCCTGCTTTAGACGGATTATTGCTGCATGAAGTGCTGCACGCGGCTTTGCTGCATATTCCTCGACGGCAAACGCGCGATCGCCTCCCCTGGAATATTGCCGCTGATATTGTGGTGAATGGCATGGTAGCCCAGCAGGAAGGCATGGAAGTTCCTCCGGGCGCAATTCAAGACAAATCGCTGGAACACCTGAGCGTAGAAGAAGTGTATGAACTGATTCAAAAAGAAAATCGCGTGTATTCCTGCGAGCTGGTTGATTTGGTGGGTAGCGGTGAAGCCGCTTTAGGCAGTGAATACAGTCAGTCCGAGTTAGAAACATATTGGCGCGATGCCATGCACCAGGCGATCGCCATTGCTCGATCGACCCGCTCCCAGGGCAGTGTCCCCACTGGATTTGAGCGCGAGATTGGAAATTTAACGCATCCTCAACTCGATTGGCGTTCGTACCTCTGGCGATATCTGGTACGAACGCCAACGGATTTTAGCGGATTCGACCGCCGCTTCGTTGGCCGTAAACTGTATCTAGAAACGCTCGAAGGCGAGTCGGTGAGGGTATATGTGGCGATCGATACGAGCGGTTCGATTGGTGATCAAGAGCTACGGCTATTTACAAGTGAACTGAGCGGCATTCTCAGGTCTTATCCGCATCTAGAGT
This sequence comes from Leptolyngbya sp., assembly GCA_003249025.1. Taxonomy (GTDB): domain Bacteria; phylum Cyanobacteriota; class Cyanobacteriia; order Leptolyngbyales; family Leptolyngbyaceae; genus ULC077BIN1. The sequence goes on along the minus strand of QBMH01000261.1, from coordinate 4,778 downwards.
GCGAACTGTACTATGCTGATGCCGCTGTTTATGGTCCTTACGAATTGCAGGTGGATAGCGTTTTGCCGAGGGCGGTGGGCGGCGGTGGTACGTCTTTTGTGCCATTTTTTGAGACGGTACAGCATCGTCATGACAGCTATCAAACGGAATTATGCGTTTATCTGACGGATGGCTATGGCACTTTTCCTCAAGATGCGCCGCGACTTCCGGTCTTGTGGGTGGTGACTCCGGGCGGGTTAGACTTGAAAAACTTTCCGTTCGGTGAAGCGGTGCGATTGTTCTCCGTCTGAATTGCCCTGATCGAATTTATGCCAGATTTATCCTCAAATCCCGTCGATTACGCCGCTCTATTAGCGCAAGGAGTATCAGCCTGGAATGAATGGCGATCGCACCTCTACAATGCCTGTTTTTCTGAGAAGAAAGGGAGCGATCGTAGCTTGCCCCATCTCAACTTGCGCGGCATCAATCTTCAAGGTGCAAAATTAGCCCGCATTAATTTCCGCGATTGCAATCTGCGAGGAGTCAACCTGAGCGGGGCGGATTTAAGCGAAGCAAAACTCTACTGCGCCAATTTGAACAAGGCGAATCTCAGCGGGGCAAACTTGCAGGGAGCGAACCTCAGCCGCGCCAATCTCGCTGGTGTCAACTTGACCGGAGCGAATTTGGTTGGAGCGAATTTGAGCCGCACTAATTTGAGCGGTTACAATTTCGGCGGCTACGATCTCCAGCGCGTGAATTTTGCTCAGTCCAATCTGACAAATGCCCAATTCCATGGTGCGAACTTGACCCAGGCAAACTTGCAGCGATCGGACTTGCAGCACGCGATCTTCACCAAAACCATTTTGTATCAAACTCGGTTTCGCTACGCCAACTTGGAACGCGCGAACTTTAAAGGCTGCAACTTGACCCGAATGGATTTCCGATCCGCCAGCCTCAGCAAGGCAAATTTCAGGCAGGCTAACCTAACTGATGCCAGATTGACCCAGGCGGATTTAAGAGAATCTGTGCTAGTCGGCGCAGTTTTGCACCGTGCCAACTTAACCTCCGCCAAACTCAATGAGGCGATCTGCGTTAATCTCGATGGTCAATCCGCCAATTTTCAGGGCGCATCCCTGACAAAAGCCCAATTCACTAACGCAAACCTGAGTCAGACTAATTTTCAGGGTAGCAACCTCCAGGAAGCGATGCTCGATCACGCAAATCTAACCGGGGCAAACCTGAAGAATACTAAGTTTGCGCGAGCAAAACTCACCGAAGCAACCCTGGTCAATGCAGTTCTTGTCCAGACCAATCTATCATTCGCCAGACTCAATGGAGCGAATCTGGTTGGGGCAAATCTCTTTAAGGCAAACTTGCAGAATGCTGACCTCCATACAGCCTCTTTAGTAGGAGTTGATCTAACTCAGTGCGACCTGCGAGGCGCGAATTTGACTGGGGCGAATCTCTTAGGTGCTGACATGAGTAGTGCGTGGCTAGTCGGTGCAATCCTGCCAGATGGTACAAGTCAGCGCTGGTGAGAAGCAAATTCCCAATCACCACTAAAATAACCTCGGCAGTCTATGGTTAGTTTCGCGTGTCCTTCCTAAGACAAGTGCGATAAAAGATCGTTTGATTCGATCGCTGCCACCCGATCATCCCATTCATTCACCGCTACGGTTAAGATAAACCTGGCAGTCTATGGTTAGTTTCGCCTGTTCATTCGCAAGGCAAGTGCGATAAAAGATCGTTTGATTCGATCGCTGCCACCCGATCGCCCAATTTTAGCAAACCCATTCTGATCGCTAAAATACCGTTGATGGATATCTCTCCAGAACAACTCACTAATTGTTTGGCGGTATTGCAGCAGATTTCAGCTGATCCAACGCTGATTGAGCAGCACGATCAACTGAAGCCCCTGATCAACAAAATCCACCGAAAAATACGGCGAATCGATCGTAAAAAGAGACAGGAGCGCGATCGACAGCTTCGAGCAACTACCGCGATCGTGCAACAGCAAACACAGCCGCAACAGACCTTTCTCGCGCCCGCCTTCCAATCCGCACTGTCCGAAGAACAGGGGACGATCGCATTACATCAGTCTCGTTTTTGCTACATTTGCAAACAACCCTACAATCAGCTTCATTTCTTCTATCACTCGCTCTGTTCTGACTGTGCGGTGTTCAACGAGCAAAAACGGCAGCAGCGCACTGACCTAACTGGACGAACCGCACTGGTGACAGGCGGACGCATCAAAATTGGCTATCAAACAGGTTTACGCTTATTGCGCGATGGAGCGCGAGTTTTGATGACTACTCGCTTTCCCCACGACTGTGCAAATCGATATTGCCAGGAAGTCGATTTTGACCAGTGGCGCGATCGACTGCATATCTACGGGCTAGACCTTCGCAATCTCCCAGCCCTCGAAATTTTCATTCAGCACTTGCTGCACACCGAATCCCACCTAGATATTCTGATCAACAACGCCGCCCAAACTATCAAGCGTCCCTCATCGTTTTACCAATCACTGTTAGACCGGGAACGTCAGCAACAACTTCTACCTGCCGCCCAAGCCCTGATTGTGGGTGCCAGTACGCCGCTACTGGAAGCTTCGTTGTTTCTTTCAAAGGATGCGGTGATCGCCACGCAACCGCTGGATGCTGATGGACAACCGCTGGATTTGCGATCAGTCAATAGTTGGTCGCTCAAACTCGATCAGGTGAGCAGTCTGGAACTCGTCGAAGTGCAGCTAGTGAATGCAATCGCCCCATTCATCCTTAACAGTCAGTTGAAACCGCTGCTGATGCAGTCGAAAAGAGATCGTCGCTTCATCATCAACGTTTCCGCAATGGAAGGACAATTTAGCCGTGCCAGCAAAACGGTGTATCATCCGCACACCAACATGGCAAAAGCTGCGCTCAACATGATGACCCGCACCGCCGCCGAAGATTACGCCCAGGACAATATTTTTATGAATAGTGTCGATACGGGTTGGATTACCGACGAAAATCCCTATCCTAAGAAGATGCGTTTACAACACGATCTCGGCTTCTACACACCCCTGGATGTAATCGACGGCATGGCGCGAATTTATGACCCGATCGTGCAAGGCATCGAGCAGTTCGAAACGCCCCCCTACGGCTATTTTCTCAAAGACTACATCCCTTATCCCTGGTAGCCCCTAATGATGTCGCCTCTGCAATGTCCCCTACCACATCCGATCGATGCTTCTGGAACCGTCCTGGATGACCTTAATCCACTGCTAGAATATTTGCCAACCAATCAATTGATCGCTCAGAAACTCATTTTTCCACGCGGTACAATCCTGCCCGATGGTCGTTTAGATTTGTGCAAACAACAGTTAGGCGTAACAGGCTGTGAATTAGTCGCCGAAGCATTAATTCACAATCATACGATCGTCAGTCTTCTCCTCGGCACGAATGGCATGGGCGATCGCGGGGCAACAGCAGTTGCACAACTAATTCAGCGCAACAAGCATCTGGAAGTGATTTATCTCGGCTGCAATGCCATTTCTGCAACAGGAACAGCCGGGATCGCTCAGGCCCTCACTGCGAACCAAACCGTTCATAGCCTGTGGTTAAAGCGCAATCCAATCAGCGTAGAAGGGGCGACTGCAATCGCCCAAATGCTGTACCACAATCGCACCATTCACACACTGGATCTCGTTCACACTCATCTCGACGATGCCGGATTTGCTGTTGTTCTAGATGTTCTCATTCATACCAATCGCACCGTTAAACGCCTGTATCTTGGCGGCAATCGGCTGGATGTCAGCCACGCTGCTTTACTCGCGTCTTTGTTGCAGCAGAATTCCTCTCTCACTACGCTATCGCTGAATGTCAACTATCTCGGAGATTCCGGGTTAGAGCGTTTGAGTGTGGGGTTACAGCAAAATCGGACTCTGACAGAATTAGGCTTAGCCAGCAACGCCATTAGCGACGCCGGATGCCAAACGCTGATCGCCGCCCTGCAAAACCATCCCAGCTTGCGCCGTCTGGATCTCGGCTACAGCCCCTCGACCACTGCTTTGTCTGCCCAGCCGAACGGCATTGGCAATCAAGGAGCAAAAGCGATCGCCAAATTCCTCATTCAAAATCCGCCGCTTGTGTGGCTCGATCTGGGCAATAACGCAATCGGGACGACAGGAATAACCGCGTTAAAAACAGCATTGTCTAGAAATGGAACGCTACAAGTTCTGAACCTAGATGGTGGGCGCGATCGTCAACTTAAATCTCTGCTGCAACAGAATCGGCTGCGGGACCAAACGCATGAACTGCAAGTTCCTTCAGAAATTGCCTTAATCCAAAGCGTTTATCGCTGAACTTTTACGAAAAGCAGAGATCGCAAACGCACTGACCAAGTACTGTGCGATCGTTCCACATTAATCAGGAGAAGGGAATCCTTAGCACAAGTGACTGCAACCACCCGAAACAGCCACATCGATTGGGGTATGACACCGTTCTTGGCAATGAAGTACCCCATCGGCTGAAACCTTTTCTTGGTGGAAGTTCCAGACTGTGATCGTGCCTATTTTAGACACAATTGATGAACAGAAGCATTTACGAGGGAAAGATGGCGGGGCTTGATTGATAACTTCTGCTCATCTTCTTTCTGGTGATGACTCATTGCGAAACGAGCAATGAGTCAACGATGTTACCGGGCTTTGGAATCCTTAAACCCACATTCCGCCCTTCGTACTGTCACAAGCGGATTAAATACCCTCTTCAACTCAGCAAGTAATACTGCCGACAGTTAGAACTAAAGAATTGCAGAATGCGACG
>QBMH01000260.1 GCA_003249025.1 Leptolyngbya sp. | reverse complement strand
ATTTACAACGGATGATGCACGGGTGAAATTACATCGTCTTTACCCATCAACTAAAAATTGATACAACACTAGTTCTCCAATCAGTTGATGAAACTTGCTCTAATCATCCTTCAACCGTCGCAGTAACCAATCTAAGCGCGTCTTTGCCAGTTCGACACTTTCTAGAGCATCTTTTGCCAACTCGCTGACGGGCAGTTCGTGGTTCAGATTGCCAGATGGGGATTTATCACGGTTTTGTAGTTGGCTCACCGTAAGACGCATACGGTTGGAAAGACAAATCGCCAAGGCGCGATAAAACCGCGCGGCAAAGCCAGTATCAAACTTAAGGCGTTCAGCTAATTGCTCTCTGGGAACGCATAAAACTAGCGCTTCCCCTTTAGCAGAAACGGTTGCTGAGGGTGGGCGCGTATCAACAAAAGACATTTCTCCTACAATATCGCCACTGAGAAGATTGGCAATTTCGCGCCCTTGGGTGGCAGCAGTGGTAACGCTGAGAGTTCCTTCCAGCAAAATAAAGAGGTTGTTAATGGGAACTCCTTCATTAATCAGCACCGTGCCTGTGGGCATGGTTTCACGAGTCCCAGTGGCTAACATCCAATCAATATCGTCGTCATCTAGTTCCCCTAAAAGGAACAATACTGTTTTCATAGATATTGCCTCATTCTCCCCAAACCTGTTGAATTTATTCTTACTGCCGCGATTCTTTCTGTTTTAACCAAATCTGGCAACTGCGGATGCATTGCTGTTGAAAACTTTGGCGATCGCGTCCTATTTGGACATAAGTGCCATGCTGCTACCCCTATCTCTGACTGTAAACAGTTAGCCACTAAAAGGGAATGGAAAAGACTTGTTGTGAAAATCTTAGAATTACCAAGTTTTCAATAAAATAGCTTTACAATGCCCCAAGTTGGAGCCATCCGCTAGATAGATGAATTCCTATCCAGCGTTATATAACTTAATAGACCGATTGTTATTTTTATAGATAGGAGCGATTGAACCCATGGATGTCAAACTAGTCTTAGTGGTGTTAACCGTGTTTTTTACGATCGCGTGTTTATTTTTTGGAACGCAAAACGGTTTCTATAATTCGGATAACTATCACGGCAATGGTTCAGCCCACTGACGTTGAGTTGCTTTGCAACAGGGAATCAGGCAATTTGGAGTAAGAGCGATTCCCGTAGGGAGTCCTGCGGAAAGCTTCGCTAACGTTTTACAAATCGCCACCATGGAGATGCAAAATAAACGTGGTTGAGTTGGAATGTCTAGCCTATGGGGTAGGTCATGCAGGCGAAGGAGTTTGCCTACTGTTGCGGATTGGCACCTACCGCATATTGTTAGATTGCGGCTTATCCGATCTTTCACCGTTACTCAACCAAACGGGCATTCCTCCGGCTGACTTGGTGCTTTGCAGCCATGCTCATGCTGACCATGCACGAGGATTATTAAAACTGCACCAAGCGTTTCCTCAACTACCTATCTATGCAAGCGAGGTAACCACCCAACTACTAACGTTAAACTGGCTCGACCAACCGGCTCAGGATATCCCGCAGTTTTGTCATGCACTTCCTTGGCGCACTCCCATAGAATTTTTAGATGGTCTGAGTGCCGAAATTTATCCATCGGGGCACCTGCCTGGAGCCGCAGCCATTCTACTTTCCTATACTGCTCCACCCGAAGGAAACTCCCCGTCACGCTCCTACACGGTGCTTTATACCGGAGATTTCTTCTTATCCAACACCCGTTTGGTGGAAGGACTTCCCCTGGAAGAACTGCGGGGGCTTCAGCCCAACGTGTTGATTGTGGAAGGTAGCTATGGCACGGCGCGTCATCCTCATCGTCGCCAGCAAGAAAATCACCTGGCTGAGCGAATTGATCAGGCGATCGCCCAGCAACGATCAATTCTGTTACCCACGTCCTTGGGCTTGGGGCAAGAGTTGCTGCTGCTGCTGCGGAGTCATCATTATTTTACGGGGCGAGACATTGATATTTGGGTCGATGGAGCCGTTGCAGATGGCTGTGATGCCTATTTAGAAATCTTGCCTCACCTGCCAACCTCAGTCCAAAATTTTGCCCGTCATCAACCTCTCTTTTGGGATGAACGGGTGCGTCCCCGTGTGCGCCGACTCACTCCAGAAGCCCGCGCCAAGTTGGGGCAATCGCCTTGCATTGTGGTAACCGATGAGGTAGCCGATTGGCATCAATATTATCAAGCGAACCCAGAGGTATGGCTAGCGTTGTTGCCTATGGAACTCGATCGCCACTGGATTGATCGCGAAACAGAGTCGCTGCCAGGGTCTTCTGCGTCTTTGGCAACCGAAACTTACCTGCTGGCACAACATTGCGATGGCACTGGAACGACCCAACTGATTCACAACCTCCGCCCTCAGCATGTGCTGTTTGTTCATGGTTCGGCGGCTTACTTATCCGACTTGACTGGTTTAGACGAACTCCATAATCGGTATCATCTCCATTCGCCTGCTAGCGGCACTAGGGTCGAACTGCCGATTGGCGAAACCTTTTTACAGCCTGCTCCGCCTGATACGAGCTATGAAGGAGAACTGACTGAACTAGATGCCCTAGTGACAATTACGTTGCCCGACGCGATCGCGGCTGATCCACGGTGGCGGGGCTTGGCAGACACCGGCTTGATCGAAGCTCGCTGGCAGGGCGATGAACTGGTGCTACGCGGCTTACCCCAACGAGAATTGTTGCGTCCTAAAGGGGGCGATCGCCTTTTAGACTGGATGGATGCCAACTCTCCTTTAAGAAACTGCTGTGGCAACTGCCATCACTATCGAGGACAACACTGTTGGAACGGTGCGTCGCCCCTATTTGAGCTTAAAGTCACGCCGGAAGGATTTTGTCCCGTGTTTGAGTCGATGCAAATTGGCGAAAGGAATACTGAGCCGTAAACCGATAATAGTGTGGATAACCGACTTGGTAACAACTCTGCTAACTGGGCTGAAATTCCGATAAGATGGAATAATGCGGAATGAGTCCGACCTTTTTATTAAAGCTGTGAGTGCCATCCATGACTGCTGAGGTTTTGGTAGAAAAAAAGAAATTAGCAAAGCCACCGTTGGAAATTTACCAATTGGGCGATCGCGTGCTGCGTACGCCCGCCAAACGAATCGCCAAGGTGGATGCAGAGATCAAGCAACTGATTCGAGAAATGTTGCAAACGATGTATAGCGCTGATGGGATTGGGTTAGCTGCACCTCAGGTGGGGGTTAATAAGCAGCTCATTGTCGTGGATTGTGAGCCGGATGAAGCCACCAAACCCCCCATGATTTTGATCAATCCAACGGTGACTAAAGCAAGTCGAGAGATTGTAGTGAATCAGGAAGGATGCCTCAGTATTCCTAACGTCTATTTGGATGTCAAACGTCCAACGACGATCGAAGTATCTTACAAAGACGAAAACGGTCGTCCCCAACGTCTTGCAGCAACGGGATTGCTTGCCTGTTGCATTCAACACGAAATCGATCACTTAAATGGTGTTTTGTTTGTCGATCGCGTGGAGAACGCCTTGGAGTTAAATCAAGAATTAATGAAGCATGGCTTTTCGGTAAAGGCTATTAAACCTGTAAGCTAAGAGAACAATCATGTTGCAAATGGCTTGGCTTTCAGATACGAACTGTTTAAAACTTTCGTGTGGATAGTCCAATTTTTAACCAATTGAGATGTTTCGGGATTAGTCTATAGTGACTCCAAAAAGCGGCATACTTTTAGCAGGTTCCTGCATTACGGCGATCGCAGCAGTTGGCTCAGTTTTTGAGTTATCCTCTGGCAAACCCGAACTAGGCAGTTTGGTGACTGGAGTTATTTTGGCGTTGAGTATTCCTTTAACGATTGTCTGTTTTTTAATAGCCGTTCGAGATACCAGAGCCAATCAAAAGTAACCCTGCGACTCCCGCAGTATGTCCTATTTTTGGAATATCCCTCTTATCTCGGCACCGTTTTCTCAAAATGTCGGGCACTCAATACATTGCATTTCTTCGATTAAGCGGCAGGAGCAATACAGAGCGCAGACAATCCTATTACCTACTGTCTATCTCTGAACCAACAACAGTAGGGCGAGATTTGCGCTGCGAAATTGCTTTGGATGCATCTTTATATCGCTCAGTCTCTCGCCACCACGCAAAAATTGAGCCAATCTTGGATTGTGAAGCCCCGAATGGAGAGCGATTTTGGCAAGTTTGCGACCTGAATAGCAGCAATGGTACGTTTGTGAATGGCATTTGTTTAAAAGGATGCCAAGTTTTGCAGGTCGGCGATCGCATCATGCTGGGGCAAAACGGGCCAGAGTTAGTCTTTGACTATCAGCTTCAAGACCACGGGCAATTTCTAGCGAGTAGTGGAGTGGCGCTAGGCAGCTTTCCCCCTGTTCTTGATCCCACTCTGCCGCCTTCTAAAAACCGCGTCAAACTGGAAGATGTTAGTTTGACGCAGTTATTTCCGATCCTGTCTACTGGGCGTGAGCTGACCCACAAAGCTTACTTGGTGCCTGCGATTGTCACCATTACATTTGTCGTGCTGTTGTTTTTGGCGATTGGCAATCCGGCTGCTTTTAACCTCTTGCTGGCGGCATATTTAGCGATCGCAGCGTTGTACTTCATCTATCAGCTTTGCGGTAAGCAAAAAACCTGGTGGCTGTTGATGGCTGTAGCGATGCTAACGGCTCTAATTTTGATTAGTCCTGTTTTGGATCTATTCACGCTGGTATTTCATCGTCTTTTGCCCGGTGATTTATCCAACACCAATGCTGAGACCAATTTTTGGGTGCTGCTGGTAAAAATGTTCTTTGGCGCAGGGCTGATGGAGGAATTGCTTAAAGCGGTGCCTGTATTCATCGCTTTAGGTTTAGGGCTGCGACTGAGATCGCCCTTCCGATCTCGCATTGGCGTGTGGGAGCCGTTGGATGGAATTTTACTCGGTGCGGCTTCTGCCGTGGGTTTTAGCTTAATGGAAACTTTGGGAGTTTACGTTCCGGCAACCTATAAGTCATCGCTTTTAGCCGGACAAGAAGCCGCCCAACTGGCAGGATTACAGTTGCTGATTCCCAGAGTGTTGGGCTTGGTCGCCGGACACATGGCTTACAGCGGCTACTTTGGTTACTTCATTGGGCTAAGTGTGTTGCGATCTCGGCAGCGTTGGCTGATTTTGGGCGTTGGTCTGGGCACGGCGGCTGGTCTACACACACTCTGGAACATTGCGGGAATATTAAGTCCGGTGTTTCTGGCATTTGTCGGCGTGCTATCTTACGCGTTTCTGGGTGCCGCCATTCTTAAAGCACGGGCACTTTCCCCCACGCGATCGCAAAACTTCGCCACCCGTTTTCTACCCTGACTTCAGCGATCGCACAACTTTTGTACCGCTTCTACGGATAAGTTCAATGTTTCAGCCACCTGGTTAATGGTTAGCCCTAAGCCCATGAGTCGAGCGATCGCCCTTTTCAAACTTTGTTCCGCTTCCTGTTGTGCCAGTTCCGCTTCCTGGCGCGCTAGTTCTGCTTCCTGCTGTGCTAATTCAGCCTCTTGCCGTGCCCACTCGGTTTCTAAAGGAGTCAGCAGTTTTTTTCCCGTCGCTGGGTTGTAGAAACGCAGTTCACCATTCAAAAGTCGCAGGTCTAGTTCTAAGACTTCGCTTGGAATCGAGACGCTGCCATCCGGCAATAATTGGGCTGGAATAGGGCGATAAGTTCCTGCTACTAGCCGCGCCCCTTTCAGAGCGGGCTGCAAATAATCCCCAGTCGGATCATACTGAAAATACTCTGTGACTCCCATCCGACTGTATTTTTCGCGCTTTTCGACTTCATCATTTTCTTGGGTGGTTTTGGAGGTAATTTCCATCACAAAGCTAGGCAATTTACCATTTTCTTCCCAGGCTTTGAAACTGCGGCGTTTTTTCTTTTCTACGTCAAACACAACAAACACATCCGGCGACACCACGGCATCCGGCACCCCTCGCTTGTAGTAGACAAACAAATTGCCCGACACATAGACATCAGGGCGATCCTGAAAATAAACGCCCAGCGCTTCCACGCCGTAGATTAAATAGTCCCGCGTGGGGTCACTTTCAGTCATCGGTTGCCCATCTCCATCCGGGTAGATGATCTCAAGGTCTGAGATGCTGCTAAAAGGATTCATCATGCCATTCCTCAGAGCGATCGCACTGGATTTAACCATAGCATTTCGTTGAATTGAATCCTCTGGCTAAGCGATCGCGTACTTTTCGCCTATCGTGTTCAAACTACGCAATGCTAACCAAAGAGGCTGCAAGAAATGGTCAAGACGCGATCGACAGCCTTGTCGAGTGGGACCAGTCGCAAAACAAACCCCTGTTCCAACCCATCCTCGCCGAAGTCGCTTGAGCTTATTCCTTCAATTCCTGTTTGCTTACCTCTTCAACTGCCTCAATAGGTCGGTTTTGCAACAAATAATCCGGTAATTCTGCCTCTTCCCACTTTTTTGCTTGCCTTAATTGTTCCCAAGTTAAATCAATCGCATCTGACCAGATTAAGCATTTCGCAAACTTTGCTCGTTGAAGATTCGTTTCGTGAATGTCAGCCCCTTGCAAGTTAGCTCCACTGAGTCTTACGTCCTTGAGAATAGCCTCTCCGAGCCGTGCATTCTGTAAATCGGCTTCGCTTAGATTGGCTCTCTCTAAATTAGCTCTCATAATTACAGCATCTTGCAAAATTGTTTTTATAACTCACGGTTCGCCCATTTTTGAGTGAGGTAGTGACATTGGGCTAGAGTTCGT
>QBMH01000025.1 GCA_003249025.1 Leptolyngbya sp. | reverse complement strand
TTGCCGCTTGTTTGATTGTCGGTCGTAAGCTCCTAACATTTTCCGGATAGGCTCTAAGTCAATGTTGTATTTTTTCAATAACTCAAGCTGTTTTTTTTCTTGGGCTTGTTTAGTGTCTTGAGTAATGGAAATATGGTGATAGTCGATGTTAAATTGCTGGGCGATCGCGCCTAAGTCTGGATGATTACTGAGAATCAACGGAATGTCTACTTTGAGTTCTCGCGATTGCTGTCGCCAAAGCAGATCATACAAACAATGGTCTTGTTTACTCACCCAAATGGCAATGCGCGGCACCGTATCTGAAAAGTGCAACTGCCAGTTTGCCTGGAGAGGTTGGGCGATCGCGTTAAACGCCGTTCCAATAATTTCACGCGGCAGGTTAAACCCTTCGAGCTGCCACTCCAGTCGGGTAAGAAACAACCCCGCCGCAAAATCCGTGTGTTGATCGGCATGGATAATATTGCCGCCATTCGCATAAATGAAGTTGGCAATTTTTGCGACTAATCCTTTTTGATCAGGGCAAGAAATCAATAGCGTCGCGGTAGGAGTTGTCATAGTTTTGTGGCTTTTGGCAGTGGCGCTTTTGGCAGTGGCTCGGTTACGACCTTCTGCCATTCGCTGACTGGGCGATTGACCGCATTCTCAGAACTAACGATACCAGAAATATTTTCAAGTCTGTATCGGGTCGCCAATCAATTTGAGCCTAGAGCGAGGAAGGCACCCTACTCTTCATCGCGCTGCACGCCGCGAATAATTCGAGATAGTTCCGTTTTTTCATCCACAGCAATTCGGGTCGGTGACCCACTGATAATCCGTTCAAAATTGCGGAACGAGTCCTTAATTTCGGGACCGTGATCGCTAATCGTGTATTCCCGGATGCCTTTGTCATGCCAAGACCCGCGCATTTTGAATACGTTGATGGCACGAGACATTTCGCCCCGAATTTCCACATATTGCAACATCAAAATCGTGTCGGTGATGGTGGAAATGTGGGAGTCGGTGATGGAGTTTGACCCCATAAATTGGTCGGTCGTATTGGTGAAAAAGCCTGTGATTTCTTCTTGTTTGGCAAACCCGGTTACGCCAATCACAAACTGGCGGAAGGCGTTGTTGCTGACTCCACGGGCGATCGCCGATAGAGAATCGATCGCAATTCGAGCCGGCTTAAAATCCGCAATCTCCTGCTTAATCGTTTGCAGATGATCTTCCAACCCTGCCGACTCTGGATACGCACAGAGAATTTTCAGTAAGCCCTGCTGTTCCAACTCTTCAAAATCAATTCCCCAAGAATAGGCATTCCGCGATAGTTGAGCGCGGGACTCTTCATAGGCAAACAAGATCGCCCGTTCACCCTTAACGCAGCTTTCTTCCAAAAACTTGCTAACTAGCATCGTTTTGCCCGTTCCCGTTGCGCCCGTCGCCAGAATAATCGAATCTTTGAAATAGCCACCGCCACACATTTCATCCAAAGTTTTCACGCCAGACGACACGCGCACATTCGACGATCGCTGAGTCAACCGCATCGCTCCCAGCGGAAAGATATTAATCCCTTGCCGCGTCATCGTAAACGGATACTCTCCCTTCATATGGGTCGTGCCGCGCAGTTTCAAAATTTCGATTGTGCGGCGGCGGCGTTCACCCTCCAGCACATTTCGCAAAATCACCACATTATCCGAGACAAATTCTTCTACGCCAAAGCGAGCAACTTGCCCATATTCATCCACCCGCTCCGTAGTCATAATCGTGGTCACACCCACTTGCTTCAGCCGCGCCACAATCCGAAAAATTTCTCGCCGCACCACCGAGGCAGCATCATATTGTTGAAATACTGCCGTAACGGAATCAATCGAAACGCGCTTAGCTTTATATTTGCGAATGGCGTATTGAATCCGCTCGATCAGCGCTGAGAGATCAAAATTGCCCACCACATCCTGCCCATCTGGATCGGGGGAAGCATCCAAAATAAACAGCTTGCCTTCATCCACAAATTTCTGGAGATCCCAGCCAAAGCTAAAGGCATTTTTGATAATATCGGCGGGAGACTCTTCAAAGGTGACAAAGACACCAGGCTCGTCAAAATCAACAATGCCGTTATATAAAAATTGGACGGCGAGGAGTGTTTTTCCGGTGCCAGAGGTGCCGCTCACGAGGGTTGTTCTGCCAATGGGCAAGCCGCCATGACTAATATCATCAAACCCTTCGATCATCGTGCGGATTTTGTCCACCCCGGCGGCGGTGATGCCGCTCTGGTTTTGTGGATTCAATTCATTCATAATTCGTTTTGAATTGACCTACGTTTTGAATTGACCTACTCATTGCACTTTGTTTGTTAAACCGCTTCTATCACAAAAGCTACCCACAAATCCGATCTATTATGCGTTAGCTTCTTTTTCCCGCAGTTCTTCATAAAGTAAATCTAGCCCGATTAGCACTTTTTCGCGATCGGATAAATCACCAATGATCTTGCGAACGGGCGGCGGCAAAATTTTTGCCAGGGTGGGGGTTGCCAAAATCTTGTCTTCTTCGGCTAACTGCGGATTTTTCAAAACATCAATTACTTTGAGCGCATACACGCCCTTAAACTCTTCTTCAAGAATATTGTTGAGGGTTTTTAGCGCTCGAATGGAGTTTGGTGTGTTGCCTGCAACATACAGTTTCAGAACGTAGGTTTTCTTCAGTGGCATAAGCTTGAGGGGTGTGCTGGCAAAAAGGTCTGGGGATCAATCGCCTAGGGTTCTCGCGGAATTGAGCGGCGATACATTTCGCACAAGTGGGCAATGATGTCGATCAATGTCAGCCGATAATCTAATAGGATTTCTTCGCTGCGTCCCTCTAATTTTAATTGTTTAGAGATTTCGTCGATTAATTCCATATGAATTTCAACGACTTGGGGCACTGACATATCTGCAAAAAAGGACGTGTTAACAAAGTCGTCAATCCGCTGATTTAGCGTACCACCGTTTGTGAAGTAGCACAGGATGATGTCTCGATAGTCGGCTTTGAGCTTTTCTAATAGCTCCTGCTGTTGCTCATGGGATAGGCGACGGAAGAAGTTTTGGGGATTGCGTTTGTAATATACGCCTAAATACCCCAGGCGTTCTTTGAGTTTGTCTGTGAGGCGGCGCTGTTGCTGGAGCATGAGCAAGGTTTGGGTGGCTGCATCGATCGCGACTTCTGCCTCCACGGAACTGCTAATTCGGCAGTTGGGCGAAAGATGGATAAATCGGGCGATCGCCTGCTCCGCTACATCATCGGTTAGCACAAATTGGGCGGGGGTCGTGTGGAATTCGGCGGTGTGATAGGTGAACGGCGATCGCCCGGAAGAATCATGTTCATGAGCAAAATCATGATTGGATGGCATCCCATCCAGCCCGGTGTGTAAAATCACGGCGGGTAAGACAATCACCTGACCATGCAACCAGTTGACCAAATGAGGTAGCGCTGAACCATTCTGGAGAATCAGGCAATCAAGCTGTTGTTTTTCTTGCTCAATAGACTCGCAAAATGTATCGCTGGCAGTGTGAAGGGCAACGTGATAGCGATCGTGATTTAAAGCCTCTAAAAAAGCTTGGGCTGCAAAATCAGGGTTTAGAAATAGACCAATCGAAAGTTTGGGGGACAAAGTTTTTAAAAAGTCAATAGCGTTAAGAGTGAGAAAAAGCCATTCTAGAGTCAGTTATGGAATCAGAAACGACGACGACATTGGCTGCTGCGTCTTGCACACAGGCACAACTTTAATTAATTATAATTGTCTGCCTGTTCTGCCCAATCCGCCTCCATAATGGGGTCTGAAGTTTTAATCGAGTACTTGTTCATTATTCTCCATTAAATTTTGCTGATTCACGTCGCTGATCCAAAAAAGTGGCGTTCATCCTTACATTTCTTTTTGCATTCAGTTTTTCCATGGGTCGCTTTGCTTGAATAGATCATTCTCAGAAATAGAGCGCGATTAAAAAGCTTATAAAACCTGGAGGGTTATTGAGTACATCCGGCTTCACCTTCCTTCACGGCGCAATTGATCATGCTTCTGCCTAATATCTGCTTGAGTGAGTTGGTATATTTTGTTCCGGTTTTTCCAAACACGGTAACGATTCAAGTAGCGTTAACGGCATTAAGCCGCAGCCAATGCGATCGCTTAATCATTTTGGATTCGCAGCAGCAGCCGATGGGGGTCGTCAAATTACATCGCCTGCTCCCCCAACTGCTGCTTTCGTCTGAAAGTCCTGCGTCACTTTCTCCCCTAGCCTTGCCGCCGATATTGGCTGCACCCATTACCGCGATCGCGCCCTCCGTGATCGAACCGATCATTCTCGTGCCCGCCGAGTGGCAACTCTCCCAACTGATGATGCGGGTGCAACTTCCCGACTCAGAAGCGATCGCCTTGATCAACGGCACAGGCGAAGTTTTGGGGCTTTTGGATATTGAACGGGTGTTCCAGCTATTCACGGAAGAGCCTACTGCCTCCGATCCAACTGAAATAGCTTCTGCGCCGTATTTGCCTGCCTTTTTATCCCCAGTGCCCCAAGACGCACCAACGAGCATTCACTCAGATCCTCAACAACGCCAAATTATTCAGCTTACTCAACAGTTATTCGCTCAACGCGCCGAGCTAGAGCAGCGCCTTAAAACTCAACAAAATGAAATTAATCAACTGCGGCAGCAGAACCAACCCATAAGCCTAAATCCTTCTTCGTCAAGCACCCAACTCACAGCCCTTTCAGCGCCCCCCTCTCAAGCTGCATTATTCAACTCATTATTGGAGTTATTAGAACGCCTGCCCCTGCCCCTCATGTTGCAAACCCAAAGTGGCACTGTGTTAGCCCAAAACTCCACTTGGCGTAGTCAAGTAGGAGACTTGCTTGATCCGGGATGGATTCGCCAAGAAGCGTCTCAACTATTGGGAGAACTGGATGCAAACCCGTCTCTAGCAGACCCAAACCTCTGTTATTTAGGAACTTCTCCCGATAGCTGTGTGTGTTTGTGTCCTTTGAAGGATGGACAGGAACGGGTATTGCAGTTTATTAAAATTCCACTTTGCACATTGTTGCCAGGCTGGAATTTAGACTGGTCAAATCCCTTGTCCCAAACCGCTCCACCACTTTTTTCCCAGACAAGCCCATCTCAGGTTGGCTCGTTCCGATTGGCTGACCTGACTTCCGATGCTAATCCCTCCAGTACAGAAACAGGTGAATCTAGCAACGCGAGTCTGTCCAGATATGCAGGTTCTCAAAGCACTTTGGTGGATGAACCATGGCAGAAAACGCTTGAAATCGGGACTGAAGCACTCTGGCTCGTGCAAGCCCAGGATGTGACTGAACAACAGCAGTTAGCCCATGAACTGACCGCCAAGAATGCGGATCTGATCCAACTGAATCGGCTCAAAGATGAGTTTCTAGCCTGTATTAGTCATGAGCTAAAAACTCCTCTGACTGCTGTTTTGGGTTTGTCCAGTCTGCTCAAAGATCAAACGTTAGGTGAACTGAATCCGCGACAGGTACGGTATGCCCAACTGATTTACCAAAGTAGCCGCCACTTGATGACCGTGGTGAACGATATTTTAGACTTAACGCGAATTGAAACGGGGCAATTGCAACTGTTGTTTGCACCCGTTCAGATCGAGGTTGTATGCGCTCAGGCGTTTGAGCAAGCGAAGCAACTGCGTTTCTTAGAAAGTAAATCAGAAGATCCTCCAACCGACGAGCAGTTAACGGCTCAATTCTCACTGGAGATTACGCCTGGACTAGACATTTTCGTTGCGGATGAACTGCGACTACGCCAAATGCTGATTCATCTCCTGTCGAATGCGCTCAAGTTTACAGAACCCGGTAAGCCCATTGGCTTAAAGGTGAACCGCTGGGGTGGCTGGATTGCATTTACGGTTTGGGATCAAGGCATTGGCATTCCAGCGGAAAAGCAGCACCTAATCTTTCAAAAATTTCAGCAGCTTGAAAACCCGTTGACGCGCCAGTTTGAAGGGGCAGGGTTGGGGTTGGTGTTAACGCGGCGATTGGCTCGATTGCACGGCGGGGATGTCACCTTTTTGTCTAAAGAAGATGAAGGGAGCCAATTTACCGTATTGTTGCCGCCGCTGCCACCCAACAAAGCACCTTTCTCTTATCAAGATGAGGCGGAGGATGGCAATGGGCTTGCTGAATCGGGAGAATGGCTGGGGGGACGATCGCCCATTTATTTGCCACCGGATCGTTTTAGGGCAGATATACAGCCGGGAGTGAGTGGTTCGGTTCGCCGCGATCGCTTGATTTTGATTGTGGAAGGTGTGCCGCAGGCGATCGAAACGCTATCAGATCAGCTAGGGAGCTTAGGGTATCGGGTTGTAATTGCTCGCTCTGGCACCGAGGCATTAGAAAAAGCGCGGCGGTTGCAGCCCTGCATCATTTTTCTGAATCCGTTGCTGCCCTTACTATCGGGTTGGGATGTGCTGACGTTGCTCAAGTCCAATACAGAAACCCAGCATCTGCCGGTGGTGGTCATGTCAACGCAGGTTGAAGAAGCAGCAGCCTATCGGTGCCATGCGAATGGATTTATGAATTTACCGATTCAAATCAAGGTGTTGGAACAAACCTTGAAAACGCTTTTGATCGAAACAGAGTCGCCCATTTTTCGCGATCGCCCCATCACAAACCTGACAATTTTACGGTTATATTTGGATGCACCGAGCGATCGCGACTCAACCCCCTTAGAAGATTTGAATCATCTGCTCCAATCCCATCGCTATCGCATTTTAGAATCGGATGATCTAGAGCAAGCCGAGCTATTGGCGCGGGTGTGGAAGCCTCATGTCGTTTTGTTGGAGGGTTCCCTGTCGGCTCCAGCCGATTATCTAAAACAATTAAGCCATTACCCGTCCTTGTCTGCCCTGCCCTTGGTAACCCTCGATTCAGCAGTGACTCAAGCCGCTAGTCAAATTCCTGGCTTGCTCGTGTTTCCCTATCTAGCCCCAGCCACAACGACCTTTTCTGAAGAGGTTATCCCTGCAACGCTGTTACAAGTGCTTCAGATTGCGGCTAGCTCAGCTTGGCAACCGTCAGTTTTAGCAGTAGATATTTCTACCTTGCTGATGGCGACCGATCCCGTCGCTGCGACCATTCACGCAACCTTAGAAACATTGCCTAACTCCCCAAAACAAGTGGAATGGCTGCAAGCTCTGACTCACTATCTTCAAACCGCCGGACTACGCAGTGAGATCAAGCAGTCTTGGCAAGAAGTCATGCAGCAAATTCAGGCTCAAAGTGTCGATTTATTGTTGATTTGTTGGACTAGCGATGCACCTGAATCGGACGCGATCGCGCTCCTGTCGTCTCTAGAATCCTTAGATCAACCGCCCCCCATGCTCATCTTGGATCATCGCCACCATCAAGCCTCCTCCACACCTGCTCCCTTACCCGACAGGATTACACAGCTTGCCACCCAAGTTTTGGTTGCCCCGACCAACATGACAGATTTATTAAAAGAGATTCACTGGGCGATGCGAAAAGACCCATCCGGTGATTGATAGTTCAAAAATAGCTGCCCCCGCGAACTGACAAGTCAGCGCAAGCTATCGCTCTCATCTTTAAGTAAATACAGCGACCGGAATCAACCAACATGAGAGGTGATAGATGCGATTGCAGAGAGAAGCTATGATAACCGTCAGACATGATCTACCTGGGAGCGTTGGGCAATGGATGTAATCAGTCAGAATTTGCCAGGGCGAAGTTTTCCATTAGGCGCAACCGTTTATCCAGATGGTGTAAACTTTTCCATTTTTTCCAAAAGCAGCACGGCTGTTGAACTTTTGCTGTTTGCCGCACCGGATGATCCACAGCCTAGTCAAGTGATCAACCTTGATCTGAAACGTAACAAGACATTTTATTACTGGCATGTGTTTGTGCCCAACCTCACCGCAGGGCAAGTCTACGCCTATCGAGTCTATGGCCCTTATCTACCCGATCAAGGACATCGGTTTGACGGTAACAAAGTTCTGTTAGACCCATATACAACGGTGGTAGTGGGGTGGGAGCATTACAGCCGAGAAGCGGCAATTTTGCCCGGTGATAATTGCCCTCAAGCCCTGAGAAGCGTTGTCCTTGACCCGACGACTTACGACTGGGACGGCGATATCCCGCTTCACACTCCCTATGCCAAAACCATCATTTATGAATTGCACGTTGCTGGTTTTACTCGTCATCCCAATTCTGGGATTGCTCCGGCAAAACGCGGCACCTATGCCGGACTGATTGAAAAAATTCCCTATTTGAAGGAATTAGGCATCACTGCCGTAGAGTTGATGCCGATCCATGAATTTGATGAGCAAGACGCTCGACCCGGCTTAAGAAACTATTGGGGATATAGCACGCTGGCATTCTTTGCGCCCCACCGCGCCTATAGCTACTCCAAAGATCCGTTGGGTCCCGTGAATGAATTTCGGGATATGGTGAAAGCCTTCCACAAAGCGGGGATTGAGGTGATTTTGGATGTGGTGTTTAACCATACGGCAGAAGGCAATGAGGAAGGTCCAACGCTGTCGTTTAGAGGATTGGAAAACCGCGCTTATTACATTTTGGAAAAAGACCCAACCTACTACAGCAATTACACGGGCTGCGGCAACACGGTGAAGGCAAATCACGAAGTCGTAACTCGGCTAATTCTCGATTGCTTGCGCTATTGGGTCGATGTGATGCATGTGGATGGGTTCCGGTTTGATTTGGCTTCGTGCCTGTCACGCGGCAAATTGGGGCATCCGATGGAAGACCCGCCGCTGCTATGGTTGATCGAATCCGATCCGGTGTTGGCTGGGGTGAAGATTATTGCGGAAGCGTGGGATGCGGGTGGATTGTATCAGGTGGGATCGTTCATTGGCGATCGCTTTGCCGAGTGGAATGGACCGTTTCGGGATGATGTGCGGCGCTTTATCAAAAGTGATTCTGGCGTAATCCATGAATTTGCCTTACGAATCTTGGGCAGTCCTGATATTTTTCAGCAGCCCGATCGCGAACCCAATCGCAGCATCAACTTTGTCACCTGTCACGATGGCTTTACGCTAAATGATCTAGTTTCCTACAACGACAAACACAACGAGGAAAATGGCGAGGAGAGCCGCGACGGTGCCAATGATAATCACAGTTGGAATTGCGGCATTGAAGGAGACACGAGCGAGGCGACGATCGGGCGGTTGCGCGATCGCCAAATTAGAAATTTTTTGACTGCCCTATTCCTATCCCAAGGAACGCCCATGCTGTTGATGGGGGATGAAGTACGGCGCACCCAAGTTGGTAACAATAATGCCTATTGCCAAAATAATAACCTGAGTTGGTTTGACTGGAGCTTAATCGACAAACATGCCGATTTGCTCAGGTTTGTCCAAGGCATGATCCACTTGACCCAATCCCTTGAGTTGTATCAGCAGGAGCGTCTCTTAGAACTTTCGGCTCATGATCATAAGCCCCATCTTCTCTGGCATGGGCTTAAATTAGGTCAGCCCGACTGGAGTGAGGACTCTCATAGCATTGCCTTTAGCCTTTACCATCCCACGATTCAAGAACACCTTTATGTGATTTTCAATGCGGACTGGAAACCCTTGACTTTTGAACTGCCCACCTTGGAACCGGGCAACGGCTGGCATCGCATTGTGGATACTAGCTTGCCATCACCAGAGGATTTTCAAGATCCTAAGAAAGCGCCCCAAATCAAGCAAGCCATTTATCCAGTGGAATCCCGTTCTTCAGTCGTGTTGATGTCTCTGCCGATCTAAAGCGGAGAAGGCGATGATCGGGAATAAATTTTCACATTCCCCATTAACCAAAAGAAATCAAGTTTGGCTTGAACTCTTCCTTTTGGATGTAGCCTTCTGGAAAGCTCTGCCTGTATTAATTGAGTGTCTGCTTTATATTCTGTATTAGAAACTCTATCGCTCACGCCTAAGCTCAGTATTCCAAGCCTATGGCTACGCCTCTGCATTATCCCTCATGATGTCCTCAACATGGAATCTACTAACTCAGTCAACCAAACTCAAACACTCGACGGGCAGAAGCCAGCGGTGCTGGATAGAAATACCTCTCCTACAAGTGATGGCACTGACCCCATACCAAGTGATCCACAAGCGCCACAAAAGCATCCGCGTCGAAAATGGATACTCCTGGCTGCATTAGGGGTGGGATTAATGATTGGCGGCATTTTAGGGTATCGCTGGTGGCGCTTTGCGGCAATTCATGTAAGCACCGATGACGCTTACATAACGGCTGATGTGCATCCGATCAATGCCCGGATTAACGGGACGGTGATTGAGGTTGCTGTAAAAGACAATCAGCAGGTGCAGCGAGGAGACCTGTTGGTCAAGCTAGATCCGCGTGACAACCAGGTTGCTTTGCAGCAATCAAAGGCTGCCCAAGAATTAGCGCAGCAGCAGGCACGGGTTGCTCAGGCAAATATTGGGGTGACGGCAACTAATGCTCAAGGGTTGACGACGGAGGCGCGGGGCGATATTGATGCGGCGGGGGCTAGCGTCTCAACGGCGCAAGCGGCTTTGGCAGAGGCACAAGCAGGAGTACCAGCGGCGCGCGCCCAACTTGCCCAAGTGAAAGCAAATTTAGTCAAAGCTAATCTCGACTATAAGCGCTACCTTTCACTGTTTAATGAAGGTGCGATCGCTCAACAACAGCTTGATGCGGCTAGGGCAACCTATGAGGCAACGCAAGGGCAATACAACGCGATCGCGGAGCAAATCAAGCAAGCTCAAGCCAGAGTGGTGCAGGCTCAGACAAACCTGGGAAATATTCAGGCGAAACTCAACTCAACTCAGGGGAAACTGGAGCAGGCAAACGCCAGTGGCAAGCAGACAGAAGTGAATCGACGGCAGTATCAGGCAGCGTTAGCAGCGGTTGATCAGTCCAATGCCCAACTTAAAAACGCCCAATTACAACTGTCATACACCGCGATCGCGGCTCCGCTAACCGGGCGCATCGGCAACAAAACGGTGCAGATTGGGCAGAGAGTTCAACCTGGACAAACGCTGATGTCATTGGTGCAGCCGCTCCCGTGGGTTAATGCCAATTTCAAAGAGACGCAGCTCGCAAAAATGCAGCCAGGACAGCCAGTTGAAATCAAAATCGATGCGTTTCCCCATCATCTATTTCGGGGCAACGTCGATAGTTTAGCGCCTGCATCCGGCGCTAAATTTGCCCTGCTGCCGCCTGATAATGCGACCGGCAACTTCACCAAAGTTGTGCAGCGGATTCCGGTCAAAGTCATCTTCGATGCCAATAGCATTAAGGGCTATGAGTCTCGGATCACACCAGGAATGTCGGTTGTGGTCACCGTTGAAACGCCATAGTTGAAACGCCATTCATGACGACCACACGCAGCGATCGCCCATTAGGGCAGACTACCGTAGGTGCATCACCTCAACGTTCTCCAGAGCGACATGTTTCGCTGCGGGAGTGGATCGGTGTAATGGCGACTTTGCTGGGCGCATTTATGGCAGTGTTGGATATTCAGGTGACGAATGCCTCCTTAAACGACATCACTGGAGCCTTAAGCGCCACGATCGATGAAGGCTCCTGGATTTCGACGGGTTATCTAGTCGCCGAAATTGTGGTGATCCCGATGACCGGCTGGCTGTCGCAGGTCTTTTCGGTGCGGCGCTATTTACTGGTCAATGCCACCTTATTCCTATTGTTTTCCATTGCCTGTGCCTTTTCGGTCAACTTGCCGATGATGATTGCATTTCGGGCAGGGCAGGGGTTTACGGGTGGAGTTCTGATCCCAATGGCATTCACGGTCATCCTGACGACGTTGCCACCATCCAAGCAGCCACTTGGTTTAGCCATGTTCTCGCTAACGGCAACCTTTGCACCCTCGATTGGTCCAACCGTGGGCGGCTGGTTGACGGATAACTTCGGGTGGGAGTATATCTTCTACATCAATATCGTTCCTGGTTTGCTCTTAATCGCAGGCGTTTGGTATGGACTTGCACCCAAGCCGATGCAGCTTAATTTGCTCAAGCAGGGTGACTGGTGGGGCATTCTGACAATGGCGATCGGGTTTGCGTCCTTTGAGTTTTTTGCCGATGAAGGCAACCGCAAAGACTGGTTTGGATCGGAAGAAATTCAACGCGCTGCAATCATTGCAGCGATCGCGCTGCCCTTGTTTGTCTTCATTCAACTGACGCGAAAAAAACCACTCCTCAACCTACGCTTACTGTGGCGACGCAACTTTGGTCTAGCGATCATCATCACCCTAGCGCTGGGATTAGGCTTATATGGTTCGACCTTTATTTTGCCGCTTTATCTAGCGCAGGTGCAGCACTACAACGCGATGCAAATCGGACAAACGATTATGTGGGCGGGGTTGCCCCAGCTTCTGATCACACCCTTTGTGCCAAAACTGATGCAGCGATTTGATCTGCGTCTGCTGGTGGCGATCGGGATGACGCTGTTTGGCATCAGTTGCTTCATGAACTCTCACATGACCCACGATACGGGCATCGATCAGCTGATCCCCGCCCAAATTGTCCGAGCGCTGGGGCAACCGCTCGTGATCACGCCGCTATCTAGCATTTCAACAGCGGGGATTGAACCCAAGCAGATTGGCTCTGCATCGGCACTCTACAATATGTCACGCAATTTGGGCGGTTCGGTCGGCATTGCCATTTTGGGCACCATCCAAAGTACACGGGAACGGTTTCATTCCAATCGCCTCGTTGATGCTGTGGCGCTGTCAAATCCAATTACGCGCGATCGCATTGATCAACTGACACAGTTTTTTACCAACAGCGGTGCCGATGCCACAACCGCCCAAAATCAGGCGATCGCTCAAATTGCTAGCATTGTTCGCCGCGAAGCGAATGTCATGGCGTTTAATGATTGCTTCTTCTTTATGGGTTGCGCCTTAGTTGGTAGTGCAGCGCTGGTGCTTTTCCTCAAAAAAGCGAAGCCTACCGGGGGAGCAAGCGGTCACTAAGACTGAACAGGCGATCGCACTCTGGACAATCATAGAAAGCAGGTGGGCGCTCCATCGGCGGGATCTGATAGCGACAGGTTTGACACATCTTCGTGAAGCGCGGCAACTCCGAACGTGTCGCCAACGCAACTGCCTGAGCAATAATTCCGAGGGTAATAAAAGCGATCGCAATAGTCATGGCTTGAACTAGACCATATAAGCTGCAATACCTTTAATTAAACGCCGTTTTCCGCTAATGAGAGTGTGGTGTGATACAAAATTTTGCATCAACGTAGAGATGTTTCGCGAAACGCCCCGACTCACGGGCCAACCTCTACCCCATTTTCCTGCAAGACTTGAATCGCGGTTTTTGCGTAGCCCTGCACAGTAGGAACTTGCTGAAACTGTTGGGCAATTTCAAGCACTTCGGTTGCCAGGGCGATCGCTGGCGCTGACTTGTCAGTTCGCGAAGTGCAATTGTCAATCGTGTTTTGCCTAAAGAGCAAGCTGATTTAATCCCCTTTTGAGTTTGAAGTGCGGCGGGAGTGCTGAGTGCTGAAACCTGAAACCCGAAACCTACATTGCCAAAACTCAATAGCTATCCTGCAAAGGTCATTATCACGCCCGTCATTTTTTTGTGCAGATCGCTGTGTAGGATAAAGTATTGAGCGATTTCGCCCTTTCATCATTGCACCAGGTATTTCAAGCATGACGGCAGTTACTCCGAACCCCAAATCCGCTCCAGCCTTTTGTGAGGGAATTCAATATTTTACTGATTCCTATCCTGAGTTCGATCGCTACGGGATTATGCCCGCGATTCTAGACGGCAAAACTGCCATCACTGCGCCGAATGATCCCTGTGCTATTTATCAAACATTGCTCTATGCGGATGCGTTGCGCTACCTGACGCTGCAAGTGACTGCCAGCAAAGCATCGGGGCATCCAGGCGGGTTTGCCAGCCAAGCTGAAGCTTACGCGGCACTTGTGATGTTGGGGCACAAAAACTTTGTGACGGAAGTCGGGCATCATGCGCCGGGATTCTACAGCGCCATGTTTTTGGATCGCTCCCTGGAAGATATGGGCATTGAAACCGTGCAGCAGTTGCGCGATCGCTACCGGGAACGCCATGGATTACTCGGTCACCTGTCCGGTCAAATTCCCGGACTGCTCGCTCCAGCAGGACCGTTGGGTCAGGGGCAACATTTCGCCATGGCGGGTGCATTGCTCAATCCCGATAAGCTGTTCC
Organism: Leptolyngbya sp.; assembly: GCA_003249025.1. Classification (GTDB taxonomy): domain Bacteria; phylum Cyanobacteriota; class Cyanobacteriia; order Leptolyngbyales; family Leptolyngbyaceae; genus ULC077BIN1. The sequence continues at coordinate 21,650 of QBMH01000025.1, read as the reverse complement.
CCTTCACCGTGGGAGATGGCGGTTTGGGTGAACCTTACATCGTCAGCTCGATGGCGCATTTCCATACTGCGTTTCCCCATGCCACTAATTTTTTGCCCGTGCTGGTGTGGAATGGCTTTTCCCAAGAGCATCACAGCATGGTGTCTACGCTATCCAGCGATCGCATGGTGGCATACTGGCGCGGCAATGGGTTTGATCAGGTCGTGCTAGTGGATGCCAAAGAGTTTGATGACCAAGATCAACCGGGCGATTTTGTAGACAGCACGGTTTTTTCCTTTAAACAGCGATTGGCGTTCACTCAAGCTGTCTTGGAAGGCATGGCAAAAGCGGCAGAGTCCGCACTGAACGGTACACTCACGGTTTTTATCATCAAGCAACTGAAGGGGGCTGGAGTTCATGCGCGGGGTGCCAAATCTCACAATCTTTACGCCCACCACACGTTAGAGAATCCTGATATTGTGAGTGCGCTACAAACCCGTGCGTTGACCACCGAAGCATGGGATTTGGTGCGAACCAACTGCGAGAGAGCCGGGGGCGGACCAGCGAGTAAAACTGTAGTCACCGAATTTGTGCGATCGCTCCCCGACCTAGGAACACTCCCCCTAGAAGAATTTACTGTAGGCGGCGACCCCAAGATTTCCACCACCGCCATGGGTAAACTGGTGGGCTACGTGGGGCAAACCGATCCGAGCTACCTGGTCACCAACGCCGATGGCAACGAGGCTTCCGGCATTGCCAACATCAACCAAGCGCTCAAAATCATTCATCCCACGGCAGACCCGCTGTATAACCAAAACCCGATCGGGCAAGTCTATGAACCGCTGAGCGAAGATGCTTGTGCAGGATTGGCGGCAGGCTTAGCTTTGTTTGGCTGCCGGACGCTCTGGTGTTCCTACGAATCTTTTGCAATCAACGGCTTACCCATTTGGCAAACAGTGATCCAGGCAATGGCAGAATTGCGTCGCCCCACGCCATCCACCATCACCCTATTTACCGCAGGCGCACTAGAGCAAGGACGCAATGGCTGGACGCATCAACGTCCCGAAATTGAAGCTTACTTTGCGGCGATGATGCGAAATGGCAATGTATTTCCGCTGTTTCCGCCCGATGCCAACAGCATTCAGGTTTGCTACGACTGGGGTTTGACCACGCAAAACAAAGGCATTGTCATCACTGCCAGCAAATCGCCGTTACCGATTCGCACTACGTTTGAGCAAACGCGGCAGGCACTCGAAGATGGCGCGATCGCCCTACACGAAAGCCAGGGGAGCAAAACTATCGTCTTTGCGGTGATTGGCGACATGATTCTGAACCCGGTATTTGAAGCGGCTAAACAGCTAGAAGCCCAAGGATTCGGCGTTCGGATTGTGGCGATCGTCAGTCCGCGCCGACTCTATCGCCCGACCGATGTAGCATGGGAAATCTGCTCTGAAGCAGATGGTGGCTTTTTGGATGATGCCGGATTAGATCGCCTGTTTAGTGGCGATGCCCTCATCGGTGTAATCGGCGGAGCCAGCGCCATGCTAGAACCCGTGATGCTCCGCAGCACTGCCAAACGCGACATCTTTGCCTGGAAGCGCGGCGAAACTACGGCTAGTGCTACCGAACTGATGGCGCTCAACGGCATCACTCCAGAAGCGATCGCAAAACGAGCCGTTGAGTTAGTTTCTTAGGCTGCTTGAGTTTTGGGTGGAGACAGTACTCCAAACGCACCTATCAGCCGCTTTGATTGGGAGTGTCGAGATCGCGGCTAAAACTACAGAAACGCGATCGCCCCTCTTCTCCAATACACGATCGCCCCCTTCACGCCTAAGAAATACGATCGCCCCTTCTCTTCAAACCTGAGATCGCGCTTGCTTATAGTTTTTGTCCCGTCCAAATCCATTTTTGCCACTGTTTATTGACCGAGTATGTGTATCCAATTTCGTTAGTGGTATCAATCGTTGCTATCGTAGAATTGCTGTATGACCGACCTGTCTGGGGGTGGATCCAAGCAACGTTGAGGAGAATGCCATAAGTACCATTATTGAATCGGTAGTTCGGGTTCGAAACAGTGATATTGTTTACCCGTTGCACTTTGGAGCTCCAATTTCGATAGACCGCATCGATTATGCGTGATCGCTCCAGATCATTGAAGGGCGCACGAACGGCGAAGGTTCGACTATTGGCAGCACTCACCCCGGTTTGCGAGGAGCCTGTGCTGGACGGAGTTCCTGCCAAACTCAAGCTGTAAGCACCGAGGGTATCTCGATCGCCTAAAACCACAATCTTGTATCTGCCTACTGTTGTCGTCGTATATCTCAAATTTCCATCTGAATCACTAGCAACCTGTGTTCCATTGGGAGCAATCAGCGCCAAAAAAGGTTTGAGACTACCTTGAGTAGTTGTTTTAACAACAACTTGATCCCCTTGTTGCGCGGCAAAAGTGAACGTATTGGCTCGACCTTTGACGGCAACCTGTCCAAACGCTCCGGTTGAAACTTGCTGCATTGGGGAATTGGCAGTAATGGTTCCATCCACAACATCGCCATAGACTAGAGAAAATTGGGGATGCTTTCTGATCTCACTGGAGGAATCCGTAGACTCAGTGCCACTGGTGCTAGCTGGAGGGTTGGGAGTGCCCGTCGAAACGTCAATCAGTTTTTTCGTCCCAGCATCGTAGAGATACCGCTTTTCACCAGGAAGGTCTAATGTGTATCGCTCCTCAGCCCCGATTTGAATTCGAGTGACCTGAGGAATTCCACATCCAATAATTTTCAAGCGCAATTCATCTGTCATGATTCTGTCCGCTTCTGTTGGCATAACGGCGATCGCAGGAAGCCCTCCGAAAGTGCCTGCCAATACTGCCAATCTGCTGAACCCAGAGGCAAGAGAGCACAGATTATGTGTCAGCATGAGTTATAGAATCTCCATTAATCTAACAGTTACTCGTCAACACAATACATTTTTTTACGACAAAAAGAAACACTTTTTACATCACGAAAGGGCTGTGTTGCACATACTAGGGCGATCCGGGTTGAGCTTAGTGGGAGGGCGATCGCTTTAACTCTATGATGCAAGGAAGCCCATTATGAAGAATCGTTGAAAGCGATCGCGCTACTGTTGGTTTAGCTCTCTTCGCCCTTAGCATGGTGGATACCCTCGCAATGGTCTTAAATAAGCTGCCTGCGTTGTCCCATTTTTTGGCGAATTCTCAATCGAATGCTGTGAAAAAGGTTCCGCTCGGTTTAGTCATGGCTGTGCCCTTGGTGATTCAGGTGGTCGGAGCCGTTGTCGCAGTTGGCTTTCTGTCTCACCAAAATGGGCAGAAAGCAGTGAATGAAGTGGCGACCCAGGTTCGCAATGAATCGGTTAGCCGGATTCATCAGCACTTAGATGATTATTTGGCAACTCCATTCCAATTGAACCGCACCAATGCGGATGCAATTGAGCTACGGCTGTTAAACCTCCAAAATTTTGATGTGACCGGCAAATATTTTTGGCGACAAATGAAAATATTTAATGTGGGTTATATTAGCTATGCCAATCCGCAGGGCGATTTTATTGGGGTTGAGCGACTAGATAGCGGTGAACTGCTGATTAACGAGAAATCTGCTCGAACGAAAAACCAACAATATACATTTTCGACTACTCCTCAAGGCGATCGCGCCAAGATGATCAAAATCACTCCAGACTACAACCCCTTGAATGAAGGCTGGTATGCAGACGGCGAGAAAATCGGCAAACCTGCCTGGAGTTCCATCTACAACTGGGATGATAAGCCAGAGGTGATGTCTATCAGCGCCAACCATCCCCTATACAGCAAAACCGGGAAATTGCTGGGAGTGATGGGTGTAGACCAAATTTTGACTCAAATTAGCGACTTTCTGGCAAGTATTCAAGTCAGCAAAACTGGAGAAACCTTTATCCTAGAGCGATCTGGAAAACTGGTTGCCACCTCGTCAAAAACTGAAAAACCATTTCGTATCGTCAACGGCAAAGCCTTTCGCCTCAAGGCGATCGAAAGTGCTGATCCGCTGATTCGCGACAGCACCCATTTCCTGATCAACACTTTTGGCAGTCTGGATCAGATCAATCAAACTGAAAAGCTGGAATTTCATCTACACGATCAGCGCCAATTTTTGCTAGTCATGCCCTGGAAAGATGCCCATGGCTTGGATTTGTTGATCGTGGTTGTGGTGCCCGAAACCGACTTTATGGGGCAGATTCACGCGAATACTCGCAACACTTTACTAGGCTGCGCGATCGCCCTAGCCGCTGCAACCCTATTTGGCATTCCTACCTCTCGCTGGATTGCCCACCAAATTTTGCAGCTTAGCCGCGCCTCAGAAGCTCTTGCCAACGGACAACTTCATCAAAATGTGCAAGCAAAAGGAATTACCGAACTCGAAACCCTGGCAAACTCCTTTAATCGCATGGCTCAGCAGTTGCAGGAATCATTTGCCACCCTAGAGCAAACCAATGCCAGTTTAGAGCAGCGGGTGCAAGAGCGCACGGCTTCCTTGGCAGAAGCCGAAGCCGAACTCAGAGCTTTGTTTGCCGCCATGACCGATCTTGTCATTGTCTATGACAAAGACGGGCAGTTTCTGAAAATTGTCTCCACCCATCCAACCCAACTAATTAGCCCTGAATCAGAGCAAATCGGCAAGACTGCTCATGAGATCATGCCAGAGGATCAAGCCGATCTGGTTGTGCAAGGAATTCAGCAAGCCTTACAGACTGGGCAAGTAGTGAATGTGGAATACTGCCTGATTGTGGATAATCAGGAACTCTGGTTCTCTGCAAATGTGTCGCCGTTGTCGCCAGAGACGGTCATTTGGGTCGCCAGAGATGTGAGTGAACAGAAATCTAGAGAGGCTGAACGGCTGCAAGCGGAGGCAGCCCTCCACCGAAGCGATCGCCAAGTGCGAAAGCAAAACCGGGTTTTACTAGAACTAGCAAAAAGTACGGTGTTGAATGAGGGGAATCTAGAGGCTGCACTCCAACAAATTACGGAGGCAGCCACCCGCACCTTAGAAGTGGAACGCGCCAGCGTATGGCGGTTTAACGACACCCATACCACGCTGCAATGTCTGGATTTATATCAGCGATCGCCCAACCAACACACTTCGGGAACCCAACTTACAGCGGCTGATTTTCCGATCTATTTCAATGCTTTAGAAGAAGAAGTGACCCTTGCTGCCGACACGGTTCAGACCGATCCTCGCACCCACGAGTTAGTAGATTCTTATCTGACAACAACCGGAATCACCTCCCTGCTAGACACACCTATTCGCTCTGGCGGTCACACCATTGGAGTTATATGCCTGGAGCAGGTCGGTCAAAACCATCACTGGACGGTAGAGGAGCAAAGTTTTGCTCGTTCCATCGCTGATCTGATTGCGTTAGGAATTGCTGCCCAATCTCGCCGCCGCACCGAAGTTGCCCTCAATATTTCTCAAGAAAAGTTTGCCAAAGCCTTTCGCGCGTCTCCCGATTTCATCACCATCAGTTCCCTGGCAACAGGACGTTTTATTGATGTCAACGAGAGTTTCTTAGAAGCCTCTGGTTATACCCATGCAGAAGTGTTGGGTCAAACCGTGTTTGATCTGGGCGCTTGGGCAAATCACGCCGATCGCACAGAACTGCGCCGCCTGATTGCCGAGCAAGCAGACATCAAAGACTTAGAAATCCAGCTTCGCAAGAAAAATGGCGACGTGATGACTGCCCTGCTCTCTGCGGAAATCATTGAGCTAGAAGGCGAACTTTGTCTCCTCGCCGTGACGAAGGATATCACGGATCGCAAACGAGCAGAAGCCGCGATCGCTGAAAGCCAGAAAAAGTATCGAGATCTAGTAGAATCCGCCAACACCATTATCTTGCGCTGGAATACGCGTGGTTACATCACCTTCTTAAATCGCTATGGACAAGAGTTTTTTGGCTATACAGAAGAAGAAATTTTAGGACAAAACATTATTGGCACCCTCGTTCCGGCTCAAGCCGACTCTTGGGAAAACCTGCAACTTTGGATTGAGCAACTGTGTCAAACCCCAGAACACTACCAGGATGCGGAATCTGAAAACTCTCGCAGCACTGGAGAAAACGTCTGGGTCAAGTGGTCGATCAAAGCCATTTTGGATGAGCAAGGTGAGATTAACGAAATTTTATCGATCGGCTTTGACATTAGCGATCGCAAGCGTGCCGAAGCCGCCCTCCAGGAAAAAGAACAATACCTCCGCTTGATTTTAGATAACATTCCCCAACAGGTTTTTTGGAAAGATACCAACCTGGTCTTTTTGGGCTGCAACCAAAACTGGGCAGAAGCGGCTCAACTGGATGACCCTGATCAAATTGTGGGCAAAACCGATTTTGACCTGGTGCCCGATTCCGCGATCGCCGAACAGTTTCGCATCCAAGATCGTCACATTATTGAAACCGATACGCCCCAACTCCACTTCATTGCGCCCAAGGTTCGATCCCTTGATGGCGAAAAATCCTGGCTCGACATTAGCAAAATTCCGATTCACGACTCCTACCAAAACGTGATCGGCATTTTGGGTGTGATTGAAGACATCACTCTCCGCAAGCAGTCGGAAGAAGCTCTGGCGATTGAACAGGAACGCTCGGAAAAACTGCTGCTGAACGTGTTACCCCAAGCGATCGCCGATCAACTTAAACAAAGCCTTAATCTGCTGCAACAACGAAATAGCAAAGCTTTGATTGCCGAAAGCTATGACCAAGTGACCGTTCTGTTTGCCGATATCGTTAGCTTCACTAACCTATCTGCCAATATCTCCGCCGCAGATTTAGTGGGATTACTCAATCGGATTTTTCTAGTGTTTGATGACCTGTGCGAGAAGCACGGTATTGAAAAAATTAAAACGATTGGAGATGCTTACCTTGCAGTCGGGGGGCTACCCAATCCCCGCACTGATCATGCTGAAGCGATCGCCAATATGGCGCTGGATATTCAGCACGAGATCAATCAGTTTCGCACCTATGAAGGACACGCGATCGCCGTCCGAGTGGGTATCAATACAGGCTCCGTGATTGCCGGGGTGATCGGCAAAAAGAAATTCACCTACGATCTCTGGGGTGACACCGTGAACATCGCCAACCGTATGGAATCGCACGGCATTCCAGGAAAAATTCAAGTCACCGAAGCGACCTATCAACGCTTAAAGGACAAGTATCAATTTGAGCGGCGGGGCATTGTGGATGTAAAAGGAAAAGGCGAAATGGCGACTTATTGGTTGCTCCAAAAAAACAGCTAGTTGCACAATTCGTTTAGCTCAGCGATCGCAGACGGTTACGATAGGCAACGCTATCTAGCCCATCTCCATAACTGTTTGCAGGATTAATTGATTGCTGCAATCGACCGATGCGTTCAGAAGTCGCAGGATGAGTACTGAGAAATGTAGGTACCGACCGAGCTTGGAGGAGTTTAGACATAAAGCTAACCATGGCAGATTGGGCATAGCCCGTTTTTGCTAGAGTCTGCAACCCCATCTCATCTGCTGCATATTCATCTTGGCGACTGTTTGGGCGGCGATATGCTAGGTCAACTCCAATATTAACCGCTGCATTACGATCTAAGCCCGCTGCTCCAATTAGCCCACTTGCCACCGCCATTTTTCTCATTTGAGCCACAGAATGTCGCCCAGCAATATGACCAATTTCGTGCGCCATCACACTGGCGAGTTCTGCCTCGTTGCTCGCTAAGGTTAGCAGACCCCGGTTGATATAAACAAAACCGCCCATGGTGGCAAACGCATTTACGCCGCGATCGTCCACCACCTGAAAACGATAAGGGATATTGGGGCGAGTGCTAGATGCAGCCAGTCGTTGCCCAATTTGATCGACATACTGATTCACTTGGGGATTTTGCAGAATGCGGACTTGTCCCCGCGTTAGCTGCTGATTAATTTGCTGACCAATTTCAACTTCTTGTCGATCAGACAAACTGGACAGTTGAACGACTTGAATGCCGCGCAAAATCAAATCGCCCCAAGAAATGGCTTGCGCCATCATCGGTTGACCAACGGTTAGCGCGATCGCGATCGCGATTGAAATGCCAAAGTATCCCCAGCGTCGCAATTTCCGAGAAAGCTGAGCGTAATACCTAACCATAGGGTGAACTCAATAAAGGATAAATTAGCAACTGCATCACTTTGTCCGGCGAGACTAGAAAATAATGCGCTAAAAGTAGATACTGCCACCATTTTTAGTGACGCATCGAATTACCTAGAAGTTCCCTAAACCCTTTGATATTCTGAAAACCTAAAGAAAAATTAACATAGTCAAAAACAGTTACCAGTTTTGACAAGCTTCTTGTCAAAACTGGTAACTGTCTCAAACAAATATTTTTATGGGTGCTGCAATGCAAGTCAATGGCTAGTTATAACGTCTTTTACGTCGAGCCATAATTGCTTTCCGCTTCTGCTTTTCAATGGGGGTTTCAAAATGCCGATGGGATCTCAAATCTGCCAAAATTCCTGCCTTAGAAACCTGGCGCTTAAATCTCCGCAGGGCAGAATCAATTCCTTCATTCTCGCCAAGAACTACTTGGGTCATTCGCGACAAACTCTCCAATTAAACGAACGTCATCTTAACTAATTTATCATCTCAATAAAACAGATGTTTGGCAATTTTGCAGGATGAAGTATGAGGTGTCGGGTGTCGGGTGTCGGGTGTCAGGGGCGAAGGAAAGTTTTGAGTTTTGAATTCACCACCATTCGTCATTCGTCATTCACCATTCGTCATTCGCTTAGCTATTCTGATTTGCTGATTTAAACCGTCCTGCTAGAAAATCTCGCTCTTTTAAGTGCTTCGTTTTGCGACCCGTCACTCGCCTGCGCCACATTCTAAAGCTGGAAGGTTTCATTTCGCGACGCATCAGAGCAATCACCTGTTTTTCCTGTAAACCAAACTGAAGCGCGATCGCCTCAAAGGTGGTGCGGTCTTCCCATGCCATTTCCAGCACGCGATCAATTGTTTCAGCATCCAGTGGTGGCAGTTCCATGGCGTTTACACATCCAGTCCAATTACAGTGGCGATCTCGCGAGAATATTCTACTGTGAACTGATAAGTGACTTCCTGTGTGGCTTTTGGCTGGAGCGGCAGCCGCCATTCCAATTTTCCCAGTTCGCCCAGTTCAATAGAAGGGCTGCTGCGGGTTAAGCGAATCTTGATACGCTCGTTGCGGCTGACGGGCAGTTGTTCGATGAGTTGTAGGGTGGCTTCTTGGTCGCGCAGATTTGTCACCAATACCCGATAGGCGTAAGTAATCAAGCGTTTGTCTTGCATGAAGCGCTTGTCTACTTTGCGATCGACTAAATCCCGCTCTAGCTTCAACCCTTCGTCAATGCCGAGGTTGAGCTTGAATTCCTGACCGGGGGCGACATTCTCTAAAGGGGTTGTGCCCACAAACATCTCATCGCGAAAGATGTTTGCCTGACCGGGAAGCAGAGTCGCACCAGTTCCAGGATTGGTCACGACGGCTTGCAGGTAGGCGAAGCTAACCAATTTGGGAATAGCGATGTATTCCATTTCGCAAGGATAGCTATGGCTGAAGATAGTGATTTTGTGCGGGGAGCGATCGCCCGGAATATTGTTATTTCCATCAATCTGAAAGGTGACAATGCCACCATCACTGCTAGTGGTAGCTGCCACGACGGTTGCTGCATAGGCTGGAGGGGCACTGCCGACAACAGCATCCTCAAGGTAGTCGGAGAAGTCAGCCTCATCGAATGCCATGCCATCCGATGAGACACTAGCACTCTTCGCTCTTGCTCGTTGCATCATCATCGGCGCAGCGGCAGGCATCGGCGGCGGCAGGGGAGCATCCACATACCAGGGGTTTAGCTTGGGAGGTAGGGTGCCCAAACCGGGTTTAGCAGTGGACAAAATCAGGGCAACCTCTGTCCAGTCTTCGCCCGTGTTTTGTGTCACTTCTGCTAGATAATCCAGTTGTAGCAGTTTGGTTTGGGTGTCTACGCGCAAATCATAGAGGGGTTGCCAACTGGCGCGATCGACGGTGTAGGAAACCTCCAAATCAAACTCGCCTGCTCCATCGGGCAGAATGCTAACCATAACGCTGTAGCTTTCTTTGGGGCGGGGCGTTTTGATCTGCTGAAGTTGCTGCTGGATAGCGCTTAAATGCTTGTTGAGTTCTCGCAGCGCTTGATTTTGCTGAGCGATCGCCCCTGCCAAATCACTGTGCTGCTGCCCGACAAACTCCAGTAGTTCGGCAGTTTGGGCTAAGTTGACCCGCTGTTCTGCCAAGCCACGGGAGAAGCGATCAACGGATTTTTCGCTCAAGCTTTGGATGAAATTGCGCCGTAATTCCAGCGCTGCCAGACCATCTTGTAAGGTGCGTCGTTGGTCTTCTAGCTGCTGAATTTGCTCGGTCAACTGAGCCACGCGATCGCCAATCGGTTCCGTTGCATAAATTCGTTCCATTTGCACCCCCAACAGGCGCACTGCCACCGTTCCCGTTCCCTTCACTCGCACCGATTCAGGTTGTAGTGTAATGGGTAGGTTCGTTAGAGTCAGCGATCGCTCTTGCCCAGTGAGAGAGACAGTGCCTCGTCGAGTGACTAACGCCTGATCGGTGTAAACTGTGACGACTGCAATCGTGGTATCAACAGTTTGGTTTACTGGGAACTGACCACTATCCATATTCTGTGTTCTCCCAATCATCAACGCCAGCCTAACACCAGGGATCAGAAATTGGGGAGTGACTACCCTTCATCCAGTAACAGGATGGAATCAAGTAGAAGTGAGGGCGATTGGCAAGGTGAAATAAAAGCGACTGCCTGCGCCATGAGTCGATTCAAAGCCGAGTTTCCCACCCTGATTTTCCACCAAGAGCTTGCACAAAGACAGCCCTAACCCGGTGCCCTCGATATTTTGGCGATCGCCATGCTTGACCCGATAAAACCGATTGAACAGATGAGGCTGATCTGCTGCGGGAACCCCTAACCCGTAATCTTGCACCCCTATCTCTACCCAGCCAGACTGCTTGACTGTTGCGCTTACCTCAATCGCCTGACCATTGGGCGAATACTTGATGGCGTTGGATAAAAAGTTGACCAGGACTTGCGAAACCTGCCAGCGATCGCCCCAAACCTGAGGCAATTCAGCCCCACATTGCACCCTAACGAGATAGGAGGCAAATTCTGCTATTACCTCTTTGACCAGGGTTTCAAGGCAGAAATTTATCGGCTGAGTGGCGATCTTGCCAGTCTCTACATTCCGCAGTGCCATCAAGTCGCGCAGCAAATTAGTTAAAGAGTAAAGTTTTTGCTGAATAACGTCTAAAAATTCCTGACGATGTTCTAGTGTTAACGACGGCTCACCTAATATATGAACCGCACCATTTAACGCCGTCAGAGGTGTTGCAAGCTGATGGGTCAACAACTGCATCAGTTGGGCGTGCTGCAAAATATGCTCCCGCAGAGTTTGATTCTCTTGAAATGCTTGAATCAAATCTTGGTCAGCAGTGTTCCATTCCGGCTCAACCGCAGGAAGCAAGGCAGAAATAGAACGGTCATTCGCGGAAGAAAACATGAAGAGCGAACCCTAGCTTATTTACATATCTTATTTACATATCTTAACAAATGATTTGATTTTTTACGATACGGCGATCGCCCGATTACATCGCTCCTGATCCTCATCCCATACTTTTCAAAGCGCGATCGGGCAATTTCTTTAAAACTTTCCCGATTGGTTACCGAACAAGTGAAACTAAAGATACAGTTAGCCCGATCATTCGCAACACTCAATGATTTTGGAACACGATCGCATTCTTACAGCAATCGATGTGGGAACCAATTCCATTCATATGGTCGTGGTTCGCATTCAGCCTGAATTACCAGCGTTTACTATCATCGCCAGCGAAAAAGATACAGTTCGGTTGGGTGAACGGTGCCAGGAAACAGGGCACTTGACCGAATCAGCCATGCAGCGAGCCATGGAAGCCCTCAAACGCTGCCAGGACATTTCTCAAAGCTTGGGTTCAGAGCAAATCATCGCAGTTGCCACCAGCGCGGTTCGCGAAGCCCCCAACGGACGGGAGTTTTTGCAGCGAGTGGAGTCAGAATTAGGTCTTTGGATTAATCTGATTTCAGGAGTAGAAGAAGCACGACGGATTTATTTAGGCGTGCTGTCAGGCATTGAGTTTAATAATAAGCCCCACATTGTGATCGACATTGGCGGCGGTTCCACAGAACTGATTTTGGGCGATGGACATGATCCTCGTAGCTTGAGCAGCACCAAAATTGGTGCCGTTCGGCTAACCAATGAATATGTTACGAGCGATCCCATTAGCCATAAAGAATTTGAAGCGCTGCAAGCTTATATTCGTGGCATGTTGGAGCGCCCAATGGAGGAACTGCGATCGCATCTTAAACCGGGCGAAATTCCCCGACTAATTGGCACCTCTGGCACGATTGAAACCCTAGCAATGTTACATGCACGGGAACAGTTGGGCATTGTGCCAACGCCACTCCAAGGCTACAGTTTCACCCTGACTGATTTGCAGGAAATGACCCAGCGATTTCGGCGGATGACTATTGCAGAGCGATCGCAAATTCCAGGCATGAACGATCGCCGCGCTGAGATCATTCTGGCGGGATCACTGATTTTGCAACAGGCAATGACTCTGCTTAACCTGGAAACGATTACCATTTGTCAGCGATCGCTCAGGGAAGGGGTGATTGTGGATTGGATGGTGACCCATGGGTTGATTGAAGATCGGTTGCGCTACCAAAGTTCCATCCGCCAACGTAGTATTCTCAAAACCGCCCAGAAATACCGGGTGAATTTGAACCATAGTGAACGGGTGGCAGAGTTTGCGCTCAGCCTATTCGATCAAACTCAAGGAGTCTTGCATGAATGGGGCGATGAAGAACGGGAACTGCTATGGGCAGCCGCCATTTTGCATAACTGTGGGCACTTTGTCAGCCACTCTGCCCATCACAAGCACTCCTACTATTTGATCCGCTATGAAGAGCTTTTGGGCTACACCGAAACAGAAATAGAAACGATCGCAAACCTGGCACGGTATCACCGCAAAAACAACCCCAAGAAAAAACACGAAAGTTACCGCAATCTCACCAGCAAGCGGCATCGGCGCGTTGTAGATCAATTGAGTCCTTTGTTACGGTTGGCAGTTGCCCTCGATCGCCGCCAGATTGGGGCAATTCAAACAGTCACCTGTGAGTTTTCGCCCACCACTCGCGACCTGCGGCTGCATCTTCAAGCCGCAAAACCCGCTGATGACTGCGCTCTAGAATTGTGGAGTTTGGAAACTAAAAAGAGTAGTTTTGAAAGCGAATTTGGACTCAAGTTGCTGCCTGTATTGAAAACTAAAATGGCGATTTCTTGACTTAAAATGTTGAGGGTCGTGTCACTCCACCTTGCACTGGTGTAACTCCTGTTCCAGAAAAAGGATCTGCGGTTCCAGCCCAGTTGAAGTCACTAATTCGCAGGGTAATGGAACCAATTTCTAGCACTGGGTTATATCGCACTATAACGCCATAGGTGCGACGGCTGTACTCCAAAAAGTAATCGGTACTGATGGGGTCGTTCGTGTCTAAGCTAATCGCTGTGGTAAATCCGGCGCGAAATGGACCATAAAGCTGCTGAATGAATGAGGCGGATACGATGCGAGTATCGACCACTCGATCAAACAGAAAAGGAGATGCGCCAGTCCCGATCGCCTGACTGTAGAAAACACTAAAAGCAGTGTAGTCCAAGAAATCACGGGAAAAATGTCCAAACTGACCCGTTAACCCAGCTACCGCAAATACATTTTGCTGCACATCGCCGCTGGTGTAGTTGCTATACACGCCGCGCAGAGAGGTATTGAAGTTGAGATAGGGCACGATTGGGTTTGCAGAGAAGCGGAGACCTTGATCGCGAGTTGATGGCAGCGGTTTTCCTGCCCATAGCGGAAATACTTTGCTCACTTCAACAGATGCTTGAAAGCGTCCTAAATCGATCCGGTTATTCGTGCGGGTAGGGGAGAGCAAATTCAGGCGATCGGTGTCTGAATTGATCGCCTGATAGCCCACCTGGTAATTCAAAACAACGCCCGATTGCCCCAGCAAAATATTGGGAGAAAGCAATAGCAATCCGATGCTGCTTTGCACCGTTTGAAAGCCAAGGGAGCCATTAAACAGGCGATCGCGATAGCTATACTCCAACGCCAACGTATGGGGACCAATCGGCGTACCTAAGATCTGACGAACTCGCACGCTGGCACGTAAACTATTTTCAAACCGAGCCGGATCAAAACTGGTCAGGGCTACTGATCCTTTCAAAAAGGTACTAGGACTCAAATCAGCATCTAACTGACTTCTCAATCCATAACTATTAGCATCGGCTAACCCAAAACCACTTTGGCGACTATCAAACATCCGTTGAATGAAAATTTGAGGATAGAGCGTCAAGGAAATCTTATCGGTTCGTAAAACGTTAAAAACCCCTTCTAAGTAAAGCCCACCTCGATCTTGAGCATCATAGGCAAAGCGCAGCGGGGCAGCATCGCGTTGGCGACGATCTAAAACCGTACGCGAGAATAAAAACGGTAGGGAAAGCTTCTGATCAAATACCAACCGAGGACGAGTCAGCTTCACTTCATCTTGCAACGGAGACAGGCGCGTTAGGGTTGCTTTTTCTGCTTTCAGAACCAGTTCTGGGGGCGAGAAGGGATCATTGGTAATTTGAATATTGGTGGCAACCCAGCCCTCTGGCGTGAAGTCAATTCGCTCTGCTTCAAACCGAAGGCGCTTGAGTTCGCCGCCTTTCGGCAACCCTCCCGGCACACGAGTCACATCTCGTCCGGCTCCGGCTGAAATCGAAACTCCTCCAGCGCCCGCCGGATTTTGGAGGGGCTGTTGGGAGGTAATGCGATCGCTGACTGGACGACCCAACACCGTTTCTGCCACGCCATCGGTTGCGGCTGGAGTAGATAGATCGGTTCCAGCGGTAGGAATATAAATATCGCCCCGTGCCTGCTGAATGCTGCCGACCCCCTGGACAAAATTGAATTCTGTCCGTTGCCCCCGCAGCACTTGCCGTCCACGAGTAAAGGCAACATTGCCCTCTGCTACGGCAATCCGGTTTGCTAGGTTTACTTGAACGCGATCGGCATCGACCAAGCCATTCTGAAAGCGCATGATCACATTGCCTTCCGCCGTGAATACCTGATTACGCTCGTCATACTCTAACCGATCCGCCGTTACCTCAACTGGGTTGACGGTCGGACTGGTAACGGTTTCACTGACAATCTGCCGCAGAATTGAAACAGGGACTTGATCGGTTGGCAGTGGATCGACGAGGGGGACTGAATTTAGATTCGCAGGAGTATCACCCGGCAAAATGGGATCACTAGGCGCACTCGATGGAGTGATTGGAGGAATCAGAATCTCTGTGGGAGGTTGGAGCGGAGTTGGAGCATCAGGAACTTGGGCGGTAATCAGGGGAATGATTTGACGGGGCGATCGCTTGGCTAGCCTTCTTAAATCTCTAGCGGTGAGTGAGCCGATCGCATCATAAACCTCAACTAACTGATCGAAGACAAATGCTTGATCGAGCCGTTTCATCACCGCAGCTTCAGCCGTTTGAGGCAATTTACCGCTCACGCCGGAAATGCTGTAGGACAGGGAATCTGGTTGGGGCGTGGATACTTTGGCGGGCGCAACTTTTGAAACACGTCCTAGGGGAATCCCCGGTTTGATGGGCGTTTCACTCTTTTTAGTAGATTTGGAGCGTCTAGACTCGGCTGATAAAGCTTTTTTTGGGGTTGCTGTCGGTAGTCTTTGAGCAAGTACCGCAGACTTAGACCGTGAAATTGATTGGCTTAAGGGCAGGGATGGCGTGAGAGCTGACTGATTAGTTTGCGATTGGGCGATCGCCGTTGGGAAAACCACCCCTTTTTGGGTCAATCTGGGTGCCAAGTTAGACACTGCATCCTGTTTCTCAAGCGGTATGGTTCCTCTCTCTGGAACAATCGGTAGCGACAGTTTTGAGGGAATGCTTTCGGGTTTGGCGATATTTTTAACTGATATCGGTAGCGGCAACGGCTGAGAAACATTCCTTAAAGTTGACCCGCAAGGTTCAATCGTTTGGTGCGGCAACTTGCCTTGCAGAGGCGAAATGGTGGATGAAGCGATGCCAACGAGGGAGTCACTTTGCAGAGTCGCAGTCTTGAAGGAGGAGCGTTCTATCTCAGGTGGAGCAATCGCCGTAGGGAGTCCTACGGAAAGCTTTGCTAACGGTTTACGAATCGCGGGAGACAGCACATTTGCCAGTGCGATCGCCTCGCTTGACAAGGAAAGTTTTGAACAGCGAATCGTCTCAAGAGCTGGGGACGAATGCAAAGGCGGGAGTTCAGGGGGCACCGAGTAGGGCATAGTTTAAGCAAACATTGAACGAAACACAGCCCGGAGGCAATATCTTACTCGTGACATCGGGGCAGCAGAAAACTACCGCCCCGATGTCATCGGTGAGACAAAACCAAAGGTTGGCTATTCCATATCTCGGCGTTTTGGGTTACGAGATGGGTCATTAGACAGGAAGCCAAAAATAAACAGCCCTACGAAGAAGGCAACAACAATGTACACAACAATCTTGAGTGTGAGCATATAGATTCTCCGAAAATATCAAAAATACGATGTAATGGTTGGCACGAGTCAATCGCTATTCAATCATAGTGCTTAGCGACTTTGATTCAAAAATCCTTTTTTCTAAAACCGCGCAGGATTTCTGCATCCTCCTTGTCCAGAAAAATGATTACCCTTCAGCACTCCAGCGAATTGAACAATGCCAGGGATTGCTTTAGAAAATCCTTCAGGCGATCGCTCACTGGAATAACCGGACTACAGTTTCCCTCAAATAGCCAATTTTCAACCGTCGAAAGCCGCCACTGTTTGCCACGATGATCAAAACCTGCCATTTCTGCCCCAATCACTCGTCGCTCAGAGGTCAACCCATCATCATGAAACCGAATCTGGAGCAAAATACTACGACTTTGAAATAACCGAGAAAATCCAGGTAAATGAAACGCAATGTCGATCGAGTCTGGATCAATCCATTCCCGCGTATCAGGATCATTTGCCCAAGGCTTTAAGTCAGCCCGTGCATCGGGAAACTCAGCCTTGAATAAATTGACGATCGCAGCTATTTTACTGGCAGTTTCCAGGCTTTTTGCCTGCTCGGCTGCATTCACTCGCGGCTCCTTTCTAGAATGGGAAATAGAACAACAGATTCATGCAGGGTTAATTAACTTAACGACAATCTACACCGCTTTATAAAATTTGGCAGCAGTTTTTAAGGATGCTCTGGGTTCCAAAAAGCCCAAAACTTTTACAAAGATTGGAACTAATAGGAACTAGGAGTTTAATTATCCTCTCTTTAAAGATCTGCCGACTAGGTTCCAAACTCTCCAAACTCCTGACAGGAATTGAATAAACTTGCGGCTGTCCTCTTCTTGGAGTATCTTCGTCGGCACTTGATGAATAGCAGGGGGTAAATAGCGGGTGGTGAATAGCAAATGATTGTACGCTGTGTTCTATATGGTGATCTTCCGCTTACTACTTCGCATTTTGCACGTCCCACTTCTTACCTGGCACTCCGCACTTTTTTATGCGTATTCTTTTAGTTGATGATGAAGTAGAAATGGCAGATCCTCTAAGCCGTTTGTTAATGCGGGAAGGATATGAAGTGGAGGTTGCTTATGAAGGCGATCGCGGGAATCAACTTGCCCAAACAAATCAATATGATCTGCTGATTTTAGATTGGATGCTGCCGCAAAAAACGGGGTTGGAAATGTGTCGAGCGATGCGATCGCAGGGCAATATGACCCCAGTATTATTTCTAACCGCTAAAGACACCGTTGATGATCGCGTTCAGGGTCTAGATGCTGGAGCAGACGATTATCTGGTTAAACCATTTGAGCTACGAGAACTGCTGGCGAGGGTGCGTGCCCTGTTGAGACGACCCACCACTTTAGAATCTTCCACACGGCGACTACAGGTGGGCGATCTGGAACTTGATCCTGAAAATCAACTCGCCTATCGGGGCAATCGCGAAATTGAGCTTTCTGAAAAAGAGACTCAACTACTTGCCTATTTGATGCGATCGCCCAACCAACTGCTCACCCACGAGCAAATCTATCAACAGGTTTGGGGAGACGAAAAACCAACGAGCAATACTCTTGCTGCTCAAATCCGCCTATTGCGACGCAAAATCGAGCGAGATAAAGAGTCACCGTTAATTAGCACGGTTTATGGCAAAGGCTACCGATTCAGTTGTTCAACGATTGGAAGCACCGCGTGACTATTGAAAAACGCTTATTGCGTCAAGACAATATGGCGGCTACTGTCCAGTTTCAGCCAGTTTTCTTCCTTCAATTTGCCGAGTAGTCGGGTTACCGTAACACGAGTGGTGCCGATCGAGCTTGCCAAATGCTGATGGGTCAATCGCACACTCAATCGGGTTCCTTCCGCACAGGGAGACCCAATCTCCATCTGCAACAACAGCAACAATTGACGCAGCCTGTCTTCCACCCGACGGCATCCCGCCATGGCTAACATTGCCTCTGATTGACGCAAACGGCGACCCAAATGCAAGAAAATTTCGTTGGTTAAGTCAGGCGATTGCTGCACCTCAGTCATCGTCATGCACATCAAATCCACATCTGACATGGAGATCGCTTGATAAGGATAAATTAGCGACAAAGGCAACCCAAACGGCATGGATGAACACGCCAGCCCCAACAAGGCTTCATCGCCATTTGGATATAGTGTGCTTAACTGAACCACGCCGCGACAAACCACCCAAATATCTTGAGGATTCATTGGAATGGTTTGCCCAGCCCCAAATGCTTGCAAATGTCTCCCTTGATAAACCCCTTCCAAAAATTGACGCAAATCACGCTGAGGCGTTTTGGAAGTAGAGAGTTGAAGCATAAACCACATCCTATTCTTCTAGCGATGTCGCCTAGACTACAACCCTCAGATCAAGGGAAGTTAATTAGCAGGTTGGCTTTTGGTTAAGTTTTGCTCGAATCGATTTAACTATAAATGCGACCATCAGGCAGAATGGCTCCCGTCAGAATGGCTCCCGTGAGTTTGACCATGACGCGATCGCCCGCACTCACCTTGGCACCCCGCAAATCTGCACCACTTAAATCCGCTCCGCTCAAATCTGCCCCAATCAAATTGGCATCCTTTAAATTTGCCTGTCTTAAGTTGGCTTGCAGTAAATTTGCCCGAAATAAATTCGCTTGCTGCAAATTCGCCCCGCTTAAATTAACGCCATGCATAAATGCATCGCTTAAATTGGCATTGCTCAAATTGGAATTACTTAAATTCCGCTGAGATAAATCTCGTTCTGCGAGGTTAGCACCACTAAAATTAGTGCCGCTCATATCGGGATGGGGCGATCGCCAAACCGGAGGTTCATAAACAGCGCGGGGTGGCGGTTCAGGTTTGGGTGGAGCAGACGGCTTCGTTACCGGGGGGTGTGTTGAAGCAGACTGAGACACTTGGGAGGAAGTTGCTTGATAAGAAGCTGCCTGAGAAGCAGCAGCTTGACGATACGTTTGATACCGAGCGTAGTCAGACTGGTTGAAAGTTGAAGCTGAACGAGGCGGTTGTTCTGGTGGCTTTGAGTGCTGCGTTGATTGAGACTTGGCAGTTTGTCCAGAGGATGCAGTTTGCCCGGAAGATGCCGTCTGCCCAGAGGATGCAGAATAACGCGGTGTCTCTTTGGCGTGAGAGCTAGACTCTTGATAGTGCTGATGGGGGCGAGGGTAGGGCTGATAATAATGCCGTCGAGATTGGGAACGAGGCTCTGATTCGGAACGAGTGCCTTGGGTCGTTTGATTCGTTTTGGTAAAATTTGCTTGTTCGTTAGACCGATCGCGCAGGCGATCGCGCGCATAGTTGAGTTCCTTCATCTTTTCCTCTGCCTGTTCGACTAAGCGAGGATTGCCCTTTGGAACGCGATCGGGATGCCAAATTAAAACCAAATCCTTATACGCCCGATTCACTTCTTCCAATGAAGCGCCAAACTTAAGCCCTAAAATTCCGTAGCACCGCTCCAAATCTCTTATTGACATCAAAATACCATCATGTCCTAAATGGGGTTTTGGATATAAGGAATAGACCTGCTACTGAATCAGGCTAGATCGAATTTCAATTCTATCTCTAAGGTCAAGCATCCTAAAGCGAATCTGACGTTAATTCATTCTATAGGCTTGAAGAAAGCAGGGGCGAGCAGGATTTAATTACCTTTCAGCTAAAGAGCCTTCGCCCCTACTTTTTTCTTTTATGCTGCTGTTCGGGCTAATAGCACTGGACAATTGGCATATACCCGCACATAGTCTGAGAGAGAGGTTCCCAGTAGGCGATCGAGGTCAGGTAAGCCCTTGGCAATCGAAGGGCGGCGATCAGGCGAGCCTAACACGAGCAAATCGGTGTGAGTCTCTTCAGCAATGCTGCAAATCAGTTCGCCAGGTTTACCGATCGCAGAGATGCATTGATAGGCTACACCCATTTTTTTGGCTTCGGCGATCGCCGAAGCGAGTGCCGGATCTTTCTCCGCCTCAGACCCAGTTTTCTGCTCTGTTTTTGCACTCATATTGGCATCAACATGCACCAACGTAAGCTGACTCCCTTTTATGTCACGCAGCAAAAATAGTGCCAACTTCAAGCCACTCCTAGATGCCTCAGATTTATCAACCGCCACCATCACACGCTTAATTTTCTTAACGTACAGATCATCCTTGACCAGTAGCATGGGGCGAGACGATAGCTGAAACACGTATTGACTGACCGAGTTTTCCAAAATAGACATGATTCGCTTAAGTCCGCGAGATCCCATAATGATCAAATCTGCGTCAATTTCTTCTGCCACCTTGCACACCACGTCTTTTGGATCGCCCTGACGCAACATCGCATTCACATGAGCAGGATCGAGCTTCAGCGTTTGAATGGCATTTGCCAAAACCTTACCGCCTTCCTCCCATTTTTCGGTCATTGCCTCTGTGGTCGTTTGGGCAGGAACCACATGCAAAACCGTCACTCTTGCTCTCTGAATTGAAGGAATCTCCATTAAAGATTTCAGCATTTCTTCAGAATGTCCAGTACCGGAATTTGCTAGTAAAATTTTTTCTATCATGGCTTTGTCTCGCGTCTCAAAACTTTAGGTGTGCTGGAGGTGATTTATATCGCTACAGAAGATAGGGATTTGTTGGCAATCAAATCGGTTGGCAACAAAATCTATTTCTATTAATATCCTTATCCTCGGACGCTCTCAATCAACTGTATTTTGTATCTACAATTTTTCACAAATCTGTACTAATCTACTGAGTTGCACTGCTCTTCAATCGTAAATATGGGTTCCGCTCCAGCAGATAGGGTGTTTTGTCAGCAAGTAATCCAGTAGGGCTTCCCTTGGGAAAACTTAAGGGCACATCGCGCTAGTTGCCTATTGCTCTAAGTTTTGACTTTGATGCAAAGACTGAAAATCGGCAGAACAAATGACCAATTCAATCTGACAAGGTTAGTTAAATCCACCTGAGTTCGGGATAAGGAAGGGGCAAAACAGGTAGGGTGAAAGTGCCAACTTATCATCCATCTGAATTACCCCCATGCCTA
>QBMH01000259.1 GCA_003249025.1 Leptolyngbya sp. | reverse complement strand
TGCACTCGCCTATCCTCTTGATGTCCGATCGCCTTGAGCAGGTCATCGGTGATGGCATAGATCGCTATAATTTCGGTAATCATTTTTCTTTCTCTCCAGGAGTTACAAGACCTTGGAGAGATTTTATTTGTTTTGCGCCTGCTGCCGCTTCTAACTAGCAACTTGAGTTAATACTGAACAGCAAATCATCTTAATACTGCACCCCTAATACTGCACCAACGCAATGATGGGCACGTTTGGCAGATGTTGCCGTCCGTTTAGATCCTTCAGTTCAATCACAAAGGCACAGCCAACTAAAGTGCCGCCTGCTTGCTGGATCAGTTTTGCCGCCGCTCCTGCCGTCCCTCCGGTCGCAATCAAATCATCCACCATCAGCACTCTAGACCCAGCAGGATAAGCATCTTGATGAATTTCTAACTTGTCGGTGCCATATTCCAGATCGTACTCAATGGTATGCACGGCAGCCGGAAGTTTGCCTGGTTTGCGGATGGGCGTAAACCCGACGCTCATTTTACAAGCGAGGGCAGTACCAAAAATAAAGCCCCGTGATTCCATGCCAGCCACGTAGTCAGGAGCCAGATCTGCACAGTGTTCTGCCAGGGTATCGATCGCATAGCACAATCCCTCTGCATTACCCAACAGAGTAGTGATGTCTTTGAAGGAAATACCAGGCTTGGGAAAATCTGGAACTTCGCGAATCAGCGCTTTGATATCCATAGGATGATGTTTAGAAGATTAGCGTGTAGAAAAAGACAATACTTAAGTATTTGTTGGTTTATACCAGATCTTGCACCCTAACGCTGTGTAATCCCCCATTCCTTTGGCAAACTAGAGTTGAAAACACCCACACGAGGTGGCTTTACCCAATACCCGTTTCAAATCTTTAATATTGCCGATTTAATCGTTCTCAGATGCCTATCTCAGCGAAATTGCATAAGATAAGGAAGAACTTTTTAAGACTTCATTAAATTTACTTTCAAGCTCTGAGTATTTTCTTCATAATGACTGCAATTACCCCTCGACCCTCTATTCAATATTCTGACAAAACAGTGCTAAGGGCAGACCGGGCAATGCGCTGCACTCCGTTTCAGCTAAGGTTGTTTGCAACGATGATTCAGCAAAGTGTCGCCTTGGGCGCGATCGCCCATGCTACAGGCGTTCAGAATCAATACACCATGAATCCTCTATCAGAATTACGAGTAGAATCGGAATTACTCTGGCTGATTCAAGTAGGGTTACTGCGGCGAGAGGTGGATGGGCAAGGATTGACAGATAGCTTCAGGGTGACTCCATTAGGACGACTACTGGTAGATAAATGGCAGCACAATCAAGGAGTACAGCGTTATTCACCCACCTTTAGCGATCGCTTATATAATGCAGTGCTGCGCTGGTTTCGGTTGCCCATCTAGATGATTCAAGCAACCGCTTTCAGAGCAAGACTGGCTAACGATGCAGACTATCTATTTTCTGCCCAAACTCTTATTCAACTGCGTGGAGGTTCTCGATGAAAGCCATGATGGTAGTGGGAACGACTTCCCATGCAGGTAAATCCTTAATCACCACTGCAATTTGCCGAATTTTGAGTCGTCGCGGCTGGCGGGTTGCTCCCTTTAAAGGGCAAAACATGGCGCTGAATGCTTATGTGACGAATACTGGCGGTGAAATCGGTCATGCTCAAGCCGTACAAGCATGGGCAGCCGGAATCATGCCGACGGTTGAAATGAATCCGATTTTGCTGAAACCTCAAGGAGACATGACATCCCAGGTGATCATCAAAGGCAAGGCGGCAGGGCGGGTCGGGGCTAGCGAGTATTATGAGCAATTTTTTGAACCGGGTTGGCAGGCGATCGAAGATTCTTTCACTCGGCTAGCCGAAGATTACGACATGCTGGTGTGTGAGGGTGCAGGTAGTCCAGCGGAAATCAACCTGAAGCATCGCGATTTAACCAACATGCGCGTGGCAAAACGATTGAATGCACCCACCATGCTAGTCGTGGACATCGATCGCGGCGGTGCTTTTGCTCATGTAGTCGGCACGTTAGAACTCTTAGATCCCGATGAACGGGCATTGATTCGGGGCGTAGTGATCAATAAATTTCGGGGACAGCGTTCGATTTTGCAACCCGGCATCGATTGGCTGCAAGAGCGCACAGGCATTCCAGTGGTAGGTGTGATTCCCTGGCTCGATCAAGCCTTTCCCGCCGAAGATTCCCTCAGTTTGATGGACACGCGATCGCCCAACCCAACCAGCGAAATCAACATCGCCGTCCTGCGTTTGCCCCGCATCTCTAACTTCACCGACTTCGATCCACTCGAAGCGGAGCCTAGCGTTTCCATCAAATATATTTCTCCCAAACCACCCCTAGGACATCCCGATGCCCTGATTATTCCGGGTTCCAAAACCACTATCCCTGACTTAATTGTGCTACACAAAACAGGCATGGCAGAAGAAATTCAAAACTATGTAGCTGCCGGAGGAACCGTTATGGGGATTTGTGGTGGCTATCAAATGTTGGGGAAAATTTTGGCAGATCCAGAAGGCATTGAAGGGCAGGAAGGGCGCTATAAAGGCATTGGGCTGCTCCCGTTGAAAACCGTGATTGCTGGACAAAAAATAGCCCGCCAACGCACGGTTACCTCCAATTATCCCCAGGAAGGGTTGCCGATTACGGGCTATGAAATTCACCAGGGGCGATCGCGCCTGATGGAAGAAGCGACCGGAGTCGATGCCCTGTTTGACGATGCCAACTTGGGCGTGGTGGATGAAAGCCGCTCCGTTTGGGGCACCTATCTGCACGGCATTTTTGATAATGGACCTTGGCGACGAGCTTGGTTAAACCGCCTGCGGCAGCAGCGTGGCTTAAAATCCTTGCCCACTGGAGTTGCCAACTATCGTGAGCAACGCGAGGCAATGCTAGATAGCCTCGCCGATGCGGTGGAGCCGCACCTCAACCTAACCCCGTTTTTACCCACTAAGTAGCGCGAGTGGGGCGATCGCTAACCCGTGAATTCCTCAAGTTGCTCCAGCCGCAGCCAAATGTTGGGCGTAGGAGTGATGCCAAATTTCACTAAGGCATAGTCGCCACTGAGATCGACCACTTCGCCTTTGCTAGTAAACAGATAGGATGGCAAGCGCGGATCGCTGGCTTTGGCTTCCAGGCTGTTTTCTAGCTTGTCTTTGATAGCACGAACAAAATCACCGCGTTTGATAGGCATAGGGTCACAACCACAATCAAGATCTTTCGATATTCTAAGGTGTGAAGGTGCAAGGAATCAGAAGTTGCAAGTCAGAATGATAGATATTTCCAAGCGACTGCATCAACCCCCTCCATCACAACCTCCCCCACCGCCCAAATCACAGCTAATACCGTCACCCAACCAACCACCAGTATCACCAGAACCAGATACGGCTGGGCTATCCAGATACAATGTGTCAGGTTGATAGCCACGACGATACAGGAAGGTCTGAATTTTAGGAACTGAAAAATTGGCGGTGATGCCAAACAGCATGAACAAGGCAGATACCAAAGCGAAACTGCTGAAGTGTGGATCAGTTTTTCTAGATAGGATTGCTGCCAGTAATAAGACGATCTCGATCGCACCTGCAATCATTCCGACATTCAGCTTGATCCTTACATTTGGCTGTGGCTCTGGCATCATGCTTCTCCAGCAAACTTGATAGAGTTGACAGGCTGGCTATAGTTTGGCACAGATTTAATCTGGCTTGGATTTTCATGAGGTTTATTGGCGTTGATTTGGGCTGGAGTTCCGGGGCGAGTGGGTTGTGTTGTGTAGAGTGGCGATCGGGCAAGTTGGCATTGCTAGATTTGCAGCGGATGTTGGCGATCGCCGATATTCTCGCTTGGATCGATGGCTGGCTTCCACTTGATCAGCCGGGAATGGTGGCAGTGGATGCCCCCACTCTGATTCCGAACGCGACCGGAATGCGTTTGTGCGATCGCTTGGCTCACAAGCATTTTGGTAAATACCACGCAGGTTGCTATCCGGCAAATCTGGGTTCCACTTTCGCTCAACGCACTTTAGCATTCGGTTTAAGCCTAGAAGAACGTGGGTTTAACCATGCCCCTACCATTCATCCCCAGCAGCCGGGACGCTGGCAAATTGAAGCCTTTCCCCATCCTGCGATCGTCCATCTATTCAACTTACCGCGCATCTTGAAGTACAAAAAAGGAACTCTCGCAGAACGCCGCCCCGAACTCGTCCGATTGCGCCATTACATTCACGAGTCTTTACCCTTGCACGAGCCGCCTTTAGACGTGAGCCTCAGCGAGATCTCTGTCCCAGCTATTCCATTCAAAGGGGCTGAATTAAAAGCCGTAGAAGACCAGCTAGACAGCCTCATTTGCGCCTACATCGCCGCCCATTGGTGGCATTGGGGCACCGAACGAAATTTAGTGCTAGGCGATCGCGCAGAAGGCTACATCGTCGTACCTATCCCAAAAATGACCAGTGGCGGCTAGACATGGCGAATGACGAATGCAGAATGACGAACAGAGGGGCAAATGCAGAATGACATTCACGTAGGGTCTCCGTAAGAGATATGGCGAACTCAAAACTCGTACTTCGTCATTCGCCATTCGTACTTCATCCCACGGGCGGCACCGCAGGCAGATCAGCATCTTGATCTACGTTGCTCAGATTTGCCAGATCAACGTTGCTTGTGGTTAAAAAGCGGAAGGTTTCCTGATAAAGGCTTTGCCAGAAGCGATTACTCATACCCTGGCTGATTTCGGTGGGATCAATCATAGGATGGGGCACCAAGTCTTTTGTCGGGTACAGATAGAAGTGGTTGCCGTTTGAACTGCCGCCAATCTGATCAAATAGGGTTTTGTTGGTGGTGATATCGGCGGCATCTTCGTTTTCAGTCAGCACCATAAAAACGGGTATTTTTTGCAGGGAGTTTACAGAGTTTTGGCTGAGAACAACGCTGCTACCAAAGCGATCAGCGGCAGTGAGGCACCCGACCGGAAAGCGTAAATTGGGGTCCCAGCCCGATTCGCTGATATCGAGTGGACCCGCCAAGTTAATGTATTGGCGGCGTTCTTCACCATAGATGTGAATTAAAGGCGCATAGGCAACCACTTGCTTAATGCGATCGGGGCGGGCAGCCGCAAGTCCCAGGGCAACAGAGCCGCCAACAGATAGCCCAACCGTGTAAACGTCACCAGGCATGGCATCCAGGTCTGCCAATCGTGCTTCGGCATCGGTCAGGTAATTGAGATGGGAAGAGATGAAGTAGCGATCGAAATCGGGATCATCGGGCGTTTCAACGGCTTTCACAATATCCAGCAGGCGGGGTTCGATCGCCACCAATCGCGATATCAAAGCAAGTCGCTGCATGTAGCTAGGGCGGCTGAAACCATCGGGATTCCCTGCAACGTTACCTAAATAGTTGCTTAAAACCGGGTCTGCCTGAATTTTGGCTTTCAGCGGATCAGCAATTTCTGGCTTCAGATCCACCTGTGCCCAATTTTTAGCCGGATTGATCAAGACATGACCCGCAATGGAGGGTTGATAAACATTAAAGCCATTCCGAAACAGATAGTCTGCCAATCGCCACAGTTGGTGGGGTTTGGCGCTGAATCCATGAAACAGCATCACCGTGCCGCGAATGGGCTGACCGGGTTCATGAAATAGATAGTAAGGATAAGCGCCATCCCGTCGTTCAGGATTGCGATCGATGCGGTCAACATAGGACGCGATCGCGGATTTCGTTTGATTAATCTGCTCAGCCATGGGAGAAATTAAGGTATTCATGCGAGTTCTCTGAGGGGGGCTAACGGTTTACAAATCACTTGCGTCATTAGAAAACAACCATTTCCCGCTCCTCAATTCCGCAAGCTGAGATGGAACGCACATAAAAGATTTCCCACAGAAGACAATACTGATAGCTTGATCTATCAAGTGTTGCCTGCCGTGGGAAATAAATTGAAAGTTGAGTTAGGAGAGGCGTAATCCTACTGTGTAGAAGCCTCGCCAACATCTAGGACATTGCCTGAATGATGTAGTCGAAGTAGGGTGCAGTTTCTGTCGCATCCTCATCGCTCAGCAGTTCTAAAGAAGCTGTCTTCAGACAACGAATCGCTTCCGCCATGCCCGGAACCGGAACGCCCAACGCGTTATACATCTCGCGTGCGCCGATAATGCCAATCGATTCGATCGGATCTTTATCGCCTGCGAGAATACCATACGTAACTAATCGTAGATACCAGCCATAATCTCGGAGGCAAAGTGCCCGCTGCTTATCGCCATAGGCGTTACCACCCGGAGCAATAAAGTCAGGGCGCTTTCTCCAAAGCTGCTTGCTGGCTTCTTGAACAATCTTTTTCTCATTTACAGACAGCGTTTCGACAATGCGAGTACGCTGTTCGCCAGTTTGAAAGTACTCTTTCACGGCTTGGAGTTCGCCAAAAGTTGGGTAGCGAAGCTCATCATCGGCTTTAAGTATGACTTGGCTAACTACGCTCATAATTATCGTGGTGTCTTAGGGTATTGGTTTATAGTTTAACGAGTCTTGGGGTCGCAAATAAAGACAATTATTGTTTCGCAGCAAGGTTCGCCACACTCTCAAGAGAGTACCGCGCTAGATATATGAGAAGTTAAAAAGTTTTGTAAAGCTTACTCGTCTCCCAGCTTGAGATAATCTAGCAGTCGATCGCCCGAATCAGCCCGAATCAAACCCATAGCAATATCGGGAAGTTGGGTAACTCACGGTTCGCCCATTTTTGAGTGAGGTAGTGACATTGGGCTAGAGTTC
>QBMH01000258.1 GCA_003249025.1 Leptolyngbya sp. | reverse complement strand
CAAGAGCATCAAACAGCCCTTGTTTTGCAGGCGCGCGCCCCAGTGCTACGGTCATGGATTCAAATCCTCTAGGGTTACTAAAATTGCGAAAGTCTAGAGTAAAAGGCTCATATGTCTATATATCATAGGAGATATCAGAATTTTTACAAACTGATACGTGATTCTCATTAATGTTTAAACCTAATCTTTTACTTATTTCAAGAGATGCGTTAATTTGTGGCTTCTGGTATAACAAGGCTGCGAGAGGCTTGCTATCCGATAAGATGAAATAGAAAGAACATCTATTTATTCTAGTTAACACGAACTGAGTTGTACTTATGACCGCACAAACACCGTCTAAAGAACAGCAACTCCTACGGCAGACTGTGGTTGGTTCTCGCCGCGCCAGCAACTACTTATCCGCCGCTGTTGTCACCATTGGGGGAGTGGGGTTTCTGCTAGCTGGCATTTCGAGCTATCTCAAAGTAAACTTACTCCCATTTTCCGATCCGACCCGTTTGATTTTTATTCCTCAAGGGATTGCAATGGGCTTTTATGGTACTTTAGGCACCTTGTTTGCGCTGTACCTATGGTTGACAATTTTGTGGGATGTGGGCGGTGGCTATAACGAGTTCGATCGCGCCACAGGGCAAATCAAAATTTTTCGGTGGGGATTCCCTGGAAAAAATCGTCAGATTGAAGTGACCTGCAAGACTGATGATGTTCAGGCGATTCGAGTAGATTTGAGAGAAGGGATTAATCCAAAACGATCCTTGTATTTGCGCGTCAAAGGGCTACGAGATGTGCCCTTAACCCGAGTGGGACAACCGTTGGCGCTTTCCGCACTAGAAAATCAAGGAGCCGATTTAGCGCGCTTCTTGGGTGTTCCACTGGAAGGGCTGTAGTCAGATAAAAGCGTCTGTGAACGTTTTCAGACTCTCAAGTAGACTCAGACTGGGCTTGTAGATTGAGATTCACTCAGTTTCGGATGAATTGGTAGGATTTGGTAATTGGGTAGCGATTATGAAGGTTTTTCGACGTTTTTTGTCATTTTTTCTAGTTTTAGGTGCTTTGACGCTCGTGGGTTGTTCATCTCAGGTAACCACTGAAGCATCGGCAAGTCCGGCATCAAGTCCAATGGATACCCCAGCGGCGATCGCAGCGGGTACGCAACCGACTAACTTGCCAAAACTGGAGGGTAAGGCAACCATTGAGATGGTTGTGAAAGGGGAGCCGATCACAATTGAAGTAGACGGCACAAACGCCCCAATAACCGCAGGAAACTTTGTTGACTTGGCACAAAAAGGAGTCTACACGGGCTTGGTTTTTCATCGGGTTGTGCGTGAGCCTCAACCGTTTGTTGTTCAAGGGGGCGATCCACAAAGTAAGGATACTAATTTCCCGTCTGAGCGGTTGGGAACTGGCAGCTTTATTGATCCCGCCACGTCTAAACCTCGTTACATTCCTCTAGAAATTAAGCCTGTAGGCGCGGATAAGCCGATTTATTCTCAAACCTTTGGAACAGCGGGTATCTCTGTAAAACCCAAACTTCGTCATACTCGTGGCGCGATCGCAATGGCGCGTTCTTCTCTACCGGATTCTGCATCGTCGCAATTTTATATTGCGCTGACCGACTTAAGCTTTCTAGATGGTGACTATGCAGTGTTTGGCTATGTGACGAAAGGCATGGAAACCGTGGATAAGATCCAGCAGGGCGATCGCATTGAGTCGATTAAAGTGATCAGCGGCGGAGATTTAAAAAAGGCTAAGTGAGCAAAGTAAAAGATCAGCAGCAAAGGGGTGAACTGATGTTTTTGCCCACTTGAAGGTTTTGCTGCGATTTCGCTTATGAATAAAGAGGTTGTAGTTACGGGAATTGGGCTGGTTTCTGCTCTTGGTTCCCTGCAATCAACTTGGCAGCATTTGCTAGCCGGCAGATCTGGAATTAGATTCCATCAGCTTTTTTGGGATCTCGATCCGTTCCCTGCTGCACTGATTGACACCCAGCCGATCGCCCTAACCGCGTTAACGAAACAAGTTGTTTTCGCTGCAATTAAGGATGCAGGATTGCAGCCGCCTTTGATTGACTGCGGTGTGGTAATTGGGTCTAGCCGAGGAAATCAGGCAAAGTGGGAAACTCTGACAAGGCAAGCTGATCAGGGACATTACCGAAATGATCGGCTGCTGGATTGGCTGAATACTTTACCAAACGGTGCCGCGATCGCGGCGGCTCGACTGGTTGGCACTCAGGCTCCAGTGCTGTCTCCGATGGCAGCCTGTGCCACTGGCTTATGGGCGATCGCGCAAGCCTATGAATTGGTCAGAACGGGACAGTGCGATCGCGTGATTGCAGGAGCCGTAGAAACTCCGATCACACCGCTAACCTTAACTGGATTTCGCAAAATGGGCGCTTTAGCAAAAACAGGAGCGTATCCATTTGATCGCGATCGCAAGGGACTGGTTTTGGGTGAAGGCGGTGCCGTGTTGGTGTTGGAGTCCGCTGAGTTAGCCGAACAGCGCCAAGTCAAACCCTATGGTCAGATTGTGGGATGGGGCTTCACTGCGGATGGGTATCACATCAGCGCCCCAGAACCGAATAGTCGAGCGGCTGCGATCGCGGTCAAACAATGCCTCGATCGCAGTGGTTTAATTCCTGCCGATATTGGCTACATCCACGCCCATGGCACCGCCACTCAACTCAACGATCGCAACGAAGCGGCATTAATTCAGCAGCTTTTGCCGAATGCCCCAGTTAGCTCTACCAAAGGCGCAACCGGACACACGATCGGCGCATCTGGTGCCATAGGTGCCGCCTTTTGTCTGATGGTTCTCAGGCATCAACAATTGCCGCCCAATGTGGGCTTGCAGCATCCAGACTTTGACCTGAATTTTGTCACCCAAACCTGCTCTACCCAACTGGATCATGCCCTCTGCCTCAGCTTTGGCTTTGGCGGACAGAATGGCGCGATCGCGCTAAAGCACCTCTGACATAACTTGAAGAAAAGGACGGTTGTTGCGAGTGCAAGGTAGAAAAGGGTGTTTGAGAAGTCAGATGGGTTGTAAAGAAGCTGACTCAGTGTACGCTGCGATATAGAATACAAGTTTATTCATAGCACCGCTGCCACCAAAATTTTTTCAGGTTGGGAAACAGTTCAATGGCAGCACTCAGCAATTCATTGACAATCTCAACTGGTGATAGCAATCCATTAACGATAATGGCATTTTCTTCCGGGTGCATCGGGTCAAAGGCGGCAATTTGGCTGCGAAGCATTTCAAGCTGCATATAGTGATTTGCCCGTTGGGTCAGTCGGCGTTCTAATTCTGTTTCAGGCACATTCAGCCACACCAGTTGAACTCGTCCTGTGGCGGTGAGTTGTTTTCGGTAGGATTGTTTGAGTGCAGAACAAGTGAAAACTGTTTCGCGTTTAAGAGTGATCGCTCGTCGAATATCATCTTCTATTGCTAAAAGCCACGGTTGCCGATCGCTATCTTGCAGGGGAATATGGGAAGCCATTTTGAGGATGTTTGGCAGTGGATGACGGCGATCGCCCTCCAAAAAATCGCACTCTAGCTGCTGAGAGAGCAACCGCCCCACCACCGTTTTTCCTGATCCCGCAACCCCAATCACAACCCACACCAGGGGACATTGATTCATCTATTTTCTCCTTTGTTGTGGAGTACGATACCATTATCGATTGGTTAGAGACTGACCCCATGACGATCGCTGCTGGCTCACAAATCACCTTTGAGCGATACCTTGCAGACTCTCCCGTGGAGAATCGCGCTTACTCTAGCTTGAGAAAAACGCCGCTATGCTGGACTCCAGATTCGATGCCGTAACTGGTCAAGCTCAATGATTGCAAATGGTTGAATAGGGGTTTTCCAGCTAGTTCAATGATTTTTAGGATTGGGAATTGGCGTTCTAAAATTGCTTTTCCTTGGAGCCAGTCGAGATAAACATAGCCATTGTTAGGCTGCAACAAGGGCGCGATCGCCTGTTCAAAGCGATCGCTGGTTTTCAAGGAATTACTGCTGGCTTGAAGTGCCCGATCCATTGCTTCAATTGAAGTGGTGAACAGTTCATAGTTGCCAACTGTGGTGTGAACGCCCTGAACGTCTGCCTGCAAGGTTTTCGCCTGATTCTGGTTTTTGCTGGGGCTAAGCCGAGTCCAGGCAGACACGGTTTGATCACCCAAGGGCAGCGAACCCACGCTCAAGCCTTGGGTTTTGGCGAGGTCATCTAGATGGGCGATCGCCTGATTCGCCTCTCCAGTTGAACGCTGAGCAACGAAAATCCAATCATTAGGAAGGGAGTTCAGAGTTCGGAGTGCAGTGGATTGTTTTTTGTTTTTTGCTTTGGCAGTAGATTCAACTGTGAAATTGGGCAATAAGCCCAGGGCATACTCGCCTTTGACCCAGCTAAACACGTCTTTTTCGAGATCAAGCTGCCAGCGCGATCGCACCGCATCTATCGGTTGGTTAAGCAGTTTAGAGAGTACCTGATAGCTTGCCACATCGGTGCTAAGACGGCTCCAAGCGCGATCTAGATGGGTTCCTGACAAGGAGAACGGGCTAGCGGCGGGCAGATATTGCAGTGCTGCCACTGATTGAGTCAAGGATGGCTTGCTCGGTGTAACTGTGCCAGTAGCCGTTAATAAAGCGGTATCTGCCATCAAGCCGAGCGGGTTAAGTCCCAGGGCGATCGCGAGTGTTTGATACTTCGGTTCAATCGCGTCCTGCTTTTTATCTAAAGTGAGTACAGCTTGAGTCTTTCCGGTCGCTTTAACCCCTGGCTCAGGGGCAGATCCCTCCAACCAAGCAGATAATTGTGGCAAGTTGACCACTGTCAGCCCAATCCGGGGCTGCGTTAATGTCTCCAGCGCTTGAGCATAAGATTTGGCGTTGCTCAGGTTCAGGTCTACGGCTTGCACATTGGTAATGGCATCGCGCAGCACTTTAGGATGATTGGCAAACAGGACAAATTGGTCGCCGACAACGGCGCTGGAGAGGGAGGGAAGAGGGAAGAGGAAAGAGGGAAGAGTATTAGAGTTTTTTCGTTTATCCTTTTTGGGCGCTGCGTCTGCATCTTTTTCTCCGGTTGGCACAGCGGCATAGATTAGCTTTACGCCTTGGTATTGCTCAAAATTTAGATCACTGCCTGCGATCGCCCGTTTTTGCCAAAACAACTGTAAAAATTCTCGCGATCGCTCTGGGTCTTTGGTGGCGATCGCGAGTAAATAGCCAGGTTGCTTGCCGTTCAACGGGTCGCGATCAAAATCTAAGGTGGTCAGGGCGATCGTGATTTCATCGCCTAGCCAGGGTTGCACATCCCGCTCATACTCCAGCCCGGTATTTGCCAATAGGCTTTGCTTAAACTGGTTTAACTCTTGGCGTGCCTTACGTCGATTTTCAGGGCGCGCCACCACCTGCCGCAACTGCTTCAACTTATCTGGGTTGACCAGCAGCGATACCATCGCAGGCGCTTGCTTTGGCACAAATATGGCGGCACTGGGGGGATTTTCTGCGCCCTGAGTCAGCAAGCCCAGAGGACTTTGGGCAATAATCCAATAAAATCCACCCACGCCCAGCAGCAACAGCGCAACTACGACGATAATTAGACCCGACAAAAACGAACGCAGCTTCATAGCAACAATGCCGCTTGGCAATCAGCAATAATAGTCCAGCATCCATTATTTCAGTACATTGCCCTTTCCACACATTAACGATGATGAAGAGACCGCGCTATGGGGAAATCATATCCTTCAGATTTCAGGAGTGATCTCATTCTGATCCCCGCAACAGTTGTGTCTGCGTGAAGAGTGGATGGGTCGAGGAGTGTAGCGAAGACCAGTGAAAACCGCTGTAAGCAGAATTGATGCCCTATGACCTATGACTTTTATCGCCATTTGGTTCAAATTTTAGAGACTGAGCCGATCGCCTTGGCAACCATCATTTCCATTAAAGGATCTGTTCCGCGTGAGGTGGGAGCCAAGATGATGATCTGGGGGAATAGCCACATCTTTGGCACCATTGGCGGTGGTGCTGGAGAAGCGAAAGTTATTCAACAAGCAATGACTGTGTTAACAACGGGCGCGAAACAAGTAGTAGAGATTGATCTATCCGGTTCTCTTCAACGGGAGACTCAGGGGGTATGCGGTGGCATAATGCAAGTTTTAGTTGAGCGTTGGTCTGGAGCCTGGGCGATCGCCCTCGTCTATCAAATTCTCAGCCATCTCGAAGCCGGACACTCCATAACCCTGGTCACTCCGCTCACCTCTTCTTTACTTCCGCACCTCATCACCCCTCACTCCTCGCCTGTGCCGCACTCCGCACTCCACACATTTACCGAAACCCTTCAACCTCCTCCCCTGCTGCTGATTGTGGGCGCAGGACATGTAGGGGAACAGCTTGCCACAGTTGTCCATTTAATTGGATTTCAAGTTGCAGTGCAGGACGATCGCCCAGAGTGGGCAAACCGCGATCGCTATCCCCAAGCCGCTCACATTTTCAACGAGTCAATCACAGAAACTCTGGCGCACCTCACCCAGCGTTTACAGTTATTTGTCGCGCTTGTCACCCGTGGCTATCGATACGATCTGAATGCTCTGCAAGCTCTGCTCAGCCGTGAATTGCCCTGTGAGTATATCGGCATGATCGGCAGTCAAAATCGAGTAAAGCAAGTTTATCAAGCGCTTGAAACAGATATTTCCAAACAAAAACTAGCAGCTATTTATGCACCAATCGGTCTAGATATTGGCGCACTCACGCCCGCAGAAATCGCCGTTAGCATTGCCGCAGAACTGATTTTGGTGCGGCAAGGTGGCAGTGGTCAACCCCTTTCAAAGAGGCAGGGCTGATTTATCGCTGGTAGAAAAAGTAAGGTAGGAGGGTTCTCTATTTGA
>QBMH01000257.1 GCA_003249025.1 Leptolyngbya sp. | reverse complement strand
GAGTTGAAGGCTTGATTGATAATCTGTATCAGGTGTCGCGTCAGTTATTTGTGCCTGTGATTCGTCAGTTCATTTTGGAAAACCTTGCCAAACCGATTGCTCCCTGACCACAGACCTTGCCACTTTTGTCAATGCGTAACTCCTATTTAATAAGAAAGTTTCTAACTTTTGGACAACTTATCCCTTCCACGATGGTGTATTTTTGAGTTATAAGGTAGGCTTATATCCATTGTTTGGACTTTTGGCAAAGGGTTGCTCTAGATTTGGACTTTCGGTAGGTGGATGGCTAAATCAAGTAGAAAACAACTGCGATCGCTTCACAAGAGAATCAGCATTTCAGATTGAACTTTGGCAAAAGGATGCCCTATTCAGCGGCAATCGCTTAGCTTAAGTCACAATTTTGTGATTGGAAGCATAAATTATTTACGGCAACTGTTACCTCTTGCCGATTTGGATTACTTCCGAAATACGGGCAGCGTGAAATGAAAGCAACTGCCCTGATTTGAAGTGGAATCCACCCAAATTTGCCCATAGTGAGCGCGAATTATTCGCTGACACAGAGACAGCCCAATCCCGTATCCTTCCTTGCCTTCATCTCGCTTGAGGCGAAAGCGTTCCTCAAAAATTCGTTCTTGATTTTCAGGAGGAATGCCGGGTCCATTGTCTCCCACACTAACTTGTACTTTTTGCGTGGTGCGATGTAGTGCGGCAAGCTGAATGGTGCCGCCGGGTGGCGTGTACTTCACCGCATTGTCGAGCAGATTTGTTAGAACTTGGCGAATCCGTTCTCCATCTGCCAAGATCATGGGCAAATCTGAAGGAATATCTTTTTCAACCTGTTGAGATTTTTCTTGAAAACGATCTTGCAAATCATCTAATACCTCTAAGCATAACGCCCCCAAATCAAGCCGATGGGGATGGATGCGAGCATCGGAACCGATGCCGCGTGCTGCCTGCAAAACATCCGTAATCATGCGATCGATCACCCGTGTTTGAGTGCGCGCATGGTTTAGTAACCGAGCTGTTAATTGGGGCGTTAGGCGCTCTATCCCATCTTTAGGATTACAGTCCCGTTCTAACGTCTCCAAAGCGATCGAGGTCGCGGTCAAAGGATTGCGTAAATCATGCGCCAACATTGCCAGAATTTGATCCTTAAATTGAAGCTGATGCTCTAGTTCCTCTTTTTCGCGTTTCAGCCGAAAGACTTCATCCGACAGCCGAATTAACTCGGTTGATCGCGTGACTAAATTAAATGAAGCTGAACTATCAAATGCATCCTTAAGACTTCGTAAAGTAGAAACCTGCTCTCCTTCAATCGCTAGAGGCGAATCTAAATTTGTGATAGGTGTATTGCCAAATGGTATCGCTATGCTATCTCCGTTTGGAGGAGTGGCAGCGGCAATTTCAAGCGCCAGGGTTTGCTTGAGCGATCGCACCTCCACCACCCCAGAATCCGCAGTTGTCAAAGCTGTTGCCGAGTATTCTGCCACAGAGCGCTGCCAATCAATCCACCAATGTTGCAACTGCTGCACTAAAGTACTACCTGCAAGCGTTTGACGAGGTTCTGGGTAGATTTTTAGCAAAGCGGGTGTGGTAATCAGGCGAAAATACTCAGCTAAATAAGGCTGTTCACTCACATCAATAATTTGAAGTTCAAATTCGCACTCTCTTCGTAACTCCTTTAGAGCAGTGCGAATCTGCTGAACCTGCTCTCTAGAACTCGGTCGTTTATCAATAAACAGCAAGAGTTGCAGCGGATAATCGGCAATATTGGGCTGATCAGAGTTTGCCTGCATGCGATACCTCTGCTTTGAATCACGAACTAGGCTGGGTTTTTCCCTAAAGTACAGCCTATCAAATATAAAGAAAACATTACGCTAGAACGTAACATGCTGCTAAATATAAGTTTCTGAACGTTAACAGACCGTATCTTATCTTTACATTTTATGATCTAGCTGTTTTTATTGTCTTTCTCTGTTTAACGAATTCCCTTAATCCGAAATAGGAAGAATAAGGTTGCCTGCTGATCACTAAAGTTGTTGTCGCTGATGAGGAGTAAGCTTTGGCTCCCATCGGGCAGTTGAGGTCCAAATGCAATGCCTTCTAAATTATCGAGGGGAACGCCTAACTGATTCAGGTCAAGCAGCAGCTTTTTACGAATAGGCTGCACTCCCGGAATTTGCCCTTTTAAACTTTCAATAGTTGAGGTGTCGCTAGCACTGCCCATTGCCAGTTGAAATAGCTTCACGCCAAAACCATTGCTGCCAAACGATCGCTCTAGGCTGATAAAATGCCCTCCCTGGTCGATCGCCAACATATCGGTCAACCCATGATACAGGGCACCTTCTGGCGGCGGAGCCATTTCATAGAGGTGTTCAGACAGCAGGAGAGAATAAGTTGGATCAAGGGAGTAATGCAAAACGCGGTTGCGGCTGGCTCCTTGCTGGGGATGCTCTGGGCTAGCATCTTGCACTAGCGCCGATTCGGTTGCCGTAAATAGGCGAAAAGGTTCAATCGCAACGGTATTGCCCCCGCTCATATTGAGTGTCAAAGATTCAAAGCCCAAGTTATCACCCACGCCCTGGGTTTGCTTGCCGTCTTCGGTTTTAGGAAGGTAGCGATCGGGGATGAGCAAGCTTCGTTTCCATTTCCCAGTTTTCAGGTCAAACTCCCGCACAAACGGGGCAATTCCCTTATTAGCAACTCCTTCACTCGAAATAAACAGCGTTCCCAACGAAGACAATACAATCCCTTCAGGGTCAACTTCTCCTTTAGCATAGGGCTGCCCCGCTTCATCGGTGATGAACGTGACACCCGTAACATCAATTTGTTTAATTTTGGGTGTTTTAGGGTTAGCAGCATCCAAGTTCAGCTTCAGCGTATAGAATCGCGCGGGAGCTAATTCGCTGCGATCGTCAGAGATGGCATACAGCAGATTTCGCTGGCGATCGTAGGTGAGAGCAGATAAACCACCGACGGGCGTATCTTGAAATTTTTGCTTGGGCAACGTGTAGCTACTCAAAAAATCAAGCGATAGGTCAAGAAATATCCGTTGCTCTGCGCTCACTTGGGGCAGGTCACATCCAGTAAGAAATGTGGATAGTGTGATGGCGCAGGTTAATAGAAAGACAGAGAGTTTAAATCGTCGATCGCTCACAAGATTTCTCCCAATGGGGCTGCTTCATCCTTTTGATTATCAGCGATCGTGCGAGTTGCTCAACTGTTTAGTCAGCATCTAGTAGTCTGTCAGTTTTAATTGAATAGGTTGTTTTCCTTTTGCTCAGCTCTCAAACCCCAGAACTCCGTATTCCGCCACTCCACACTTTTTCTCTTCTTCGCACAATCTTCAGATAGTTTGTAGTGTCGTTTACCAACTCTAGGGAAACATACTACGGTGATGGGTGCTTTATGGGACAAGATCAATACTCCGAAGATCAGCATCACAGTCCACATCCAGTTTGCCCACATTCTTTAGAGGCTGCCCTTGTCCGCTATGATGCGCTTTTGGCAAATCAGCCCGATCTTTACGAAGTCTGGACTTATCGCGGCTATGCTTTAGAACATTTAGGGCAATATCGTGAAGCGATCGCTAATTTTGACCAGGCAATTAAAATCAATCCAGATTACTCACTGGCATGGCATGGACAAGCGATCGCGTTAGCCAGTTTAAAGTGCTACGAAGAATCTATAATCAGCTTCAATAAAACTATTCAACTCACTCCCAAAAATGCCCAAGCTTGGTACAACCGGGGCAATGCTCTAATATTTTTGCAGCGTTACGAAGAAGCACTCACCAGTTTCAATCGAGTTGTTGAAATTACACCGGAAGACTACAAAGCGTGGTATCACCGGAGTAAAGTACTCGCAAATTTGGGCTATCAATATGCAGCGTTAGCTAGTCTAGATAAAACGCTGGCACTTAATTCCAAGTGTTACTATGCCTTAAATTATCGAGGAACCGTATTAAAAAAACTAGGACACTATGAAGATGCGATCGCAAGTTTTGACCAAAGCCTGCAAATTAAACCTAATCATCCAGATGCCTGGTATAATAAAGCTCGCTGCTATGCTTTATTAGGCGACTTAGAAACCGCATTACACTATCTACATCAAGCCTTAAAACTCAATCCAACATTATATAAAGCGATTGCAAAGATTGATACTGACTTTAACGCGCTACTGCACCATCCTCGATTTTGCAGCTTGATAGGCTCCATGCCATTCCTGAATACTAATCAAACTATTGCCTTCACTACAAACGACACCCAGATATCGGTTTGATCGGGCAAACTCGCTTGATCAAAGGTGTTCTTCGTAAATCTAACTCTTTCAAGTTGGGCAGTGTTTTTAGGGCGCTAACATCCGTTACGCGAGTGTTATAGAGATCGAGTTGAGTTAGTGGGGCGATCGCGCTGATGGATTTAATATCCGCAACTCGTGTGTTAAATAATGACAAAGATTTCAAATTGGTTAGTGTACTCAAAGAACTAATATCTGAAATTGGATTATTTCCAAGTATTAAATCGCGCAGGTTCACTAGCGACCTAAGTGGGCTAATATCAGATATTTGATTTTCAAACAGAGTTAAAGATTCAAGGTTAATCAAGTTTTCTAAAGGAGTTAGATTGGAGATTTTATTCTCAAATAATACTAAAGTTCTTAAATTAGTTAACAGCTTAAGCGGACTTAAATCCTCAATTTGATTATCATAAAGTGACAAAATTCGTAAGTTTATTAGTAAAGATAAAGGGCGTAAATCAGAAATTTGGTTATTGTATATCGCAAGTGCTTCTAGTTTTTTGAGAGAAGTTAAAGGGCTGATATCTGCAATTTGATTACCATAAACTAACAGGCTGGTTAACTCTGTTAAGGGTTCTAGGGGACTTAAATCTACAATCTTATTCGTATCTAAAAGTAGGGTTCGCAAATTCGTCAGCGATACTAAAGGGCGTAAATCAGAAATTTGGTTGGCATCCAAAGATAACCAAGTAAGGTTCGTTAAACGATTTAAGGGCTTGAGATCAGAAATTTTATTGTTACTGAGAATGAGCGTTTTGAGATTAGGTAGGGATGCAAGCGGACTCAAATCGGTGACCTCGCTACCTCCTAAAAAAAGCGCCGTCTGATTAGTAAGCTGCTGCTCGGCTTCTTGACAATCGGCTGTGTTTGCAATGCCCATTAGCAAGCGAACCGTGTGCTGACTAGAAGTAGGCAAGGATAATTGATTGGTACACCAATCTGCAAACCTTGTGTAATTGACAGGAGCAGAAGTTGGTGTAGATGTGGATGCAGCAGACGCATTTGCATTGCTTTTCAAAGCGATCGCGGCTAGCCCAACCTCTGAAAAAAATATGGCGATCGCTCCAGCAAATAGCAAAAACATCCTAGTATTCACAAGTCTGGAAAGAGAATTCTTCATAAGATGCATAATTAAAACTAGAAAAATTTGCAAACTTTTACAGGTATTGTAGGGCAATCGCATCTAATTTGAGTATGGGAACGAGGCAGAAGTGAGAGATTAGGGAAGTCCCTAAGAATCAACAGCTTGCGATGTCTACTCAAACTCATTCCTATGCCCAATTACTCAACCATTTTGCCAGCGTCGAAGACCCACGCCTTGAGCGGACAAAAGAGCATTTGTTGATCAATCTGATTGCAATCACGATTTGTGCGGTGATTTGTGGAGCCGATAGCTGGGTTGAGATTGAGAATTATGGCAATGCCAAGTTGGAATGGTTAAAGCAGTTTCTCGTGTTGCCCAATGGCATTCCATCTCATGACACCTTTGGACGAGTATTTGCACGACTGAAGCCAGAGCAACTGCNAGCAACTGCAAGCCAGTTTTTTGAGTTGGATCGAAGCCGTGAGCCACCTGAGTCAAGGACAAGTGATCGCCATTGATGGCAAAACATTGCGCCACTCCTATGACCGCAGCGAGAGCAAAGCTGCTATCCACATGGTCAGCGCCTGGGCAACCACAAATCGACTGGTGCTCGGACAACGTAAAGTTGAGGATAAATCAAATGAGATTACCGCTATTCCAGAATTGTTGAAGGTTTTGGCAATTGAAGGCTGCATCGTGACGATTGATGCGATGGGCTGCCAGAGAGAGATTGCCCAGCAGATTGTGGCGCAACAAGCCGACTATGTGTTGGCACTCAAGGGCAACCAAGGCAACTTACATGAAGATGTCGTGCAAGTGTTTGAACACGCTCGTCGCACTGACTTTGCAGACATTGAGTATGACTTTTGTCAAAGTCTCACGAGTAACCACGGGCGCACCGAGATTCGGCGACACTGGATTTTAGGACACGTGCAGTATCTGGCGAATGCGGCTCAATGGGCAGGACTGACCCGGATTGGGTTGGTCGAATCAGAACGCAAGTTAAATGGCAAGACGACGATTGAACAACGCTACTATATTCTGAGTTGGAAGAGTTCTGCTACCCAATTCGCTGACGCAGTACGCTCCCATTGGCAGGTCGAGAACTGCTTGCACTGGGTATTAGATGTCGCTTTCAGGGAGGATGAGTGTCGCATTCGCAAAGACCATGCTCCTGAAAATATGGCGCTGATTCGTCATATCGCGCTCAATCTGTTGAGCCAAGACAAGACCGCCAAAGGGGGAATAAAAGCCAAGCGGCTCAAAGCAGGATGGGACAATACCTACCTCCTCACACTCTTGGCTCAATAAGATGCGATTGCCCTGTTTGAATCTCCCCTTTCAGGACGTGGTAGCGATATTTCGTGACCCAGACAAGATGCACGGTCAAGCGGCTAACCGTGTGGCTCCCTTTGCGTTGCTCTGCCATGACGTTTTTCGTCAAACCTACCATCTCTGGGCGGCGTTAAACTCTTCTTAGAGGTGTGTAGCAGCTAAAGCCTCCCACTAAAGTGGGTAGTTTTGGACTAACGTACTGGGACAATAAAAGAACAAATGAGCTTCTGGAAGGCAACGTAGCTGAGCGATCGAAGCATTAGGACGAAGCCTGAAAAGGAGCGATCGCGGTTAGGCATAAGTTGAAGGGGCGATCTCAGGGTTGCATGAGGAGAGATCCGCATTTGGGGATAGATAAAAGGGCGATCGCCCTCTGCCGTCAACAGGGTCGCCAATTCCTCAACCGTAATTTCTGGCAGCGATGTAAACATGTTTCGTAAAAATAGAGATTATCAAAGATTA
This sequence comes from Leptolyngbya sp., assembly GCA_003249025.1. Classification (GTDB taxonomy): domain Bacteria; phylum Cyanobacteriota; class Cyanobacteriia; order Leptolyngbyales; family Leptolyngbyaceae; genus ULC077BIN1. Next base: position 5,548 of record QBMH01000257.1, on the reverse strand, counting down.
ACAGAGCGGCGACTCATGGCGCTGTGGGGCAAAACGCGCAGCACTTCTTGAATCGTGGTGATGCCGCTGGTGACTTTGGCGATCGCGGCGATCCGAAACGACTCAAACCCCGACTCTGCCAGATAGCGATACATCTGGGTCATAGTGCCTTCATAGATAATCTGCCGCAGCGTATCATCCACATCCAGCAGTTCGATAATTGCCTCCCGCCCCGAATAGCCAGAGTGAAAACAGCGAGCGCAGCCCTTGCCCACCCGCCATTCCTCCGGTTTTGCCTCTTCTGGATGAATGCCCAGCAGTTTCAAATCAGACTCCGTGGGCATGTAAGGGGCAGCACAATGGAGGCAAACTTTGCGAACCAAGCGCTGCGCCACAATCCCCAGCAAGGCATCGCTAATCAAACCCGGATCGGGACCAATATCTTTGAGCCGGGGAATGGCACTGGCGGCATCATTGGTGTGGAGTGTGGTGAGTACCAGGTGTCCCGTGAGCGCTGCGCGGAAGGCAGTTTCAGCCGTTTCTTGATCGCGAATTTCCCCTAGCATAATGATGTCGGGGTCTTGCCGTAAGATGGCACGCAGCCCTGCGGCAAAGGTCATTCCCGCCAGTTCATGCACTTGGGTTTGAGTAATCCGGGGCAAAATGTATTCCACCGGATCTTCCACAGTCACCACATTCACATATTCGGTAGCAACGGTTTGGAGGCTGGTGTACAGGGTGCTAGTTTTGCCGGAACCAGTGGGTCCAGTGAAAATAATCATGCCTTGGGGTTGCTTCAGCCAGCCTTTATAAATGGTGAGGGTGCGATCGCTAAAGCCCAATTCATTCATGCCAGCAAACGGATTTTCGCGCGGCAACAGGCGAATCACCGCTTTTTCACCGCCGACGCAGGGCAGGGTACTAACCCGCATATCCAGCCCCAAATCGGATTCCGAGCCGCTAGTGTATTTGTCGCCAATTCGGGCATCTTGGGGACGGCGACTTTCGGCAATATCCATATCTGCCATGACTTTGAGTGCCACGATCGCCCGTCGGCTAATCTCTGGCGGCAAGAGGGTAATGTCTCGCAAAATGCCGTCGATTCGATAGCGGATTCGCAAACCCTCCGTTGTGGGTTCCAGATGAATATCGCTGGCACGGTTCCGCAATGCCCCCGAAATGATGGTTTTAATCCGCCCAATTTGATCGACGGCTTTTGCCAGCAGTTCACGGGTAATCTCGCTAATGTTTTCCTGCTCATGTTCCCCCGTCAGGGGATTGATGAACGGCTGAGAACTGAGGCGATTGGCATCGATGTTTTGGGTGCGATACCAAGTGGTGTAGCTTTTGTCGGTAACCGGAATGATTTTGATATTGGTAAAGGTGCGATCGCTCAACTGCCGAATTGTATCCAGCGAAACGGGCACCGGACAGCCGAGATAAAAGCAGTTTTGCCACAGCAATAGCGGCAGCAGGGGTGGCAGCGTTGTGCGATCGGGAAACTCTCGCAAAAAGCGATAGCTGACCTCCACATCCAATAAGCTAAGGGTGACGGTGCCATCTTCATCCACGAGCCACCGCAGCGCTTCTTCACAGGTGATTTCGCGGTTTTTAAGCTGTTGCCAAACTGAAAGGGTCGATGTGGAATTCATTTTAAGGAGTGACGAATAACAAATAGCGAGTTGCGAATGACAAATTACGAATGACGAGAGTACGGATAAACGTTGGAAGCTAGCCCTGAAACCCGACACCCGGCACCTGTAACCTATTCCCTATTCCCTTCTCTCTTCTGTTGAATGACAAATTGTTTGAGCGCGGTTTGGCGGTTTTCCATAAAGCGGTTCCAAAAGCCTGGAATTAAGTTGTCCATGGTGCGGGCGATCGACCAAACTTCTAGCGCCATTGAGTTATAAAGGGCGCGATCTCTGTGGCGCAGACGTTCAAGCCATTGATCAATGTCCATATGAGGAGCCGATTCAAGCAAGTCGTTTTCAGGAATTAAGTTCTTAGACATAGGATTGGGTGTGCCTTAGTTGTTGGCAGACTTTTAAAATGACGATGCTATTTCCAGAGTAGCGATTCTGCATTTAGAATTCCCTGATTTCATCTAAAAAGGAGTAGCCAGAGTTTTGAGGTGCCCTATGGAGAGAAATTGCCGAAGTGTTATTTAGGATACATTTTTTGATCTGAGCGATCGCCTTAATAGAACAAAACCGTTTGTATTTTTGCCAGCTTCAGCAGCGTGTTCCTTCGCGTTGCCCTTGGAATCTTCTACTCTGCTAATGAACCCCTGACTACTCTCAGTGTGAAAGTGAATAAAAAAATGAATCGTTTTAGCCTACTCTTCTCCTCCTTGACTCACCCGACTTTTATCATCAAGCGCTTTTGGCATATTGCCTCGCTGGCAGCCATTTTAAGTGCCTGTAGTAGCCCCACTCCGCCGACTCAAACCACTGCCCCCTCGCCCACAGCAGGCACCAAAGATTTTACGGTGGGGTTGGTGATTGTCGGTCCAAAAAATGATGGCGGTTGGAACCAAGCGCACTACGAAGGCATGGAGCAAGTTGCCAAAAATTTGGGGATTAAGCTGGAGTATGTGGATAAGGTAAATCCCGGCGATCGCCCCAATGTCACTGGGTCTCAGGTTGCCGACGACCTGATTTCTAAAGGGGCGAAAATGATCATCTTTAATTCCGACGATTTTAAAGACGATGCCCTGACAACGGCAAAAAAACATGCAGACGTGCCAATCATTCACGCCTCTGGAGACTATGCCTGGAAAGAAGGCAAAAACTTCAAAAATCAGCCCAATCTTGGCAACATCATGGGGCGGATGGAATACGGCAAGATGATGGCAGGTTGTGCCGCTGCCCTTGGCAGTGAGACCGGAAAAATTGGCTATGTGGGACCCTTAATTAACGATGAAACCCGTCGTTATGTGTCGGCTGCTTACTTGGGGGCGAAACACTGCTGGGAGACTTACCGCAAAAAAGATGCCAAAGATTTGCAATTTAAAGTCACCTGGATTGGGTTCTGGTTCAACATTCCAGGCAAAACCCTTGACCCAACGAAGGTTGCCGATGATTTTTATAATGGCGGCTATGACGTGGTGATGTCAGGCATTGATACGCCTGAAGTGGCTGTACAGGGCAAAAAAGCCGCCCAAGCGGGTAAAAAGGTGAAGTTTGTTCACTACGATTTGAGGACGGGTTGCGATCTTGCCCCCGATATTTGCCTGGGTGTGCCGTTCTACAATTGGGTGCCGTCCTATACGACTGCCGTTAATACGGCGATCGCGGGTAAGATGCCCAACGAGTTTGTTTGGATAGCCCCCAACTTTAAGGATCTGAACGGAGCGGAGTCTATGATTGGGTTCATGGATGGCAAAGCGCTAGGCGACAAAGCCCCCATGATGGCTGAGTTCATCAAAGGCATGGGCGACGGCAGCATTGACCTTTACAAAGGTGCGCTGAATTATCAAGACGGCACGCCGTTTCTTAAAGCGGGAGAAAAGGCAACCGATCAGCAGATTTGGTACATGCCCCAACTCCTGGCTGGAATGCAAGGATCAAGCAAGTAGGAGCGGCGAGAGGTGAAAGGTGAATTTTCTCAACTATCTAAGACCCTCACCCTAGCCCTCTCCCATGAGGAGAGGGAACCAGAAATATCCGAAAGTTCTTCTTATTAAGGGGTATAGGCGCTAACTTCAAAGCCCCTCTCCCCAGGGAGAGGGATTTAGGATGAGGGCGGCATGACATTCTTCCTCAGAACTTTCCTAATCTAGCAACTGCCCTATGCACGTTGAACTGGTCGATATTTCAAAGCGGTTTGGCACCGTCCAGGCGAATGAAGACGTGTCTTTGCGGGTGGCAGCAGGCACGATTCATGGGCTGTTGGGCGAAAATGGGGCTGGCAAAAGTACGCTGGTGAAGGTGCTGAGCGGGTTTATTGGGCGCGATCGCGGTCAGGTGCTTCTGAACGGCATTCCGGTTGAAATTCGCACGCCTGCTGATGCTATTCAGGTTGGGGTCGGCATGTTGCACCAAGACCCGCTGGATTTCCCGCCCCTGTCGGTGTTAGATAACTTTATGGCAGGCAGACCCGGCGGACTGTTTATCAATCGTCGTCAAGCAGCCAAAAACCTGACCTCTTTGGCTGTCCAGTTCAACTTTGACTTAGAGATTCACCGTCAGGTGAGCGATCTGACGGTGGGAGAACGCCAGCAGTTAGAGATTTTGCGCCTACTCTCGTTGGGCGTGAAAACTCTGATTTTGGATGAACCGACAACGGGCATTTCGGCTGACCAAAAAACGGCGCTCTTTGCCGCAATGAAGCAACTCGCCGCTGAAGGAAAATCGGTAATTTTTGTCTCTCATAAGCTCGCAGATGTGGAAGCATTGTGTAATGAGGTGACGGTGTTACGCCACGGAAAAGTGATGGGAAATCTACCCATTCCGGCACCCGACAGCCAGTTGATCGACCTGATGTTTGGGCGAGAATTGGCGCTGCCGCTGAAGCCTCAAACGCGACAAGCAGGAATTGTTTTGCAGTTAACCGCTGTTCACTTTGGGGACGATCGCCAAACGCTAGCGATCGCTGATTTGGCAGTGCATCATGGCGAAGTGATTGGCTTGGCAGGTCTGGAAGGTAGCGGTCAACAGCTTTTGTTGTTGCTCTGTGCGGGGTTGCTCAAAGCTGATACCGGAACCCTACAAATCGACGATGCAAACCTAACTCACCAACCTTACAAAACTTTTTTGCAAGCTGGAGTGGGCTATTCTCCTGCCGATCGCTTGCAGGATGGTCTGGTACAAGGGCTGACTATTCATGACCATGTTGCCCTGAGAACGCAACCCAAAGGGCTATTTGTCGATTGGCAGGGCACCCTGGAGCAAACTCAGCAGGCGATCGCCCTATTCAACATTCGCGGCAAACCCAACTCAAAAGTCGAGCGGCTCTCCGGCGGCAACCAACAGCGCACCCAATTAGCCCTGCTGCCCGTGCCGCTGAACCTGCTGCTGATGGAGCATCCGACACGCGGCTTAGATATTGAATCGACGCTGTGGGTTTGGCAACAGTTGATTGCCCGTTGCGAAGGCGGCACTACGATTTTGTTTATGTCGTCCGACCTGGATGAAATCATGCGATATAGCGATCGCGTGATCGTCTTCTGTAGTGGCAAAGTGTCTCAGCCGATGGCAACCGCAACCCTCACCACTGAAAAACTCGGTCAACTAATTGGCGGCAGATTTGATCTCCTACCGTAACGTCAACCTATTTCCTAGCCCATGCCCAAATCGCTTTACTATCAAACTGCTTCCCTCGCGATCTCCCTATTACTGGTAGCAATTTTAATTGTCCTAGCGGGTGCTTCTCCAGCGGAAGTGATTGTCAATATGGCAGTAGGAGCATTTGGCACACCCGATCGCATCGCACGAGTCATCGCCACGTTAGTCCCTTTGCTGTTGTGTACCAGCGGACTACTGTTTACCTTCACGGCTGGGCTTTATAACTTAGGCATTGAAGGACAAATTGCTTTTGGGGCGATCGCGGCAACGGCGGTCCTGGG
>QBMH01000256.1 GCA_003249025.1 Leptolyngbya sp. | reverse complement strand
GATAGGATACCAATCTGTGCCTCTCGCTTCACCTCCCCGTAACACCTATTGAGCCTCCTCCTTTACAACACCATTTTTCTCAGTTCGTTTCTCAATAACTATGTTCCTGAGTTGATCTTCTGTACCAGTCTCCTTTGCCATCTTCAAAAACAACAGATACGTGAGTTCGGTCACGTACTGGTGGTAGGTCACCCCATCATCTTTCAGGATGTTACAGAGGTTCCAGAGTTTGGCAACGATGTCGTGGGTGGTGGTGCTCATAAGACACAGATTGTACCGCCTTGTCTGCATCAGGCGGCAGGTGTTTGCCACAGAGCATCATTAAAAGTTTCCAGCACCTGCTGAATCTGCCCATCAAAAATCCGATCAAGTCGGGTAAAGCCACCGCCCTCCCGACGAAACACCAGATCAGGATCATCCAGTGCCTCCCGATCTACCACTAGATTGGCTTTTGTTTGAGCCGCAATCCTCTGTAACCACTGCCGCTGGGGGGTTGTCCAGGCTCTGGAAGCGAGGAGCCGCTGTAACGCGCGATCGACTCGCTGTTCATACGGCTCTAATGCATCTCCGATCGCCGCCTGTCGAATATAGCCAACAATCCGCGCAGCAATGTCCTGGTTCGTCATCTCCCGCCAAGCCGTAGCAAGGTTGGTTTCGGTAAAGCCGCGTTTATCCAGTTCCAGAGCCAGTTCGCGCAACTGCTTGCGAGTCAAATCCTTGGGGCGGGTCAGAACCGTCAGCAGCGCCGGTATGGTGTTGCTGTTGCTGCGAATAAACTCACTAAATTCCTGCAAATAATCTTCGGGCTTTCTAGCACTGCCATAACCCCGCTCAATGCTGTGCAGTTCGTCTTCATGCTCAGAAATGAAGACCATTGGAGCAACCCCTTCACTCTTGCGATCCAGAATCTCACCCAGGTCAGGATTTTGGGTGAACCAGGCGGCGATCGTTGGCAGAGGCATTTGTTGCAATTCCCGAATGAAGGCATCAGGCGACATGCCCGCCACTGTTTCAAAATCACGCAAGTTCGTTTCGTTCAAGTGCCGTTTCTTGCGCTGTAGCTTGGCAATAAACTGATCCCGTACCAGCGATCGCGCTTCACTACTAGGCACATTCCGCAGTTCCCGTGCCAGTTGGTCAAAGGTGATTTGAGGATTCACCACAACAGGTTGCATGGCGGTCAGGTCCTGCAACGCTTCGTAGATTTGCACAGCATCAAAAATCCGAAAGGCTTCCTTACCAACCGCGTCACATAACCGGGTTGCCCGCCCCAGCATCTGATCAAACAGAATCCGGCTGTTAATGCGTCGCAGAAAGACTAAATTGCAAATTTCCGGCACGTCCACCCCTGTAGTCAGCAGGTCTACTGTGACTGCCACATTCGGGTTGCGCTCATTCTTGTAGCGTCGGATCAGTTGCAACGGGTTGTCAGCACTTCCCGTTATCTTAATCACGGCATCGTCATCAATGCTGCCGTACTGCTCTTGAAAAGCTTGCTTCATCAAGGTGACTACGAGATCGGCATGAGCGTCATTGGCACAGAAAATGAGTGTTTTCTGCTGTGAACTGGGGTCTAGCTCCTGTGCTAGGTACTCACAAACAACGCGATTAAAAGACCGGGTAATGACTTTGCGGTTGAAGGCTTCGACTTCAAGCTTGATTTGGTCTGGTACCGTAAAGAGATCAATTTGGTTCTGCCGCGCGTTATAAACCTGGACTGATTCACCCGCCTTCCACTGGATGCCACTTTCTGAAAGCTGAGTTTTAATCCGCACCGGCGGTTCATGATCCATCAGATAGCCATCGATCACGGCTTCACGGTAGCTATAGGTAAAAATGGGTGCACCAAAGATTTGCGTGGTGTGAAGAGCTGGCGTTGCTGTCAGGCCGACCTTGATAGCATCAAAGTAATCCAGCACTCGCCGATATTTGGAAATGTAATCGTCGAAGTTTCGGAAGGTCAGTTCCGTCTCCGCTAGCTCACGATCGAGCAGGTAGCCCCGATGGCATTCATCCACAATAATGCAGTCGTATTGATCAATCGGCGGTGGTGCTTCATTGTCTCCAGCATAGAGAATGCGCTGCACCATCCCCTGCACCGTTGTGACATGGACCGCTGTAGCGGTGTCAGGTGTTTGGTCCTCCAGTTCTTTAAGCCCAAAAATGTCGGCAAACGTCTGGAGGTTTTCCATACGGGTGTCTTTGAAAGCATTCGCTGCCTGCTCACCCAAAGCTGAGCGATCAACCAAAAAAAGTACTCGTCTGAATCGCTGTGCCTTTAACAGCCGATAAATCAGAGCGATGCAGGTCTTGGTCTTACCAGTGCCCGTAGCCATCGCCACCAACAGTTCGCGGCGATCGTCAGCAATGCCAGCCTCCACAGCACGAATCGCCTTTTGCTGATACGGTCGAAGCTTCAAATCATAGTTGAATCCTTGCGCTGCAAGCGACTGATGCGCTGCGACCACATCTCGTTTCAGCAGCGAGGCCAGCCCTTCTGGGGTATACCAGCCATCGAGGGCATGGGACAGATTCTCCGATCGGCGAACATCGCAGAACCAGACACCACTATAGGTTTCCAGTTGCCGCAGATACGGTCTACCGTTCGAGGAGAACGTAAAGGGGATTTTGTAGTCACCCCACGGACCGCCAGGAGGTTGCTGCTCTGAGTCTTGGCGAAAATCGCGACTGTAGCGTTTAGCCTGCTGAAGCGCCCCAGAAACATTGGTGTTCTTCCGCTTTGCCTCAACAGTCGCTACAGGCATCAAGCCCACAAACAGAACATAGTCTGCTGGACCACTTTGAGTCGGATACTCAGAGATCGCCAGGTTACGGTTTTTCTGCGGACGGGCACCACTTTTGTAGGTCAGCACTTCTGAATCCACTTCCCATCCGGCTGTTCGCAATTGGGTATCAATCAACCGCCGAGTCTCCCGCTCATCCAAATTGACTTGCGTTTCGGCAACCTGTGCTTGAGCGATCGTCTGTTGTATTGCTTGCTGTGATGCTCCAGCCGCTTGACTCTGAATCTGGATGAGGTGGGTCTGAACCTCCTTTACCTTTGTCTCTGCTTCCTGCGCTAAGGCTTCCGCTTCCAGCCGCCGTTGGGCTTCTGCTTGCGCCAGAGCTTGTGCCGCCGCCGCTGCGGAAAGACTCGCACGCACTTCTTGCCGTAGCTGTGCCAGCTCAGCTTGAAGCTCCTGCGTCTCAACGGCAGGATCAGTGGGAGGGATAAAGGGACCAGGGTCGAAGGTGCGTAGGCGAAGTCTCTCCTCTGGAGTCTCGCCAGCAAAGACCCGATGGAACCAAATACTTAACGCACGAGCATACTTGAGACCACTTAAAGCCGTGCGCTGATTACCAGCGAACCCATGAGTGGCACTATTGCCAGCCTTACGTAGCTCCTGAAAGAGACGGTCAACTTCCCCCTTCACAACGCCGCGATCGCGCAATCGCCGTAGTAAATCGACTTGCTTCTCTTCTGAATCAGCGTACATCCCGACTTTTGCTGCCGTTAGCTGTGCCAAAACTTCCCCAAACTGCCGTAACTTAATCAGGCAAGTATTGGGGTCATCGACAAAGTAGCGTTCAGCCAGACTACCAAGCCTAACAAGTTGAGGGTCGTGTACTTTAAGGAACTCAAAATTTGGGGATAATGGCATTGTGCCGATTCAGAAACAGAATAAGTTGGGAGGCAGAGTCCCCTCTAGAATCCCCCTTTTCTACTCAGTTCTAACTCAGCAAATTAAGGATAGCCAAACAGCCCCCTAATATTTAGGTGTGTCTAGACCTATCGCATCTTCTTCCCAGATTTAGCGCTGCCCCTAACCTCGGGTCTGAGAAGCAACGGAGGGGTCGTCCTATTTAGGTAAGAATGGCATAATTCCTTTGATATAAAGCTTTCAGAGCTTAGGGTCAACCTTGCAGACCTGAAGTATCCTGGCTTTTTTCATGCCTTTGCAGCTACAAAGCCAAGACATGAACGAAATAATCGGCACTCTGGGCGATCTCATGGGCAGATACTGGCATCTTTTCACGGGGCAGTAAATCGATGAAATTGATGCTGACATGGAGTTTCAAGCATCCTTACCTTTAGGGCACTACCGAAAATATATCGTTTTGGTCGGTAACAGGGCTGTTACCAGGGTTCAACTAGGTTGCACCCGACTTGCTACCCCGTTGCAACGGGGTAGCGCTACCAACTTGTTACTGACTTAGTAACCAGGCATAAAAGCAAATTCCCTAGGCTACAGTAATCACAGATCAACTCCGAAATGAGCGTTGTTACAAACTTATGTCACTCGCTCAAATTCAGCCAAAATGGAATCGTTCAATGCGCTCAAAATCTTAAGCCGCTACGTTTGAGAATTCTAGTTGTACCAATGGAAGACAAGCACAAGTTAAAGCAAGACTTTTCAGAGCTGACCGCAGATGTAGTAGATGTAACAATCGGCTTGGTGTCCGATAGCGAGCTTCTCAAAGACATACCAGTTGCAGGAATGATTTATAAGCTTGGGAAGGCTGTAAGTTCTATTCCAGATGCAATTTTTTTGCAAAAGGTTGGTAAATTCCTTCAAACAGTCAATGAGAAAACGACTAGAGATCAAAGAATCAGTTTTGCCGAGGATGTGAGGAGGGATAAAGACAAACGGGAAAAATTGTACAGCGCGATTTTTCTGAAAATTGACAAGTTTGATGACATATCCAAGCCAGATTTATTTGCGAAGATATTTGCCTGTTTTATAACGAACAAGATTAGGGAAGAGGATTTTACTGCCCTTGCATCGGCTCTCAACCACGCCACCGTTGAAAACTTGAAGTTTTTCTCCAATTCTTACTGGAAGGATAAGGGGTATTTGCTTAGAAATGCTTATGCGCCTCTAAAGGGGGATTATGGCAGCCTTTTATCAACGAACTTAGTCGCCATAAACCTAAAACAGAAACTGGACACGACGCATGGGCGACTTCCTACTCTGCTATACAGTCTGAGCTTCGAGGTTACAGAACTGGGATGTTTGTACGCATTTATTGCAGAAGATTTTGAAGACTACTTCGCTTTTGTAGATGAAACACAGAGAGGCTACGCAAAAATCCGCGCTTATGGCAGGCAGTATGCCTTTAAAAGCACTTTGCCAGATGACGAGTTTGCAAAAAAGATTCAGCAAAAATTTCCACAAAAGAGGTGAATGCTCACGCTACTACGGTCGCTGGATATATCGTTCAGTGTGCTGAATGCAGCAATGACCGCGCCAATGTCTACGGCGATCGCCAAAATTTCTCTCCAGCCCATACCCCCAACCGCTTAACCTTTGCTTCCTGCTCAGCCTCAGCCAAAAACTCACCTCCATTGGGGCAGCGATCGCTGTATTCCTGGTAGTGATGCGCCATTCCTGCTTGAACCATCTCGTCATTCAGCAGCTTCTTTTCCTCAGTTCCTTTCCCATCTGTTCGTCCTTGTATAGCAGTCACCCACTCCGCTGAGTTTAACTCGGCTGCTATACAAGGGTGTAGAAGGTCGCATAACGGTTATGCGAGCTGACATCACGCTGCTGCTCCAATGGAGGTCCCGTAACCGAAATGCGACCACGATTGGATTTTGATACTCTGGTTTGCCAGAATTACGAAATGTGCTCGAATCACTTCGGTCGAAATGGATTTGAGGACCCAAATATTCCGCTTACAATCGATGCTTTGCTCCAGCCACCTTGCTTTACTGATAGCTTCACGATCAGCTGTAATTCGGGCAATAAAGCCTTAACACCCAAGCTCAATTGGTTGAGTGATTTCGGTTCAGATGCATCAGCACTCGTCGTCGGTAGGTTCAGGCACTTTTCCAGGTGCTCTTGTGGATTTGGTGCTTTGAATATTCAAATTGTCCTCTTAACCCGTTTTCCGTTCCACTGCACCTCAGACCCCAATGATTGCATCTATTCCATCGCAGTCATGATCTTTAAGGAATGCGTAAAGGTACAGGAACAAAACGCCTTTACTACACTTGAATCAACTCTTGGGGGACCCCGCTACCCTGCTTGAGTTTATCTGAGATCGCCCCCAGCAATTGTACTAGTTCCGTACTGTTCATGCTGTTGACCACCGAGGAAGGGTCTGAAGGCTGGTTTCCCTCAAATTGAATGGATGCAAGGTCTGAGGGTTGCCCGCCCAACTGCTCGAAGAAATGCTGCCGCGCTGGTTCCGGTAGAGCTTCAACGAGTAAAAAGAAATTACCAGCCATCAGATCCTTACCCTTTCTGAATAAGCTGATCTGTCGCTCCTGCACACCCGTCGCCTCACTCAGAGACTTAGCGGTGATACCGAAGGTCTTTAAAGTTTTGTCGAAAGCTTCTCTGTAATTCATTTTGATTGTATAGGTGTACAATCGACAGTGTTCAAGTTGTAGTTGAATACAATTGAGGCACTGTGAACTATAACAACGTGATCTTATTTCAATGCCGGGTTGACAACTGCCGGGTTGACAACCTAAAGCATCTAGCAGATTTGGGGAATCTGACAGATTTGGGGAATCTGACAGATTTGGGGAATCTAGCAGATTTGGGGCTGATTTATGCCATCCATTGTACTCAGAATAACCGATTTTGCATCGGTATGACCGTTGTCCAAGGGTGCAAACCGCCTAAACAACGGCAGATTCGTCACGTTGCCGCCCATCTGAGCGACCTGAAAAACCAACGCCATTGCTGCAAAAACCTGCAACAGGATTGGAATCAATACGGAGAAGATGCGTTCAGCTTTAACTTGCTGGAGGGATGGAGTGTCAGGGCACCCAGGCAATCAGGCAGCGAGAGTCCGGTGGCACGAGACGGCTCCCAATTTCTACAGCCGTTATTAGGAGGGTGATTTGATGATGAGTGCTTTCCCCCTTAACGGGTGACAACCTAGCTAGACAGCTTGCTGCATGAGGGATAGAGCGTA
>QBMH01000255.1 GCA_003249025.1 Leptolyngbya sp. | reverse complement strand
TCAGTGCTTTGTTAGAAACTCTTCTCCCCTAACTCCCTGAATTGCCTATAGAGCCTACGTTTTTTGTAGTTTTCAGATGGAAGACTTGTCATCCAGGACTTTCAAACTCTATAGCTTTTTGAGACCGTCTAACAACGGCTTCACCAGATTGTACGTCAAACCAATGGAGTGAATTGGGGGAAATTGCCAGGGTAATCGTTTGGTTTAGCCAGTCTTCGGTGGGCGGTAGCAGCGATCGCAGCACGATGGGCACCCCTTGATTGCTCGTCACCTGAATGCTGCATAGTTTATACATCCCCAGGTTTTCCACGGAAAACACCTGACCTTGGAGGGTATAGGCATCGGTAGACTGCGCCAGTCGCAAATGTTCCGGGCGAATGCCAAGCATGATCTGAGCTTGCGCTTTGGCAGTCGTGGGCAGCGGAATGTTGCAGGTGCCGAGTAATCCTTGTCCCGCTTGACAAGGCACCGGAATCAAGTTCATCCGAGGACTGCCGACAAAACTGGCGACAAACTGATTGGCGGGATGGTTGTAGATGCGATCGGGCGTATCGAGTTGCTGCAAATAGCCGTCATTCAAGATTGCAACCTTGGTCGAAAGCGTCATCGCTTCGGTCTGATCGTGGGTGACATAAACGACGGGTACGCTTTGGCTGGCAAAGATTTGCTTCAAGTCGGCGCGCACGTTTTCGCGCAGCAAGGCATCCAGGTTGCTCAAGGGTTCATCCAGCAAAAACACATCGGGATTGCGGACTAATGCCCGACCGACTGCAACACGCTGGCGTTGTCCACCGGACAGTTGCCCCGGCTTGCGCTGCATCAGGTCTTCCAGTCCCAAAATGCGGGATACATCCTGAATGCGGCGATCTCTCTCATCTTTGGGCACTTGCTTCAACTTCAGCCCCGCGCTCAGGTTTTGATACACCGTCATATGGGGATACAGTGCATAGCTTTGAAACACCATGGCAATATTGCGATCGCCCGGTTTCAATTGCGTCACATCGCGATCGTCAATTAACACTTGTCCGTGCGTCGGCTCTTCCAATCCCGCGATCATCCGCAAAATGGTTGACTTCCCGCAGCCTGATGGACCCAACAGGCTCAAAAATTCGCCATCCTCCACCGTCAAGCTAATGTCTTTGACCGGAACCACTTTTGGACTGAAGGTTTTATTTAGGTGAATTAATTGAAGTTTAGCCATAACTAGCCCTTAACCGCTCCTGCTGTTAACCCTTGGACAATCTGCCGTTGAAAGAATAGCACCAAGATGACCAACGGAATCGTGCCGACGACGGTTGCAGCGGCGATCGGACCGTAGGGAATCTCAAACACAGAAGTACTCCCCAGTTGAGCAGAGGCAACGGGAACAGTTTTCATCGTTTCTTCGGTGATAAAGGTGAGGGCAAAGATAAATTCATTCCAGGCGGCGATGAAGGTAAGAATGCCTGTAGTGACGAGGGCAGGCAACGTCAATGGCGTGAGAATTTGAACTAGCAGTTGCCAGGTGCTATAGCCATCGACTTTGGCGGCATCTTCCAGTTCTTTGGGCAGTTGCACAAAAAAGCTCCGCATCACGAGAATCGTCAACGGTAAGTTCATAGCAGTATAAGGAATGATTAGCGCTAGATAGTTATTGCCTAATTGGAAAAATTGGACAATTTCGAGTAAGCCTTGCAGCAGCAAAATGCTGGGAAATAGGGTGACGAGTATTATGCCAAGCTGAATTAGGTTGCCACCTAGAGGACGCAACCGGGCGATCGCGTAGGCGGCGGGAGTCCCAACTGCCAAACAAACGATCGTAGAAACCAGCGACACAAAAGTACTATTTAGCAAATACCGCAGAAACGGTTTGCGGGTGAATAGCTCAATGTAGTGGCTGAGTGTCAGCCGAGTGGGAATGTAAATATTGGGAATCGCGGCAATGTCGGCGTTCACTTTGAAGGAAGTCAATACCTGCCACAACACGGGAGCAAGGCAAAAGATGCAGAGAGCAATGACGGCTAGCCAGTGGAAAAAGTGATTCACGGCAATTGTCTTTTTGGCGGGGGATGAATGGGAGGACATGGGGAAGCAAGGAATTAAGAGAGCCGAGAGCAAAGAAAAGAGAGCAATTAGAGGAGTCCAGAGGTTTTACGCGATCGCCGGATCAACCCACTGCCGACCAAAATGGCAATTCCCAGCAGCAAAAAGGTGACGACAATCAGCGCGGAGGCATAGCCAAAATCCAGGTAGCGCATGGCATTCGCGTAGATGTAAAGCGAGACCACTTCTGTGGAGCCACCGGGACCGCCGCCCGTCATCACTTGAACCAGGTCAAAAATGCCAAAGGCTTGAGCAAACCGGAACAGGGTTGCGATCACAATTTGAGGGAGTAAAAGCGGCAGCGTAATTTGCCAAAAGCTTTGCCAAGGGGAAGCGCCCTCAAGCGAGTGAGCTTCATACAAATCGCCTGGAATGGATTGCAATCCTGCCAGCAGCAAAATGCTGACGAAGGGGGTGGTCTTCCAAACATCCGCCACAATCAGCGCTAGGGTTGCGGTAAAGGGTTCCCCCAGCCAGTTGATGCCCGACTGTACCAGGTTGAGTCGGAGCAAAATATCGTTGGCAATGCCATATTGATCGTTGAAAATCCACGTCCAGCCCAGTGCGATCAGTGCGGTGGGTAATGCCCAAGGAAGCAAGGCGATCGCCCGCACCACACTTCTTCCCTTAAACGTCCGGTTTAGCACCAGCGCGATGCAAATGCCCAAGATCACTTCTAGCAGCACCGACAGCACGGTAAACCGCACCGTAATCCCAAACGTCTGCCAAAAGTGTCCATCCCCAAAAATGCGGAAATAGTTATTGATGCCCACAAAAATAGGTTTCAACTCTGTCCCCAGGTTTTGGGCAAAAAATCCTAACCACAGCGATCGCCCAATCGGATAGGCAAACACCAGCAGCAACAGCACCACAGCAGGCACCATCAGGTAAAGCCCAGTGCGTTGGTCTTGCGATCGCATTGTAGAGGGTTTGGTCATTGAAGTTTTGAGTTTTGAGTTTTGAGTTCGCCCTTCGTCATTCACCCTTCGTCATTCGCCCCGCTTCTACCAGTCGCCGGGTCTCTGCCGCTGCACCTTTCATTGCCTGCTCGGAAGATTGCTGATTGGTCAAAGCAGCGCTGAGGTAGCGCTGAAGAATGTCGGAGGCTTGGGCATATTGGGCGATCGGGGGACGGAGTACGCCATTTTTCACGACTTTTTGCAAATCAGGATAGTGGCTATATTTGGCGACAATGGCGGCATCGTTGAATAGGGCTTCACGGGTTGGCACATAGCCTGCATCTAGCACGACTTGTTTTTGGGCAGTTTCGCCAATCAAAAACCGAATTGCCTTGAGCGCTTCCTCCGGATGTTTAGAGGTTTTGGCGATGCCTAAGCCCCACCCACCTAAGCATGATCCACCACTTTCTCCGGCGGCAGGAATCATTGGCATAATGCCCACGTTGCCTTTAACCGAGGAATTGTCGGCATTCAGCAGCGACCAAGCATAAGGCCAATTCCGCAAAAAAGCAGCCTCTCCATTTTGAAAAATCCGGCGCGTGTCTTCTTCCACATAGGTCGTCACGCCGGGGGGAGAAATGCCTTGGCTGATGGTGTTGCGAAGAAACTCGACAGCACGAATCGCTTCGGGCTGATCTAGCCCCACTGCCAGCGTGTCAGGGTTGACCCAAAAACCCCCAAAGCCTTTCAGCACTTCGACAAACATGGCGGCGGCACCTTCATATTGTTTGCCCTGCCACAAGTAGCCCCACCGCACAGCTTTCTGCTGTTGCAATGCTTTAGAAATGCGTTCTACGTCTTCAAAAGTTTTGGGTGGTTCAAAGCCTGCTGATTGGAGTAAATCTTTGCGGTAGTACAACATTCCCGCATCGCTGCGAGTCGGCAAGCGGTAGAGCCGATTTTGGTAGCGTCCACCCGCGATCGCAGAGGGTGAAAAAGCTGCCAAATCTTGCTCCGAAAACTCGTCCGTCAAATCCTTTAGCCAACCCGCTGCTGCAAACTTAGGAGTCCAGACAATATCCATATTGACGAGATCATAAGGAGACTCACCTAGCAAGAACGCCGTCGTGTATAGATCCTCTAGCAGACTGACATTGTTTGGTCCTTCGATCACTTGCAGTCGAATTCCTGGATTCTGCGCTTCAAATTCCTTCACGAGGTAATTTGTCCAGGGTGGCACATCGGGCGCGCTCATCAATAGTTTTAGCGTTACTGGCTGCTGAGATAGCACAGGCACAGCGACTAAAAGCGCAGTCAGTAAACACAGAATAACCCAGCCCAGCCGACGAGAGGTTTTGGGTGAGGGCATGAGAGAGATGAGAAAGCGAGCGATCGCAGAGAAAAAAAGCATGAGCCGAAAAGGGAGAATTTTAAGTTTTGTAAGTCCTTCGGACTGGCTTTGCCAACGCGTAGCGTCTAGGAGATATTCTAAGTTTTGCTTAAATCGCATCTTAGCGCTGAAACTTTTCTCCTTGCCCACTTCTCAACAAATCACAGCACTCGCCCCTCACTACTCACTACTCACTACTCACCACTTAATCTCTCGCCCCTTGCCTCTTCAAAAGGGTATGATTGAGAAGAGGTTAAGTTGTGTAAAGAAAATTGACTGCAACCTTTATTCCCACAGACAGCGCCCTGTTGCCAAAGACCTGGTATTCCCTGACTCCACTTTGGCAAGCGACTGAGACAGACATTCAGCAGGGATTGTCCCATAGGCAACTTGCTCCAGCATGGCAAATGTTAATGTTGGGCGATGGCTCTCCCACACGGCATCTTCAGCTTTTGACTAGCGAACCGACGGAAGTGGATGTGATTGATATGTCGGCGATCGGCATGGAATTAGATGGAGCGCCCAAGCAAATTCAGGTGCTTCCTAGCCCACGTTTGCGTCGTCAAGTATGGCTGAGAACAGCTTCGGGTCAGCGTCTTGCCTATGCTACTTCTTGGTGGGAGGCTAGCCATGTGGATGAATATTTGCAAAATCGATCGCTCCCCATTTGGGCAAGCCTCGCCCGATTGCGAACGGAACTCTATCGCGATGTGCAGGGTGTATATTATGGGCATTCGGCTGAGCTAGAACAGGCTTTTGGGCAAACGGGTCCTTTCTGGGGGCGGCACTATCTGTTTTGGCATCATGGGCAGCCGCTCACATTAATCTACGAAGTGTTTTCACCCTATCTAGAAAAATATTTGGGCGCAGCAACTACCGGCACTAATTCTTGAAACCCAATACCCAATCACCCATTCCGTAAGCACCTGCGCTATCCTTAGCAGTATTCAAAGTTAACAATATTCAAGAATTTATTAGCGTCACTAACCCCAAAACCGGAGAAATAAAATATGTCTTGGCGTGGTTCTGTCTCCCCTTCCGATCGCATTTTTTCCTGTTTGGCTTACTTACTGCCTCTGCTAGATGTTTTTGGAGTCGTGGTTGGAGTCATTCTTGGCTCAGGCTCTTTTCTAGCTCCCCTGTTGCTTGTTATCTTTTTGCCATTGCAGCCCTTAATCAGTATTTACTACTTTGGCGGATTTATGCCCCTGATTATTTTCTTTGCGCTGTATATGCTGGTCGTTCGCAATGACAAAGTTTCACATTTTATTCGCTTCAATGTCATGCAAGCGATTTTGATTGGAATTGTGCTAAGCCTATTTTCAATCGTCTGGCGGTTGGTACTTGCACCCATTTTTCCAGAAACTAGCATTGTGACGCAAACTCTTTTCAACACCCTATTTTTGGCAGCAGTGGGCGCGGCTGGGTACTCTATTGTGCAGTCAGCGTTGGGTCGCTATGCTGAAATTCCCACGATTTCGGAAGCAGCTTATAGCCAAGTGAGATATTAAGGAATTTCAACCTTCTTTGCCACTGGAGATTCTCTAGCAACAACAAAATTATCCAGGTGACCAATGCCTTCGATCGCCACCCGTACGCGATCGCCAATCTGCATTGCCCCCACCCCTTCTGGGGTGCCTGTCAACACGACATCTCCTGGCAGCAAGGTCATGATCTGACTGATGTAAGACACCAATACATCAGACGAAAACACCATTTCATCTATTTGGGCAGACTGCACAGGATTAGAATCATCGTTTAAGAAGGTTTGTAGTCGTGCGCTAGGATTGATTTCTCGCACAATCCAT
The DNA here is from genome assembly GCA_003249025.1 of Leptolyngbya sp. Classification (GTDB taxonomy): domain Bacteria; phylum Cyanobacteriota; class Cyanobacteriia; order Leptolyngbyales; family Leptolyngbyaceae; genus ULC077BIN1. The sequence goes on along the minus strand of QBMH01000255.1, from coordinate 759 downwards.
GGACCTAACGGGCAAAAAGTATCAAACCCTTTGGCGCGTGTCCACTGTCCATCTTTTTTTTGCAAATCTCGTGCAGTGACATCATTGGCAATGGTGTAGCCCCAAATTTTAGTACGGGCTTCTTCAGGAGTGCAATTGACGCAGCGATCGCCAATGACCAATGCCAACTCTCCTTCATAATCTACTTGTCCGGTTTGAAAGGGATACTGAATGGCAGTCTCCGAAGCGATCACGGTTGTAGGTGGTTTCAGAAACAAGAGTGGCTCTTTTGGAACAGGCGTTCCCATTTCTGCCGCATGGTTCGCATAGTTTTTCCCAACGGCTATTACTTTAGATGGATAGCAAGGCGCAAGGATTTGATAGCTGTCTGGAGCCAGGTCAAAATCAGTAGGTTGTCCTTCTAACCAAGGAGGTGCATCTAGAGGGCGAACCTGACGATCAACTTGTAGCAATCCATAATGAATCTGTCCATCACCTGTTTGAACGCGGACATAGCGCTGTGCCATAGGTTGCCTAAGTCTTGAATTCCATACTTTGCATAATAGAGATTATCTATCCAGAGGCTTCTTATTTGTTTATGTAAAGAGAAATTGCGAGAAATCTTGTAAGCATTGGTAGAAAAAACCTAAGAAGATAGGAATCCTGAACTTATGTGGTTTCTAGGGAATGCCTATTTGAATACTTATTTTTGCGCCTTTACTCTAAGAGCCTATCCGGAAAATGTTAGGAGCTTACGACCGACAATCAAACAAGCGGCAA
>QBMH01000254.1:826-7035 GCA_003249025.1 Leptolyngbya sp. | reverse complement strand
GCTCTGCGAATGAATTGATGGCAATCTGGACGGTGAAAAATGTGCGAGACGATTCTGCTCTGGTTGAAATGCAACCACTTCCCAGAGATGGGACACTCCTATACCTACTTCCTGCCCCACTGAGAGGTTTCTTTATAGAACCCATTTGATATCTAGCCTACAACCCTGAGCAGGAGCCGTTTTCGGTAAATTAACCGCTTTTACTGAAACGCCCTGATAGTAACAGTTTCACAAAAGATCCAAAACAGGCTCTATAGGTGATTACATCGTCTTCTACTTTCCCCAACCCAACAGCATTTAAGTAATCCGAGTGCTGAGTGTCTAGCGTGACCTTGAGGCAGTCTTTCCTGAATTGAGCGATCGCGCTGACTTCATAAAAGAGAATAACTGACGAGCGATCGCGATTGAGCCACTTTCACATCATTAAGATGTTGCATTGACATCATAATGAAATCGCAGTAATTCCATTGCAATCTCATAAAGATGTCTTTTAGGGATTGTTTGCCATGCTTCGTTAGCATTGCGCTATCAGCTTTCCAGGCGTTTCGTTTCAAGCGATCTCACTCGGGTCAGTCACAATACGTCACTATGACATCACTCTGATGCTATTGTTATTTCGTACAGATACCCTGAAGACATCTCGGAGACATCATTATGATTCTCGTATGCGGGGGCATTAAAGGCGGGGTCGGCAAGACTACCCTGGCGACAAATATGGCAATCCTGCGATCAGCAGCCGGGAGAGACGTGCTGCTCGTGGATGCTGACGACCAGGCAACCGCCAGCGACTTTACAGCAGTCCGTAATGAAACACTCCAGGGCAATGCTGGCTATACGTCTATTAAACTGCACGGGGCAAACGTCCGGTCTGAAGTAATGCGGATGGTCGGGAAGTATGACGATGTGGTGATTGATGTCGGTGGGCGCGATACTGCTGGACAACGGGCGGCGCTGTCGGTGGCAGATGTCTATGTGGTGCCTTTCCTACCAGGGTCGTTTGACGTGTGGACGTTAGATTCGGTGGGTGAACTGGTTGAAGAAGCCCGCGCTTTTAACGACAAGCTCAGGGCAGTCTGCGTGATCAATCGGGCAGACTCCATCGGCTCAGATAATGCTGAAGCTGCCGCGATCGCCCTGGAGATCCCCAACCTCACCTATATTGATGCGCCAATGGGCAACCGCAAAGCTTTCCGCAGTGCTGCCGCTCAAGGGCTGGCGGTAACGGAAATGAAGCGCCCAGACAAGAAAGCCGTTGAGGAACTGGAAAAGCTCTATAAATATCTTTTTGATGCCTGAGTGATGTCATAATAGAATCACTTATATACCTTATTGATTTCGTTTCGAGTCTAGATAGAGGTCAAAATGGCAGTTATACGAAAGCCGAAAGTAAAGAGCGTCGATGATTTTATTCAGGAAGGTGGGACAGCATCCCAGGTGGGGACAACTAAGCCAGCGATCAAGGAAGCCAGCGAAGGAGAGGTTAAAGGGCTAAAGCTGAGACTGCCTGTAGACCTGCTGAAGCGCGTTGATGATGCGGTTGCTACCCGTCGTCCTGCCCCCAGCCGCCACCAATGGATTTTAGAGGCGCTTTACGAGAAGCTCGATCGAGAGCTTGAGGAAGCAGAATAGCATCAGAGTGATGCCATAAAGATTTCACTCTGATTTCTTTATAGAATCATTTTGAAGGCAGATTGGTATCAGAAGTGCTTAACTGACCAGCGCTAGGGGCTATTGCTTTAAGCCTGTAATGGAGAAGCCATCACGGAACGGCGAGGAGTAATGGAACAAGAATGTACGTTAAGTTAGGCTTATGTCGGCTCAACTCCCATAATGATCGAGTGACATTTTCCCGAGCAATGTGAAAGTTTTTATTCGATTAATCAGGTTCACTTGTGACCCATCACCCCTTCCACACTTCAGAAAATAGGGGTGCAAAAACAGAGTATCAGTCCAAGTCTAGTCCAAAAGTCTGGACTGATTCTAAGAGCATTATTCAGCAAGCATTAGAGTAGCTTGATTAATTGCGGGTCAAGCAATTAGTCTACGAGTTTCCAGTACTTTCAGCCGTTTCGGGCAGTGGATTTAGTCCAATCAGCAAAGCTGATTATTGGGGGAGGAGCTTCACTATTTCCAATAATGTCTATTGACTCCGTCCACCTCAGGGACTATGTTAGCTTGTAGCCTGAAATTGCTGTTGCATGGGAATCTGGATAATGAACTCTGCTCCTTTACCAGGCGTAGAGAAACAGATCAGTTTGCCCTGATGTTTTTCGGTAATGATTTGATGGCTAATGGACATCCCCATTCCGGTTCCTTTGCCAGCGGGTTTTGTCGTGAAGAATGGATTGAAGATGCGTGGCTGAACCTCTTTGGGGATGCCAGAACCATTGTCAGAGATCGCAACCTGCACCCATTGGTGATCGATCGCAGTTGTCCGAATCGTAATTTGACTTGGCTGGCTCTGATTTTCTTGATAGGTTCGTTGGGCGCTCAGTTCTTCTAAAGCATCAATTGCATTTGCCAGAATATTCATAAACACCTGGTTCAGTGATCCGGCATAGCATTCCACGGGTGGCAATTGACCATACTCTCGAATCACCTGAATTTCTGGATGTTCGGCTGTGTTTTTCAGGCGATGTTGCAAAATCAATAGGGTGCTATTGATGCCTTCATGAATATCTACAGATTTGCATTCGGCTTCATCCAGACGGGAAAAGTTGCGGAGCGATCTCACAATGTCGCAGATCCGCTGAGTGCCTATTTTCATCGATGCAAGGGTTTTGGGCAGATCTTCTTGAATAAATGCTAAATCGAGATTTGCGGCAGCCTTTTGGAGTTCGGGTGCAGCATTGGCACTATGCTGTTGATACAACTGCACAAAGGCTAATACATCATCTGTATATCCCTGCACGTGAGCAAGATTGCCATGAATAAAGTTAACGGGATTGTTAATTTCATGGGCAACCCCAGCCACCAGTTGCCCTAGCAATGCCATCTTTTCTGATTGTACTAACTGCACCTGCGACTGCTGCACTTGTTGCAGAGCACATTGCAGTTCAGCGGTACGTTGTTCAACCTGTTGCTCTAACGTTTGATTCAGGTGACGCAATTTTAATTGAGTGGTCACACGGGCAAGTAACTCAGCTTCTTGAAAGGGTTTGGTGACGTAATCTACTGCGCCCAGGTTAAAGCCTCTGACTTTATCCGTGGTGTCAGAGAGAGCCGTCATAAAAATCACCGGAATGTCGCAGGTGACGGGAGCAGCCTTGAGACGGCGACAAGTTTCAAAACCATCTATTCCGGGCATCATCACATCCAGCAAAATTAGGTCTGGTTGGCTGATGGTTGCTTGTTTGATGGCGCGTTCTCCATCAGTGGCGATCGCCACCTCAAACCCAGCATCACCCAACACTTCTGCCACCACCTCCAAATTGGCTCGAGTGTCATCGACCACCAAAATTAACGGATTATCTTTCATGATCAACCTTTTGTAGCGCAGGTAACGTCATCGAGCCATTGCTGAATCAACGCTTCCAATTTGGCAACCTGAAAGCCCTTGCTCAGTTCAAGTAATTGCGTTGTCAGCGGCGCATACTGTGGATTTTGGTGTTCCAAGCCTTTTGCAACCTCGGTTAGTTTTTTCAATCGCCCCTGTTGGGCTAACTGAAGCAATTGTTCCAGATCTGCTAACGGCGGCATCACTAGCGGTATGGTTGCAGTGAGGCTATGCTGTGGTTTAGGGATTGACGATGGCATCGGTTCATCACCTGAGGCTATAGATTGGTAAATCCAGGTTAATTGCAAATATTTGCGGAGCATCTGAAACAAGTCGTCTGCCTGCACAGGCTTAGTGAGAAAATCATTGCCTCCAGCATCCAGGCTTTGTTGCTGATCCATTCTGGAAACTGAGGCAGAAGAAACAATGACTGGAAGCGTCTTGAGAATCTCAGACTGCCGAAGCTGCTGGAGAAACTGGTAGCCATCCATCACGGGCATCATGATATCAGTGATGATTAAGTCTGGCTTGCTTTGCATCGCCTTCGTCAGTCCATCCTGACCATCCTCCGCCTCGACTACGTTGAAGCCAAGGGGTTCTAACAAGCTGACAATCACCGATCGATTTTCCCACTTGTCATCTGCTATGAGGATGGATTGGCGTTCACCTTGATAGCCCACCAGTTGATCGCCAGTGGCATTGTTTTTTGCTTGCTGCCATTCTGCTGCGATCGGCAGTGCAATATCACAGAAAAAGGTGCTGCCTGCATCAAGCTGACTGTGTACCTGAATGTGACTACCCATCAGTTGGGCAATGGTCTGACTGATGGCTAAACCTAAGCCAGTGCCTTCGGCATTCCGTTTTTGGTTACTGACCTGTTCAAACGGCTGAAAGATTTTTTCTAACGCCTCTGGACTCATGCCAATCCCGGTATCACTAATGTGGAACCGGAGCATGGCTGTCGATGACCCAACCAAGTGATCCGGATCATTTGGGGGATCTTGATGAAGCCGTTCGACCCTAAAGGTTACCGTGCCCTGATCGGTAAATTTGACGGCATTACCCAACAGATTAAGCAACACCTGTCGCAAGCGTTTCTCATCGACCTCAACGCCCTCTGGTAGGCTGGCATCCGGCAGATACACAAAGTCAATGCCTTTTTGCTCGGCGCGAAGACTCACAATCTCGGCAATTCCCTGTAACAACGCAGGCAGATGCACCATGTGCGGGTCTAATTCCAGCCTGCGGGCTTCAATTTTGGAGATATCCAAAATGTCATTAATCAGGGTTAACAAGTGGGAACCGCACTGATAGATGATGTTAACACCCTTACGTTCTTTGTCGCCCCAGCTTTGGGAGCGCGTGAGGATCTGTGCATAACCCAGAATGCCGTTGAGTGGGGTGCGGAGTTCATGGCTCATGTTTGCCAAAAATTCGCTCTTTGCTCGGTTTGCCGCATCAGCAACGTCGCGCTTTTGCTCCAACGACGCATAGGTCTCTGCCAGTTGGCTTGCCATCTGGTTGAATTCTTGCGCCAGTTGCTCAATCTCATCCCCTGTATAAAGGTTGAGGCGGTGGTTCCAGTCGCCTGCCCCCAGCTTGGTGGCACCCATTTGCAGAGCTTCAATGGAGCGGATGACAGGCAGCAGAGTGAGGGTAAACTGAGCAATAAAAATCAGCAGCACTACGCCAATCAGCCCATAGGTTGCCAGAGTCGCGGTTTGTTTGAACTGCTCTGCTGCCTGTTTAGTAACGGCATCTTGCTGGAGGACTTCATCTGTCAAAGCATTGAGAAACAGCTTGATGTCGTCTTGAAAGGAGTTGATGGCTTTGACATCTTGCTGCGCCTGACTCGGAGAGGAGGCGGTGCGGTTTGCTAACTCATCGACTAACCGCACCAAAAACTCATGGCGGCGACGCACAACATCAGGTTTTGTTGCCTCAGGCATCAGAGTTTCCAGCGTCTTCAGTTCCGTCAAAAACTCAGCCTTGGCTGCCTCATAGACTGCCAGATCAGCACGGCTCTGATTGAGCAAGAGATAGTTTTTGAGGGCTGAGGTTTGCTCTTCTAGAGAAAGCCGCAGGTCTTGAGTTTTGCGAACTGACTGAGCGGCACGATCGCGACTTTGTTCCACCGTTTTTTCCGTTTGCCGAATTAGATACGTACTGCCTCCCACCACGGTGATGACTAACCCGATGGCGATCGCAGTGGAGCCAATAAAACGGGTTAGGATCTTCATTTTTCGGCAATGGTAATTGACTTCAGACGCGCATAAATTTGGCGCACGGGTTCAAAGTCAGCGTCTTTTGCCAGCGTATAGCCTGCCGATTTAGAGCCACTGACATCCACAACGCCTACTGGAGCATTAATTAAGGCTTGTTGAAGCTTGGTAATTTCTGCCGAAGTAAATTTGCTGGTGTTAATCACAACGGGTCCTGTGGGGATGGGATCAGATTCCCAGATGATTTTGTAATTTGCAGCCGGGAGTTTGCCTGCGGCTTGTGCCCGTGTAAAAGAAGGTTTGTCGTCGGCGATCGCATCGACTGCTCCATTCGCCAACGCAGTTTCAGTCTTATCGTGGCTGCCAGGGTAGCGAATGTGGGTAAAGTCTCGCGTTGGATCAATGCCCTTTGCCTGGAACGCTTTCAAAGGCATTAGAAACCCAGATGTCGATGAGGGACTCACAAAAGCAAACCGCTTGCCTTTCAAATC
>QBMH01000254.1:0-816 GCA_003249025.1 Leptolyngbya sp. | reverse complement strand
TACCAGGGGCGACCTGATATTGCGTCAATGGGTAAGACGAGTGGGGCAATCTTGGCATTGCGATCGTGGGCTTTGACATAGGTGAGGGCGGCTAAATACGCCATTTCCACCTTTTCTTCAACCAACAGATTCACTGCCGTAGCATAGTCCTTGGCAATCTGAAACTTGACTGGGCGCTGCATGGTCTTTTGCAGATAATCCGACAACGGCTGCAATTTTTTCTCTTGCTCTTCGGGGCTTTGCCAGGGAATGACGGCAACGTTCAACGTCTCAGTGACAACCGCTTGCGGCGAAGATACAGGACTGACTTGAGAACTGGTGTTTGGGGATGTTGCTGTACAACTAATGGCGATCGCGCTGAGGGAAAACAGGAGGGCGAAGCTTAAAAGTTGCTTGAGAGGGCGATCGAACTGCCAGAAAGGAAACCGCTGCATGAGATTGCTCCTGCTGAAGACGAATGTGAACGTCGATCGAGATGAGACCAACTCAAAGCCGATTCACGCCCAGTATTCCCAACAGATCAGCATGAGCAACATTGCCTGTGCAATCAGAGCAACCCCTAGTTGCTAAACGAAGCGATCGGTGTTGATCAAAGAAAAAGTGGGGTCGAGTTAAACTCAGCGGAGCAGTCACCAGTGAGTTCCTCTGAAAGTGATGATCCAAGCCGGGTCGGTCATGTTCTAGACTTGTGGATCAAGTTTAGATGTCTAAGCCAAATTCATAGCGATTGATGAATAGACCTATAACAACATCATGTAACCAAATGGACTTGGAGAAGCAAATCGTTTTTCGAGCTAACCGCTTAATCCGAGTCCG
>QBMH01000253.1 GCA_003249025.1 Leptolyngbya sp. | reverse complement strand
ATGCGATTGAAGTAGGCGTGATTCATGGCTCGATAAGCAACTCGACTCTCTTTAGGATGCCACATCCTCCTTATTCTTGAAGAACTCTACTTTGGATATAGGAGCCGACTCAGATCGTCAATTGAATCAATTCGCTGACAGCCTGAGGATTTTCGATCGGCAGCAAATGCCCGACCTGCGACACAACCACCAGGCGAGCGGTTGCAAGCCGATCGACCACTTCTTGCTGAAGCATATCTTTGGACATAACCGGATCTTCCGCGCCAGCTACGATTAAAACTGGAACTGCAATTCTAGACATTTGGGCAGAAATATCCTCGCGACTGCCGCACTCCAACCAGGCTCGCCACGCGGCAGGAGAACTATGAATATTGTCTTGAATGACGCGATTGAATAAGCGATCAGGTAGTGAATGAGCCGTGATTTTGCGGACAGTTTGCTCTGCTGCGGCTCGATCGCCCCCGGTTTGTAGAAGGTGCGATCGTTCTGCGTCCTCCATCGGTTCTGGAGTTGGGGGTGAAGGAGCCAGCAGCACCAGTGATTTTAGCTGAGCGATTTGAGTGGCTGCGATTGCCAGAGCAACTTTACCGCCCATTGAGTGACCGACCAGAATGTATTGCTTGAGCTGAAGCTGCTCTACCAAAGCCAAAACACAGGTTGCCATATCTTTTACGGTGTTGCCTGCGATCGGTTCAGACTCACCGAAGCCAGGCAGATCGAGGGCGATGCAGTGACATTCGTGCCGGAGTTGCGCGATTACTTCTGTCCAGGAGTTTGCTGAACCGCCAAAGTAGTGTAGAAACACTAACGCTGGGTTTCCCTCACCTTGCTCCAAGACGTTTAGTTTTGTGCCGTTGACGATGTGCTGCACGGTTTAAATCTCCACCTTGAGCATGGCTGGCTCGTTTGTAACCTCAAACATTTCCCCGTGCGGGACGATCGTAATTTGACCAAATTCCTTCAGCAAGTCGCGGTATGCCTGGGCAACGGGTCGGGGGTTGCGGTCAAGGTCATACAGACCGCAGGCGTTCACCGTTCCTTTAACCTCTGCGAGTTCAATATCCCAATCAATCTGATCGGTGAGGCTGTACCAGGTGAAGCCGAGGACAGGAACGCCATTTTGCCGCATTCGTAGAATATTGACCCACTGCTTCCAGAGCCAGCAGGGAGCTTTTTCGGCATCAAAAACGTTGGTTTCAGTGTGCATGACGGGTTTGCGGTAGCGATCGTAATACTCGCGGGTAATTTGATACCAGCCCAATGTGTCTTCGCCCTGGCAAATGCTGCCGTCTGCGAGCATGATGCGTTCGTTGCGTCCGTAGTAGTCGTTGCCCATGACTTGAAATCCGGGCGGTTCACCTACCATAAACCAATCAAATTCTTCACGGGTGAGTCCATTATCCAGCAGGTACATACAGACATGAGCATCGGGCGGCATGGCATACAGCAAATCGAGTGAGAGAAAGCGAAGACTATTGAGCAGCTTCACTTCCCGCGATTGCACCGCGCAGGCTTCGTGCGTGTATTCGGCGCTTTCACTTTGGATGACGACTAGATCGGGACGGCATTCGGCAATGCGCTGAGTCCCCAAAATGCTGGCAGCGACAATGTGCTTCATTGCCGTTACGAAGGCGCGATCGTCTTTCAACTGCTCATTCCAAAGTCCGTCTTTGGCACTGACACGCGCCGTAATATAAATCTCATTGACGGGCGTATAGTAGCGCACCCAGGGATAGCGATCGGCAACCGCAGCGCAGTAGTCGGCAAAGTGAATTGGCAGTTCGGGGTTTTGGAAGTTGCCCAACCAATCGGGAACGCCAAAGTGCAGCAAATCCAGAATCGGAGTAATCTCCAATCGCCGCATTTCCTGCATCACGTCATCGGCAAAACTCCAGTCATAGCGTCCTGCCCCCATGTGAATCTGGTGATAGGGCAAACCGTAGCGCAACACCCCCAGTCCCAAATCTTTTACAAGCTGCAAATCTTTGCGCCAGTGCTGATAGTGCCCGCATTCTGCAAGCTGGTCGCGGCGGGTGCGCCCCTGATCGATTGTCGGATAAGAACACTCGATTCCGGTAGCGAACATGAAATTCCCTGGTTTGTGGCTGGGAAGTCCGCTTCCAGTCGAACCTGCTGCGCCGCCCTGTCTATCACCCGGATATTGACCGTTGTGATATCGCTGCTGAATTAGATCGAGAAATCCTTGCGCCACTTATTGTTCTCCTGGTTGAGCTTGTTGCAAAAAGCGATCGGCAACTCGTAACGACAGCGCCATCAGCGTTAAAGCCGGATTCACGCTCAAAGCACTCGGAAAAATGGAGTTGTCCATGATGTAAAGGTTGGGTACATCGAACGATCGCCCGTCTGGATCGACCACAGCTTGAGTCGGATCAGTTCCCATGCGACAAGTGCCAATCGTGTGAGCATTTCGCGAAAAAGTCCATAAACTTTCTGCCCCTGCGGCTGACCAGATTTGACGCATCAAGGCTTCAGCGTGGGCATTCATCCGCCGCTCGTTTTCACCATTGCTAAAGTGAACGCGCGGTTTGGGCAGTCCGCGATCGTCTTTCTCATCCGATAATTCCAGGTAGTTGTATTCGTAGGGTAAACATTCACCCAGAATATTGATGCCTGCCGTGTGATTGTAGCCAAACATATGAGAACGGAGGCGATCGCCCCACAGTCCCGATCCCCGTGCAAGCTGGGAGGCATAGGTGACGGGCATTACGCCAATACTCTGCAACAAATATCCTCCCGCAAAATCAGCGTCTTGAGGGCGGTGCGTGTCTTCAGAAATCAGCCCGCCCGGAATGCCCTTATAAGGACGAATATCTTCAGGAAACTGTCCCCACACCTGTACACCTGGATGCGCCATAAAGTTGCGCCCAACCTGACCGCTGGAGTTTGCCAGGTTGTTGAGCAACAATAGGCGCGGCGTTTCGATCGCTCCCGCACATAAGAAGAGCGATCGACAGGGCTGACGTTTTTCCTGTCCTTCCTGCACATACACCACTGCCGTAATCTGACCACTCGCATCGGTTTCTAGGCGAGTGACAAAGCAACGTGATCGCACTTCTGCCCCGTGCTGAAGTGCGAGTGGAATAAACGTAACATCCATGCTGGCTTTTGCGCCGACGCTGCATCCTACCTGACAAAATCCGCGATTGGTACAAGCCGATCGCCAACCGACTCCGGGCTGAAAGTAAGGCGCAGAAAGGGCAGCATTCGCAGCCGGAGCAGTCCGAATGCCCAGAGCTTGACAGCCCCGCTGCATTAGTTGCGCCGCGCCGTTAAGCGGTAGAGGTGGAAGCGGATAGGGAGCGCGATCGGGTTCCCAAGGATAAGGTGATGCTCCCGATACGCCTAAAAAACCTTCGACTTCTTCGTAGTAAGGCTGCAAATCTGCGTAGCTCAAGCACCAGTCTATTCCCACGCCAAAATCACGATGCAGATGAAAATCATCGGGTTGCGGTCGCGGCACATATGCAGTGTAGTGCAGAGTCGAACCGCCTACGCCAATGCCTGAATTGTTATTGCCAAAGGCGATCGCGTCTTCTCCTGCACTCAATCGCTCGTCTGTCCAAAACAGCTTGGATTGCGATCTCTCATCCGTGGCAAAATCTTGTGCCGGATTCCAGAATTCTCCGGCTTCTAGTGCCACAACCGACAGACCTGCTTGTGCCAGACGAGCTAACAGCGGCGCACCTCCTGCACCTGTACCAACGACAACCGCATCGACCAGGCGATCGAGAGAATAGACAATCGGAGGTGTTACCGGATGTGAAGGAGTAGAAATCGGGGGAATTTGCTCTGCCTTTGAATCTATCTTTGTGTCGATATCGACTACATCGGTGAGTGTCTGAGGCTCCCAAGGCTCTAACTGGTTTAGCCCGATCGCCTGCCAGCCGTGAGCATCTGCCATACCTACATAGCCAATTGCTTCTTGCGCTAATGGGTGGCTATAGTATGCCTCCGTTAGTTCAACCAGCAACTCTTCAAAATATAGATCGCTAGGGAGCGTCTCCCAAGTTGTTCCCGGTGCTTTTGCTTGCTGAACTGCTTGCAGCACCGCATCTTGTTCAGCCTCATTTAAAGATATAAATCCTTTGCCAAAGAGCGATCGCGCACTCTCTTCTAGCCCTTGCAATCCCAATTGATGGGCTTTGGAGTCAGGCGGCACTGTGTCATAACGCCAACCGTCCCCGATTCCTGTTGCCAACCGTTGATCGAGTGCTAAAGCTAGGGCGATCGCTTCGACTTCTACTTGAGGGATCAGCCGAGCGGCAGCAGCTTGAAGAATCGCAAATGATGCTTGATCAAAAAAGCTGGGTTTCGAGTCAGATACTTCCAGCCTTTGCTGAAGAACTTCCTTAGTTTTTGGCGTGACTTGTGAAGTACTTAATAGATTGCGAACTGTTCCAGACGGGTAAGGGCTTTGCTCCATGAATGTGTTCCGTTGATTTTGTTTGAAGCAGTTTGCCCTTCATTAATACACTGAGAAATGCACTGAAATTGTTAGCCGCTTGACAGTTTACCGCCCGTGACTTCAATAATGCTGCCTGTAATGAAACTAGAGTCTTTAGATGCCAAAAATACATAGGCTGGAGCGAGTTCTTCGGGTTGACCGGGACGACCCAACGCAACCTCGTGCCCAAAGTTTTCGACTTCTTCAATCGGCATTGTTGCTGGGATATTGGGTGTCCAAACTGGACCTGGGGCAATGGCGTTGACGCGAATTTTGCGATCGGCTAAATTTAACGCCAGTGCTTTTGTAAAAGCGTGAATTGCTCCCTTGCTGGCGCAATAGTCAATCAGCATCTCATTCCCAACTAAGCCTACAATACTGCCCGTATTGATAATCGCATCCTCTGCCGAAAGGTAAGGAAGAGCCGCTTGCGCCATGTAGAAGTAGCCAAAAATATTGGTTTCAAGAGTCCGGCGGAATTGTTCTTCACTAATATCTTCAAACTTCTTTTGCGCCATTTGATAAGCGGCATTGTTAACGAGAATATTTAGTCCGCCTAGTTCAACAACTGTCCGCTCGATCGCATGACGGCAGTCTTCCGAGTGGCGCACATCACCCTTGATCGCAAGACAGCGCTGCCCTTGAGCCTCGACCATTGTGCGGGTCGTGTTTGCATCTTCCTCGTTCTCGTTGTAGAAAATGGCAACCTCTGCCCCTTCCATTGCAAAAGCCAAGGCAACTGCCCGTCCAATTCCCGAATCACCCCCTGTCACTAGCGCAACTTTGCCGCTAAGTTTGCCTGCGGGTAAATAGCTCGATAAGTCGGTATCAGGCTGAAGCGCCATGTCTGCTTGGCTCGCAGGATAAGGCAGTTTCTCTCCTGAAATTTCGCTAGAAATGGGGCGTGATTCTTCGCTTTGCATAGCTTATGGGATATGAATAATTTAGTCTGTAAGGAAATGATGAACTGAGGCAGAAGTTAAATCGAATGCCAGTTTTTTCGTAGTATTTTGTATACACCTTGCACTATTGCCTGCTTTACTTATATTGACATCTCTCTATTGGTGGAAGTGCAGTCTTTCAATCTATGCCGAAAAAGGAATTTCCTCTTTATCTGATACAGCCACTTGCTTGCTTTCGTTTCGGTTTAGGGTTGAACAACCAAAAACCCATGTCAGTCAATGGGGAAATCGAACCGAATGGTGATCTCTGGTTTTTCACCTACGCCGATTCTGCCAAAGTCACCGAAATCGATCGCGGTGAGCAGGTCAATGTTAGTTTCTCGGCACCGGACAAACAGCGTTATGTCTCTCTGTCAGGGACGGCAAAAACGGTACGCGATCGTGCAAAGATGCAGGAATTATGGAAGCCCGAACTCAAAGCCTGGTTTCCACAAGAACTTGATGAACCGGAAATCGCCTTACTCAAAGTAACAGTCGAAACCGCCGAATACTGGGATGCACCCGCAGGCTGGGTGGCGAAAACGAAAAGCTTAGCTTGAAATAGAGCCAACATACCCGAAAAGACACGTGTGAGATAGATTTAGGGCTTGAAAGTAAGGTTACTGTAGTTAATTGTGAGTATTCACTTACAAGCACCTACTAGATAGAGTTCTTAACCTTCTGAGTGGCTCAAACTTTGGGGTTATGGGGTTTGAGTAGCAACGGATGCTGACTTGAAAATCCCCCATAGTTAAGCTGCCGCTGAAGCATCTTGGGGTTGCACAGAGACTTGATAACCCAGTGTTTCTAGCCGTTTGACTAAGCGCTTGGCAGTGGCTTCAGGACGTTGCTGGTCAAAATACTGTGCTCCCAATTCGCGATAGGGTTCCTGCCGTTGAATGACGTGATAAGCAATGACCAGAATGGAATGGGCGACAGCCATCGTTGCCCGTTTCTTCCCCCGTCGAGTGGCAATCCGCCGATACTGTGCAGCCAAGTAGGTGCGGGAGCGAGAAGCCACATGCGCCGACTGCGTTAATCCCGAGCGGAGGGTCTGATTTCCTTTGCGCGTCTTTCCAGAAAGCCGTTTCCCCGCGCTTTCATAGTTCCCTGGGGCTAACCCTGCCCACGCTGCTAAAGGTAATGTTCTAGGTTTGTTGTTTTCCATCAGAGAAACTGGTTTGATGGAGAGGTTGATCATGATGGAAGCTCAAGCATGGTTTTAGAACCAATTCACTGCCCTCAATGTGATGGAGTCGAAGTGATCAAACACGGCACCACTCCAGACGGCAAACAGCGCTACTTTTGCCAGAACTCAGCCTGCCATCGACGCACCTTTATTTTGCAATACACCTATCCAGGGTATTTGCCTGAAGTGAAGCAACAAATCAGCGATATGGCAATGAATGGCAGTGGCATCCGAGATACTGCCCGTGTGCTGCATATTAGTCCAACAACAGTCATTGAGGAATTAAAAAAAAAGATCGACAACTCCAAGCCGTCAACGAAGCTAAACTAGCTGAACTGGAACCGACTCAAAGCATTGTAAAGCTCTGCCAGTGGGAAGATACTGAAGCGGAAGCCGATGAAATGTGGAGTTTTGTCCACTCTAAAAAGCAACAACGATGGTTGTGGC
>QBMH01000252.1 GCA_003249025.1 Leptolyngbya sp. | reverse complement strand
ATTTACAACGGATGATGCACGGGTGAAATTACATCGTCTTTACCCATCAACTAAAAATTGATACAACACTAGAGTGTTATCCATCATGCTGCCATGCAACAACCTGAAACGCCTCGTCTGCTTGGCGTATGGTTAGACTAAGCCAAATCTAGAAAATTAGATCCAAACAAAATTACCTGAATGCAATTTACACAGTGTCGTCTTTCCATCCACACGAAGGGCAGTCCCAGTGAACACGCTCTGAAGGATCGGAGAATTGGTAGCAGCACTGAGGGCACAGACCTGTAAAAAGAGGATGCCACAGCAACAGTTCTAGCTTTTGCGCTCGTGTCCATCGTTGCGAGGGTGAAATGACAAGCTCATTCCCGTAGAAACTGGCTTCCTCTGGTTCCCACCGTTCCCCATTTGATAAGTTTGGATCTGGTTCAAAATCCACACACTGCTCACTACTTTCTTGCACTCCGTCAGGATGAACAGCACTGAGCATTTGCAATCCTATGGGGGCATCCTAAGCTGTATCACTGTCCAGTGGGTAGACGCAGTATGGGGTTTGAAGTTATAGAGTCCAGTGTATTGAAAGTTTGTAAAGTCCCAATTCAGGAACTTGCTGGCTTTGCTGATCACTACTACCTTGCTGAAAACGCAAATCTCTATAATTCTGTGGGTTGGGGTTCAAGTGGGCTTGAACTGCGAGGGTTGGTCAGGATAATACCGCAGGAGCTTGAACGTATAGAAAGATTTATGTCGGTTGCTAAGTACAGTATTGCAGTCAATAACTGCGAACATTTTGCTAATTACGTTCTCCATGGCATCAACCTTTCTTCTCAGCAACATACTTGGTGGAAATGCTTGGGTGCAGAAGTCATCAGCCTTTTACAACCAGTGCAGGGGAGGAGAGACAACCGCAATAGCTTTATGAGCCAGCAGATTGCAGAAGTGCTGAATGAAAATTTGAGACAAGCAAAGATTGAGCGAGCTAATCGAGAACGCTTTGAGTTTTGGAAAGCCAGAGGAATTACTGTTCAGTAAAATTCATTGATTTTTCTTGTTCTGCATAATGCAGCCAGCCAGCTAACGTTACGGAAGCGGCTGATGCTGAGTTGAAGTCCTCCGCTGCCGCTGTATTTTGCTGTTATGCTCCCAAAGCCATAGATAAAGAATGCTAAAAAGGTACTGAACCTGTCAAGATTTTAAGCGATTGCCTCAAATGGATGATCTAGTAGCTCAGTATCTTGAAAGACTTCGCCTGCGCTTACTTGATCTGAGTGGTCGTAACCGACTCCTGAATTTTAAGTTTTCGGAACGCTCTCGCACTCAAATCAGGTTAGTTGATGAATTACCTGATCAGGTTTTCGAGAAACTAGAAAGAGGTACTGCACTTACGATTGCTTCGCTACCAGAGCATCCAGAACATCCAACGGATGAAGATGATGATGCCTTTCGCCTCCTGCTTGAGGCAATGCGTGACGCAGATGAGGAATACATGGCTGCGGTTGCATCCCTTGATGAAGTTGACCGTGATTCAGAAGAGTTCCAACGAATTGAACGGGAACTGCGGGATAAAGTTAGAGACGAACTGGGAATGCCCTTTCGGACAGACGTACAATCTCTAAGCAAGACAGACTATGCCAGGCATCTTGGCATTAATCCTGATTATGACTTGCCAACATTGCAATCTGAAGACGGTGGTAAACCTGCTCATCGAGACAACAATCTGCAAACCTTGCTCTATCTCAGTGAATTAGAGCGTAAATTAGCGGGTTTACGGGAAGGCGCACGCAAGTCGATTCAAGAAACTGGACTTAATACCCTTTATCTAGCGTTTGGAATGCTGGAGTGGTATGAGTCTGACCAATCCGACAAACGGCTCTTGGCACCCCTATTACTTTATCCAGTCACTCTAGAGCGACAGCTTCGTAGCGGGCAATACTCCTATACAGTCAAGTCTTTGGGCGAGGAGCCAGAAGACAACTTTAGTCTCAGAGAGCGTTTACGGCAGGACTATGGCATCGTCTTACCAACTTTTACTCACTTGGTTGATGTTGATGGTCAGGCTGCTGATACTCCTGAATCCTTCTTTGCGAAGGTCAAACACGTTATTCGCGATCGCAGTCGATGGAAGGTACGGCGTTTCCTCACCCTGAGCTTATTCTCATTCGGGGGAATTGCCTTATTTCAGGATTTGAATCCAGAACGGTGGTCTGATACAGCGTCTATCCTCGAGCATCCATTAGTGTCATCCATCCTGTGTGGGCAGGAAGAGGTCAGCCAAGATGCGATCGCTCCAGATTACGAAGTGGATCAGCCGACCGTAGCCGATAAAGTACCCGTACTAATTACAGATGCAGACGCATCTCAATTTTCAGCCATTGTTGATGCGATTGATGGCAAGAATTTAGTAATTGAAGGTCCTCCAGGTACAGGGAAGAGTCAAACCATCACAAATTTGATTGCTGTTGCCCTAGCGAAGGGAAAGAAAGTATTATTCGTCGCTGAGAAAAAGGCTGCTCTTGAAGTTGTGTATAACCGTCTAGCGGATGCAGGACTGGAAAATTATTGCCTGGAAGTACACTCAACAGCTACCTCTCGGCAGTCCTTTTACGAACGGTTAAAGCAACGAGTTGAACAAAATCCACCAGACGATGTGTCGTGGGAGCTAGGAGATCAGGTGGTGGAGTGTAGCCAACTGAAGCAATTGCTATCTCGCTATGTACTGCTTCTGAACCAGCCTTTTGGGAGAATGGGAAAGACCATTCAAGAGTTGCTTTGGTCTGCTCAACGGGCAAATGATTTAGTTGCTGAAATTTTATTGCCCTCAACCTTGTCGAGTCTTCGAGACGACCAAGCAATGTCTATGACTGCTGCTGATTTTCAGCGTAAGTGTCAACATCTCAAGGAGTTTCGTCAACAGCATCAGGAACTGATCCAGAGGCACAGTCAGGTCGAAAACCATCCTTGGTTTGGATTAACCGCCCACCACTTGTCACCTATCGATCAGGGTGACTTGTGTGGGAATGCAGAGACGTGGTCAAATGCGTTGAAACAGCTTGACAGCGAATGGCAACAAATTGCTAGAACGTTAGGATTTGAACAGAGGTCAACGTTAACAGAAATTCAACAGATTCAGCGACAGTTAGGAAGCTGTCCTGGAACGAAGCCTTTGATTGAGGTAGCATTGCTACCAGTTCTAAAAACGACCCAAATACTCAGTTCCGTTGCATCACTGGTACATCAATTAAAGAATCTTAGAACAAAGAAGCAAGACCTAATTCAGTTTTTTCAGCAGGGACTAGCCTCGTCTGAACTGACTCAACTCAAAGCTTTATTTGAGGAACTGCAAAATAGCGATCCTGACCTTGAGCACATATCCACCGTAGTTCAAACCCTGCGTGCACAAGTCCCCGATCTCTGTAATTCTTCTCATGGCTCTCGGCTGATCAAGGCAAGAGAAGACAGCGATAAATTGACATCATCCCGGACTGAGTTGAGCCGAAGCTACAATCTTGATGCCTGTAAAGATGCAGCGTGGATGTTTCTCTATGCCAAGAAACTTCGTCAGGCTAATTTGTTGTCTCCCTTGTTTGATTCTGAATATCGCGAAGCCAAAAAGCTTTGGGAGAAAATTCAGAAGCAACCGTCTCATCGTCCAAATCCCGGAATTGCTGGTATTTTTGAGGAAATCGCCCGGTTTCAAGATAAATTGAACAACTTTAAGCGCGATTCTACCCTGCGCCGAATTTGTGGGCAGTTCTTTAACGAATTAGAAACTGACTTTAATGGGCTGCTCGCACTAAACTCCTTTGCCTCCGGACTAATTCAGCGGTTAGAGGAACTTGAGGCTACAAAGCAAAAAATCACTGCATCTGGGGCAATTAATACATTAGGCTATTTTTACCAAGAGGAGAATACAGATATTGAGCGCTTAGAGGCAACGACCAACTTTGCGAAATCAGTCATTCAATCTCAATTACCTCAACCTATTCAAGCAAAAATATTCACTTCAGATGCTGCATCTGTAGTAATAGAAATCCAGGATGCTTCACGAAGCTTATCTAGCTGCCTCGAAAAAGAGGACCAGTATCGACAAGCATTTTTTCAGCAAGGAAACCCTGATGCTCAAGCGATGTTTGGAAGCCAAGATGTGATTCGTCTTAGGCTTGAGCAAATTGCCGAGCGTGTCGATCGTGTAGTAGCAGGCAGTCGTGACTTACCTGCATGGATTAGCTACCATCGAGTATATCAACAGGTTGCTGAGGACGGTATGCAGCCTCTCGTTAAGACATTTGAACATGACCAATTAGCACTGAACAATCTAGAAGGCGTATATCAAGTCATCTTTTACCGATCGCTTCTGAGATTTGCTTATCAACAGCATCCTGAACTTAATCAGCTTTCTGGTATCAATCAGGCTCAGGCTCGTGAGCAGTTTCAACGAGCGGATAAGAAGTTATTGAGCTTGTATCAGAAACAATTGGTAGCACAACTCGCACAAGCTCCTATTGAACCAGGAAGCAGTCGTGGGCGTAGATCTGAGTGGACAAATTTGGCATTGATTCAAAATGAAATCAACAAGCAGAGGCGTCACATATCTCAGCGTGATCTATTTCAGCGAGCGAGTGTTGCACTTCAGCAGTTAAAACCATGTTGGATGATGTCACCAGCTAGTGTTGCCCAGTTTATTCCTCCTGGTGCGGTTACCTTTGATATGGTCATTATTGATGAAGCTTCCCAAATGCGCCCCGAGGAAGCTTTAGGCTCAATTGCAAGAGCAAAGCAGTTGGTAGTAGTTGGTGATCCGAAACAGTTGCCACCTACAGACTTCTTCAGGTCTCACGTTGATTCTGATATTGATGAAAATTCTGGAGAAGAGTCGGATATTCTAGACGATGAGTCCGTCCTGGATATGTCACTCAAAGTGTTTTATCCTGCCCGTCGTTTGAAGTGGCATTACCGCTCACGCCACGAAAGCTTAATTGCCTTCTCCAACCAACATTTTTACGACAATAGCCTCACGATTTTTCCCTCACCTAATAATCAATTTGCGGTTGAGTATCAATATATTGAAACAGGAGCCTACCGTTCTGGAGCGAACGTTCCTGAGGCAATGCATGTTGCAGCAGCAGCAGCAGAGTTCATGAGGCAATATCCTAATTTTTCACTAGGAATTGTTACCCTTAACCAAAAACAGCAAGAATTACTGCTAGATGAGATGGATCGGCTTTTTGCCCTTCACCCAGAGCTTGAACAATACCGTGTGGCACGAGAGAACACATTAGAACCCTTCTTCGTCAAAAATCTAGAGAATGTGCAGGGAGATGAACGAGATGTCATTTTCATCTCAACCGTATATGGACCTGAACGTCCTGGTATGCCTGTCATGCAAAGGTTTGGTCCAATTAACTCTCGTAATGGTCATCGTCGCTTGAATGTTTTATTCACTCGTGCAAAGGAACGGATAGTCGTCTTCTCTTCGATGAAATCTAGTGATATTCGCCCCAGCCCAACCTCTAACCGTGGTGTACAGGTACTTAAAGAGTACTTAGAGTATGCTCAAACTCAACGGTTACAAACAGCAGTTGTCACTGGCAGAGAACCAGATAGTGACTTTGAGATTTTTGTCGCGGAACGGCTGCGTCAAAAAGGATATGAGGTTGTGCCCCAGGTAGGCGTTTCTGGGTATTTCATTGATTTAGCAGTCGTTGACCCTCAACGATCAGGCACTTACTTACTCGGAATTGAGTGTGACGGAGCTACGTACCATTCATCAAAAGCAGCACGCGATCGCGATCGTCTTCGCCAACAAGTTTTAGAACGGTTAGGGTGGAGAATTTATCGGATCTGGTCTACAGACTGGTTTGCGAACCCCGCCGCTGAGACTGAAAAGCTAATTGCTTACATACAAACATTAGTGATTTAGAAAAGCTTTGATTGCTTAGCTTTGCACAAATTTCTAGCAGATTAATTGGGATATGGAGCAACAGGCGGGTTTTATAAGTTCTACTCATTGGTTTCAGCAGGGTATCACAGCCTGATTGGACTACAACTGGCCTCAAGTAGTACAGAAAATCCCATGCTACAAGCGTAATCCTGACCTGTTGACCCGCCTACGATGTCGATTCTGTGGTGGAGTAGTTGCTCGTGGCGCAATGAGTGATCACCAGAAAAAAGATGAGCAGAAGTTATCAATCCAGCCCCGCCATCCTTCCCTCGCAACTGCTTCTGTTCATCAACGGTGTCTAAAATAGGCAAGATCACAGTCTGAAACTTCCACCCAGAAAAGGTTTCAGCCGATGTGGCACTTAATGGCCAAGAACGGTGTCATACCCCGGAAAAGACAAGCTAACTAGTCGTCCCTGAAAAACCTAATGAACCCTTTCAGAGCAGGGGTTTTAGCCCCAAAAGAGTGGTTGGAAATCGCAAGAAACCGTGCAAACCCTTGCAAATTCTGGAAGAATCCCTAAATTTGAGGGAGCCTCAAACCCCTATTTTATGGGGCTACTAAAATTCGAGTCCGCCGAAACTGGTCGCTGAAACTCTTCTGCTGTGCCAGTTGATGCTCAGGCATCCCAAAATCGAGGGAGTTCTTCAGGCTTGACTAACTAGTTTGTACCCTATCGCCAGAACCGCCATTGAACGCCATATAAAAGTCAAAGGTGCTGCATCCCCCGACGATCCCACCCTCAAGGACTATTGGAAAAAACGTCATCAAAAACACGGCAAAACGTATTGGGAGAAGAACTCTAAGTACTACTTAGTCGCTCAAGCTCAAAACTGGAAATGCCGTGTCTGTGGCGAATCAATGTTCAATGGGGAGAAAATCGAAACCCATCACATAGTACCTGTGGCAGAGGGAGGTCTGGACGACGCAGACAACCTTCAGCACCTACATACCGCGTGTCATAAGCAAGTATATTCATTGAAATCCAAGTTGAAACGGGCTGGAAGTAGGGCTTGAGCGCAGTGAGTGGGAAACCCTCATGCTGCGTTCTTAGGGCTATCCGTTAGGCAGAAGTATATAGAAACATGACTGGGCTTGAGTTTTGGGGAGC
>QBMH01000251.1 GCA_003249025.1 Leptolyngbya sp. | reverse complement strand
GCCACAACCATCGTTGTTGCTTTTTAGAGTGGACAAAACTCCACATTTCATCGGCTTCCGCTTCAGTATCTTCCCACTGGCAGAGCTTTACAATGCTTTGAGTCGGTTCCAGTTCAGCTAGTTTAGCTTCGTTGACGGCTTGGAGTTGTCGATCTTTTTTTTTAATTCCTCAATGACTGTTGTTGGACTAATATGCAGCACACGGGCAGTATCTCGGATGCCACTGCCATTCATTGCCATATCGCTGATTTGTTGCTTCACTTCAGGCAAATACCCTGGATAGGTGTATTGCAAAATAAAGGTGCGTCGATGGCAGGCTGAGTTCTGGCAAAAGTAGCGCTGTTTGCCGTCTGGAGTGGTGCCGTGTTTGATCACTTCGACTCCATCACATTGAGGGCAGTGAATTGGTTCTAAAACCATGCTTGAGCTTCCATCATGATCAACCTCTCCATCAAACCAGTTTCTCTGATGGAAAACAACAAACCTAGAACATTACCCTTCTCCCTTCCCCCTTCGTTGATTGAGCGACTTGCCCTGAGCTTGTCGAACGGGAGCCGAAATCAACGTCCTTGCAAAACTTGGGCGGTAGTGAGTTCCAAACTCTTCAACAGTGGTGAGGCGATTTGCTCATCCCCTGTAAAGACCTTCTCCTCATACAGTCCTTCTACCCATTCCAACACCGTTATCCTTTGTTGCATCGGGTCAACGATCCAGTATTCGGCAATGCCCCGCGCCGCATATTCCGATCGCTTGTAGCGGTAGTCTCGATTCTCCTGCCCCGGACTCACCACCTCTACCACCAGCGATGGCGGCGGCATATCTAGTAGCACCAGCGATCGACTCGCACCTTCTAACGCGATCGCCCCTTCTTCTGAAAACAGCACCAAATCAGGCACACGCACCGACACCCTGGTACTGCTCACCGCAATTTCCGTCTTCATCGAGAGGCGATTGAACGAGATATCTAGCTTGAGCAAGGTCGCCACCAGAAACATCGCAATCCGGCGGTTAATCTCACTCTCAGCAGGCATAGCAATCAGTTCCCCATTCTCCAGTTCGTACCAGTTGTCCGTGCCATCGTCGTAGGACAAAAACTCATCAAACGTCATTTTTTGAGTTGTAACCGTCATCGCCCTACCTCCCGCTCAAGCTGAATTTTCGGTTTCATCGCCCTTACACCTTCTAAGTCGCAAACGTTTCAAACGCCACACGAATCGGTTCAGAGGACGTGGGCAGAAAATTAAGCTTTTCAAACCCAATCACCTGCCCGTTTTTATCCTTCATCAAAACCACCTCATCCCCCGTTTCCTCCACCTCCACCTCTGCCTCCGGGTCACCAAACCAGACTGTGAGCGTGTTGCCAACGCGGTCATGAAAGACCTTTACCTGTGCCATATCACTGTGCCCTCCTTAATGGCTGCTGTTCGATACGCCGTAATCAAAAAGCCCTCCCCGTTTAACCGTCTTGAAACAGCACAAACCCAACGCTTCTCTCCATCTGCACGATAAAACAAATAGACCTGGGGATCTGTTTTACTTAACCGCGCTTCATCAGGCTTGCTCAGCACTGCCTGGATGTCTGCTTCCCGCCCTCTCATGATCGGGTGTTTTACCGTCGTAATCAGTTCCCAGTAGCTGGCGGTTGTGCGAACGCGAAAGCCCAGAGGGGTCTCTACGTCGAACAAGAGCGGTTCATCGCTGGATGGCTCCTCAATCATCGCAGCAGTTCCTTTAGCTCCATCATCCCCTGCTGAATCTTGGTTTCTAGCTCCGCCAGGGTCACCAAAATCTGCTCTGGCGGTACATGATCAACTGCCTCATGCACCACTTCCTTGTAGCGGTTCAGGCTCAAGTCATAGCCATTCGCGACGATCTCCGCCTTTGGCACACAAAAACTTTGAGCCGTGCGGGGGCGTTCGGCTTCGCTCACTCCCCCATTTTCCGTATTTGCGTTGGGTGAGCGCAGTCGAACCCAACGTGCCAACATATCCGGCAGATTGTTCTTCGCATGTTCCTCCGCCACCAGTTCTAGCTTCGGCACCGCACCCAACTTCTCCTCTGACAGCAACGGCTGGCGCTTATCATCCAGGCTCCAGCCATCCGCCTCCACCTCATAAAACCAGACCTGATCCGTGCCACCCGAATTCGTTTTGGTGAACAGCAGAATGGCTGTAGATACACCTGCATAGGGCTTAAACACCCCACCCGGCAGTTTCACCACCGCATCCAGCTTCTGATCCTCCACCAACATCTGACGCAGTGACCTGTGCGCTTTTGAGGAACCAAACATTACCCCATCTGGCACAATCACCGCTGCCCGTCCACCGGGTTTCAGCAACCGCAAAAACAGCGCCAAAAACAGCAGCTCCGTCTTTTTGGTTTTGACGATCGCTTGTAAATCCTTCGCCGTATTCTCATAGTCCAGCGATCCCGCAAACGGCGGATTTGCCAGCACCAGCGTATACTTTTCATCCTCGCCTGCATGGTCTTGCGCTAGCGAGTCTCGATAGACCACATCCGGGTTTTCCACCCCATGCAGCAGCATATTCATACTGCCAATTCGCAGCATTGTCCCGTCAAAATCAAACCCGTGAAACATCCCATGGTGGAAGTGTTCCTTCAGTTTGGTATCCCGAAAAATCTCTGGATGATGGTCGCGCAAATACTCTCCCGCCGCCACCAAAAAGCCACAAGTACCGCTGGCAGGATCGCAAATTACATCCTTTGGGGTCGGTGCTGTCATCTCCACCATTAGTTGAATGATGTGACGCGGTGTGCGAAACTGCCCATTTTGCCCCGCGCTGGCAATCTTGCTGAGCATGTACTCGTAGAGATCGCCCTTCGTATCGCGATCGTCCATCGGCATCTGGTCAATCAGATCCACCACCTTGGACAGCAAGCTGGCAGTGGGAATCGTGAAGCGGGCATCTCTCATGTGGTGAGCATAGGTCGAGCCATCACTATAGCTCTTGAGAAAATCCGTTCGCAAAAACGGAAACACATACGCACTCACCACATCGAACATCTCCCGCGCTTCCATATTCTTAAAGCGTGACCAGCGAAGATCTTCGTAGGATTTATCTTCAGCATTCGGATTAGTGCCTTTGGGAATGTTGCCTTCTGGAAACACCCGTTTTTCCATGGGGCGATTGAGGCGATTGGCTTTGTTCTCTTCCAGCGTATGCAGGTCATCCAGTCGTCGCAAAAACAGCAGGTACGTGAACTGCTCAATCACCTCCAGCGGATTCGAGATACCACCTGACCAGAAGGCATTCCAAATTGTGTCTATTTGCGATCGAATTTCACCCGTTAGCATCCGCTTCCTTTTGATAAAACCTGTTTAATTTAGAGCCGTAATAGCGTTCATCAGACTGATTGTACTCATCAAAACCAGGGAAGGATCAGGAACTATCCATCGCGGTCAGCTAGAAGAGAACTGAGTTCTGCCAGCAATTTTTCTAATTTCTTTTTCTTCTTAGGGTCATCCCAGACCTTCGACTTTCGGACTTCCCGATAGGTTTTGTCAAACTGTTGTTTAAAGGATATAGATGACTCGGCGCGATCGTCATTACCTGGCTTAATTGCGTTAATGGTCTCCTTAATTTGGGTCAACGAGAGATCCTGATCAATCGCCTGTTTTAGTAAGTCCTCGCGTTGTGACGAGTTTTTAACACGGGAGATAGCTTGAGCCTTAGTGTATGCGATCCGTCCTTCACGTAAAGCAGTTAAGACATCTTCTGGAAGGTTTAAGAGTGGGAGGCGATTGCTCACAAAAGACGTCCAAGCCATTAATGCAATGCCATCAAACACCTGTTGAAGTGCCTGGGTTTCAGAGTTCCCCATAACGTTATGGGGAACTTTTCCTTTCGTTTCATCCAGCATCCGATGAAGCAGCGAAACCACCTCTGCTTCTGGCTTTTTAAGCGCAAGCGCTAGCAGTTGAAGAATGCCTTCAGTCTCCTCAACAGGGTTTAAGTCTTCTCTATGAAGGTTCTCAATGAGCGCTACTTGGAGCGCTTCTGTATCATTCATCTCCCGAATGACAACCGGGACTTCAGTTAATTCTGCCTCTTTTGCTGCACGATAACGCCGCTCTCCCGCAACCAGTTCGTAAGCCGAACCTACAGGACGCACCAGCAAAGGCTCTAAAATTCCATGTTGCTTGATAGATTCCACCAAGCCTGCCAGTTTTTGAGGATCGAAGTAACGACGAGGCTGTTGATTGGGAAACTTAATCTTGGTAATGGAAACCGTTTGAGGGTTGGAAGAAACCTCGTCTTCCTCAGTAAATAAGGCGATATTTTTGAGGCGCGATCGTTCAGTAGGTGGTTTAGCAGAACTCATCTAAAGTTGCTCCAACACAATCACGATTTCATTAAGGATGGCTAAAACAGACAAGTTCTTCTTCGGCGATAGTGCCAGTGGCTTACCAAATTCCGACGCTTCTGCCAATGCAGTGGCACGCGGAATTGGCGTAAAAATTGGTGCAATGGCAGCTAATTGCTCAGTAATTGCCTCTAACGTTCGTTGATCCAATGCATTTCCAGGGGAATACATAGTCGGGCAAAAACCTGCGATTTTCAAGGTTTTGTTCAGTCGCCGCTGAATTTTCTTAATAGTCTTCAAAAGAGAGTCCGTTCCCATTAGCGCTTTAAATTGAGTTTGGATAGGAACAAGAACATAATCAGCCGCAATCAGGCTAATTTGACTAAGGATACCGAGACTCGGCGGGCAATCAATCAAAATAAAATCGTAGTCATTCGCGATCGCAGAAAGCGGTTCTTTGAGACGAGTTTCTCGCTGGTCAGCCAGGATTAGTTCTTGCTCAGCATTCGCAAGCATGATATTTGCAGGAGATAAATTCATCTGATGAGCCTGTAAAATCGGAAGAGGCTCGTCTTCTTCAGAAACAATCGCGTTGTATATTGTTTTGTCCTGGTCAGAAACATCAAAACCCATAAATGTCGTAAGAGAAGCCTGTGGGTCCATATCAACAAGCAGCATACGATGACCGCGCTCAGCTAATTGATAACCCAGATTCATCGTAAGGGTTGTTTTCCCAACGCCTCCTGACTGATTAAATAGTGCAATGATCTTACCCATTATTTACACTCATCTGAGTCTGCCAAAAGCATACTCTACCAGCCAATACATAGGTAGAATTTATTGAGTTTTTAGCTAGCTTTTGTCATTACTAACGTAATGATTCTAGTTTTTCCTATTCTCCTTCTCGAAAGATCCTCTCAATGTCTACTTTCCCCGACAAAATACGGACAATTTCGATCCCTTGTTTGCTCAGGCGATAAAAGATTAAAAAATCGTCAATTGGAAAGCTTCGTAACGATGGAGCCAAATTTTCCCGTACGACTCCCATTTCCCTAAAACGTGCTAGCAGCAAAAAACGTTCCTGAATGTCATCTAGCATCCTGTCTGCACGCTCTAAATTGTGACGCGCGATAGACAGCCAGATGTCATCAAGATCCTGTTTTGCCAGTTTCGTAAGCTTAAATCGGCAACGGGTCATATGACCCCATTTTTAGCCAAATGTTTTCTGCCTCTCGCTTTAACATCGGCAAATAGGTCTGACAGAGTATCCTCGTCGTACTCCTCATAATCCCCAGCTTTCAACTGCTCAATTCCAAAGGCAATATCTTTCCGCATCGCCTCTAGCTGTAATAACTCCAGTGTTTTTTCTGCACTCTTTAGGCGATCAAGAATTTGCTGAAACGCATGAGCGTCTTGAACAATTACTGCCGCTTCACCGTTAACTGTCAGCACTAAAGGAGCTTTCGTTTCTCGGATTTTGTCAATGTAATTGCTTGCATTCCGACGGAAATCAGTTAGCGAGTGAATATCTTCAAGGTTAATCATGTTCGCTCCTAATAAAGAGCATAATTTAGCGCTTAATTCGATACTAGCTTCTTTAAAGTATCTTGGTCAATCAATCTACCTAAATCCAAAAGGTCAGTAGCTTTGCATTTTGTACAGTGACTTTTTATTTGTCGCGGAGACACATTAATGTCGCCAAAGCAATAAAGCTAGAGCAGGCGGCTTCCCCACTTGAAAGCCGCCTGCCAATTTGTCAACACAGCAAAGTCAGTTCTTGATTGTATTTTTCTCACCAGCTTCTCTCCGTCCCCATCTCAGTCATATCCGCCTCAATGAAACAATCTTCTAAATCTGCTTGACAGTGCATTTCGTCCAGCAGATTCTCAATTTGCTTATCGAGGTCTTGATCGTCCTGGTAGACGATCGTCAATTCATATTCCCAACTGTCCTTGTGTTGCTTCTGCATCCCATAGCGAGATAGACACATCCGTTCGATCGTCTCCCTCACTTTGTGTTTGCGCCGGACAAACTTGTTGTTATTCTCAACTCTGAGCCAAAGATGCACCTGGGTTGTTTTGGTGGTTGGCGCTAGCTCCCCTTTAGGGCTGATGTAGCGATAGAACGTGGGGCGACTGATTTCCAGGTGCTCACAAATGGAAGTCACCGTTCGGTTGGGATCGCTGGCGAGCGATCTCCCAATGGCAATCTGCTCTGGCGTTAACTTCTGTCGTCGTCCCCCGGTTCGTCCTCTGGCTCTTGCCGCTTGTAATCCCGCCTGAGTTCGCTCGCGAATCAAATTGCGCTCAAATTCCGCCAACGCCCCAAACACATGAAAGATTAGCTTTCCCCCACTCGTCGTGGTATCGATACTCTCTTGCAGCGAACGAAACCCAATTTGCCGGCGCTCCAGATCCTCCACCAGCGCAATCAAATCTTTGAGCGATCGCCCCAAGCGATCCAGTCGCCATACGACCAGAGTGTCTCCCGGTCTCACATAATTGAGTGCTTGTTGCAGCCCAGGGCGATCGGCTTTCACCCCACTCATTTTGTCTGAAAAGATTTTGTCACACCCAGCCACTTGCAGTGCGTCATGTTGTAACGCCAGATTTTGGTCATCCGTTGAAACCCGTTCGTACCCAATCAGCATGGTCAAAAGTTCTAATGTACTGCAACTGTATCAGAACTCGTTGAACCCACCTCATTTTGATACATAGATTCATTGACAAGTT
>QBMH01000250.1 GCA_003249025.1 Leptolyngbya sp. | reverse complement strand
GCCCCCAAGCCTGCAACCTTGATGGCACTGTTACGCTCTTGGGCAATTTCCCTATTTCGGAATGCAGGCTATGCTTCATTGACTAAAGCTCTCCGCCAGTTCAAACATGATCTACCATCACTTCTTTCCTTTATTTAGAGAATCAACCCTAGGTGCTGGGGGTGGCTTAACGACAACTGGAGCTAAATTATCGGATTCAATGTAGTTCGCTATCGCTTCAGGCGTAACCCACTCCGGCTTGTGCTTCCGAAAAAGTTCAACCAGCGCAGGACGTTTATTACGTCGCTCAACCAATCCAGACTTAAAGCCAAATTTATTGCCGATCTGCTGGATGTGTTTTCTGTAGGTACTCTTCGCGATACAAAGGCAGGCAGCAGCAGCTTCATCTGATTTCCCAGAGAGCAGCGTTTCCAATACCTCTTTCTTACGCTCAGTTAACTGCTTAAATTTCTCGTCAAAGCTCTTTTGTTCACTGCCAGCAACCATTAGAAGCACCGTACACATAGCCTAATATTCCCTGTGCTTGTGGATATTCTTACACAGCCCTTGCTGTGTATTTGTGTACTGCTTCAATTAATTCAGGTGAGCGCCACGTCACTCGACTAGCCTCTCCAAGAATTCATTCATAAGGAGTCTGAACCATGCAAGTTGAACTTCTGACCAAACCCGATTCTCAACCTTCTGAATCCTTGCCAATCGTTCCTCACACTCAAGAATCGATCGCCCCTTGCGCTTCCACTTGCACTTGGTGCGGCAAATCCATGTTTTGGGATAACCACTGCCGCACCCGTGAGGAAGCCGCCAACTGTTCCAACTATGGTAGCCGCAGAGGTTGATAGGTCAACTAGAACAACTCAGTTCTAACTCATGCCGCAGATGGGGGAGTCACTCCCAGGCTTCCCCAAACTATCCAACTTATCCAGAGGACTCTCACCATGATTCGCTCAAAAACAACGGCTCTGATGCTTTCCAGCCTGATTACTTTCTCCGGCTTTCTAACACTTGCCAGCGCGATCGTGCTGGTGGGCAACTCGCAACCCGCTCAAGCTGGCTGGGCTGACCGTATTCCCGTTCCGACTGGCATTTATTTTGAGATCAACGGCAAAAAGTTCTACCTAGGTGACTACAGCACCGATCCCAATCTTGTCTTCCCCGGTAGCAAGTGGGAAGTGAAGATCAACGGTCGCGTTGTGGCGCATGGCTATGGAGAAACTCCAGGTTGGGTCGTTGACCAAGCTAAGAAGATCTTTGGCATCTAGTGTTCCAATGTCTTGATTCTACGAATTGCACCTTGTAGGGAGTAGGGAAGCGCTCCTTGCCCCTCTACAAGGGCAATCAACCCAATTCATCTCAAGCATTTGATTGAGTGGCAATTGTCTCCAGCCCATGATCTAGCGCCGTTCACAAGGAGTTTTCGCTATGCAACTCTTAAATCGCTCCGTTCCTTCAGAACAGTCCCCATCTGAAAAACTTCCACCTCGTAGTTTGCCGACTTGGAGTGGTTACAGCCCGATTGTGGAGCTTGGATTCACCGTTCTCAAGTATTTTTTTCTATTTCTGGCTGGTTTGACGATCGCCCCGATTCTCTCAGCTAGTTTGGGAGCCAGTCAGCTTGTTGAGTTGCTGTTTGGGCTGCTCACCGTTTGCCTAAAACCCTTAGTTGCGCTGACGTTTTGCATTGTTGCGATCGTTGTTTTGGTAGAGTCTTGGAAATAGAGTATTGTGTTTGTTGTCCCAGAGAGGAAGCAGGATGACCGCGATTGTTGAAGCGATCGCTCCCTCACTTTTCAACAGCGATACGTGCTTCATACGGGTGTGCCGACGCACTTTTTGAGTGAGAATTTAGATGAGCGATCGCCCTCCTCAATCGCCCCAAAGCCATATCATTGTTTGGATGCTAAGAATCCTTTGACGACTTGTTTCACGTCGCGGAATTCGCCTTCCACTTCGTAGTTCATCCGCTGCATTTCGGCGGCGGTGACGAGTCCGCTGAGTTCTGCTAGGGCAGTCCGGAGTTTGGGATATTTCTGTAGAGTGGCTTCGCGCACGATGGGGACGGCTTCGTAGGGCGGAAAGTAGCGTTTGTCGTCTTGCAGCACCACCAAGCCCAGTCGGGCAATTTGTCCATCGGTGGAGTTGCCTGCCACGAGGTCTACCTGTTTTTGGATCAGTGCCCGATAGATTAGCCCTAGATCCATGATTTGTGGGGGTTTGGCAAACTGAAAGCCGTAGGTTTTGGATAAGCCTGCGAGACCATCCTGCCGTTCAGAAAACTCGTAGCCAAAGCCGCCGCGCCATTGTGGGGTAAATTGTGCCGCTTGGGACAGGGTTTGAATGTCATCTCGTTTGGCATCATCGCCGCGAATGATGATGGCGAAGGTGTTTTCAAAGCCGAGACCGGGCATCACCGTCAGGTTGAATTTTTGAGCATAGCCGTCTTTTAGCTGCTGAAACAGCGCTTTGGGTTCCGAGGGAATCGGCTGGTTTTCAAATAGTTTGCTGACGGTGGCGGCGGTTCCGGTGTATTCCACATAGGCATCAATTTTGCCGTTAATGATCGCCTGATGGCACACGTAGGAACCGCCCAATCGAGGTTTGCGATCGACTTTTAGACCTGCCTTATTTTCAATCTGCTGTGCCAACAGTTCACCCAACACATCCTGCTCGGTGAAGTCTTTGGAGGCAACGATAATATCACCGCCGCCGCTATTGCTGAGGTTAGGCTGACAGGCAGCGATCGCCCCCATCAGCACCACCAACACTATCGAAAAAATAACAGGATATCGCTTCATGAGACTTTCTCAACGGGAGGTTTCAACGATAATCTGACGCATTAGGAGTCTGCTGGGGGTATCCCCTAAGCCGTGGATTACTCCCCTTACTCTCGCATTAGCGGCTTTGCAGATCAATGCCTGCGTTAAGCTGGGTTGGTTGCCTATTTTAACGTTGGGTGCGATCGCATCTGTATACTTCATGTCCCTAGACACTCCACCAACCGCATCAGCATCCTTCCTAACCGCGCTCCAGCTTGATAATCGGCAAATTTGGATTCAAGCCGCAGGGCGATCGCTGTGCCAAGTCGCTTCGGGCTTGATTTACTTCTACATTCCCCTGGTGTTCGTCAATCAGGTGGGGCTATCGGCAACCTCGGTTGGGTTGAGCGTCGGCATTAGCTCCCTAGCTGGCGTTGCCGGACATCTGCTGGGCGGAGCGTTAGCAGATTCGCCTCGATTTGGGCGCAAAACTACTTTGTCGCTTTCCGCTGGATCGGGTGTTTTAGTGTCTTTAGTGCTGGCAGTTACCCAAACTCTACCGATGCTGATTGTGGCAAGTCTGTTGCTGGGGCTAAGCGTGGGCTTTTACTGGACGGCGGCAGATGCAGCAGTCATGGATGTGACCCTGCCAGAAGAGCGGCATCAGGCGTTTGCCATCATGAGCGTGGCAGAAAATGTGGGCGTGGGGATTGGCGTGTTAGGCGGCGGGGTGCTGCTGACGATCGCCAATCAGCGTCACGAACTGCTGTTTCTGGGCTGTGGGCTAATTTTTCTGCTGTTTTTAGTCTTGGTACAAACCGCGATCGCGGAAACCCGACAGGTCACGACCGCACCCCATACCCCAACCCAAGGTTTTTTGGTGGCATTGCAAGACAAAGCCCTGCTCACGTTCATTCTGGCGAACCTGCTGTTCACCACCTATGTAGCGCTCGTCACGACCACAGTGCCGCTTTATTTCACCAATTTTATTCCAGCCATGGGAGCCAATCCCAACGCATCGCTATCCAGCACCGCCAGCTTATTTACCTGGTGCTATATCGGCGTGGGAGCCGTGGCGCAACTGCCGATCTCCCAGGCGTTTAGTGCTGTCCCGCGTGTTCGCGTGTTGATGATTGCCATGCTGCTTTCTAGCTTGGGGTTTTGCTTGTTATGGGTGACTGGCACGTTTGCAGCCTATCAGTATTGGACAGGCGTGGCGGCTTTGTGTGTCATGGCGATCGCGTCCGTCACCTATAAACCATTTGCCGCTGCGATCGTCTCAGAACTGGCTCCAGAAAATCTGCGGGGTGCCTATGTGGCAGTCAGTTCTCAATGTTGGGCGATCGGTTATTTTGTCGGTCCCTTACTCGGCGGTTGGGCAATGGATCAGCCTGCGATCGTTGCTCACAAATTCTGGCTGGCAGTCGCCGCTAGTACCAGCGTTGGGCTACTCGTGTTGCGCCTGTTTGAAACTCAAAGAATCAAGCTAGAAATTAAGAGCGAATAAAATAGTTAATCAGCTACCGCGCCTCATGAAAAGTCGGTATAGGGTTAAGAAGATATTTTTTAGGAGTAAAGCAGGTTGGAAACGGTGGATATCGCGATTGTGGGGGCAGGGATTGCCGGGTTGACCTGCGCTCAACAGCTACAGCAGGCAGGCTACCGGGTCGCAGTGCTAGAAAAATCTCGCGGAGTAGGTGGACGGTTGGCAACTCGTCGTTTGCCCCACGATCGCGCCGATCATGGCACCTGCTATCTCTCGCCGAAAGGGGAATTGTTTAGGGAATTGATCGCGCATTTGCTAGAAAGAGATGTAGTACAGGTTTGGACGGATACGGCTTATACACTGAGTAGCGATCGCACGCTGCAAGCAAGCCCTGATCGCGTCCCTCGCTACGTTGCCCCCGACGGCATGAGCGCGATCGCCAAATATCTGGCAACCGGACTCGATATTCGATTTAGTCAGCGGGTGATTGGATTGGAGCTAATATCTGACCAAACTTGGAATCTAACTATCGAGAACACTCAGCCAGCCGCAGCACCATCAACCTTAAAAGCCAGCGCTGTGTTAGTCGCGATTCCTGCGCCTCAAGCGGTCACTTTATTGGAACCGCTCGAAAAAAACGTTGTTTCCAGCGAATTGATCCAGCCACTGCGATCGGTGGAGTTTGATCCCTGTATCGCAGTCATGGCAGGTTATCCAGAAGATTGCTTACAACAGTGGCAGGCAACCTATGGCGAGGTGAAGGAGATCGCGGTTCAGCATCCAGATTTAGGCTGGATTGGTCTAGACAGTAGTAAGCGACGCAATTCTTCTCAACCGATCTTTGTTGTGCAAAGTACGGCTGCCTTTGCCAATCAATTTTTGGACGCTGCCGACCTGTCTCCGGTAGGACAAAAACTCTTGCAATCTGCCGCCGAACACCTGCTTCCCTGGCTAGCAACCCCGGAATGGATACAGGTACATCGCTGGCGCTACTCCTTTGCAGTTCGTCCTTTGAGCGATCGCTATTGGTCGGCTGCAACGCTAGCACCCTTAGTTTGTGCGGGCGACTGGTGCGGCGGGATGCGGGTGGAAAGTGCTTTGTTGTCTGGGCTAGAAGCAGCAGAGTATCTCAACCAGCAAATGGGCGATCGCCCTCAATCCAATCACGGTAGTAGATATTCTCAGCAGTGCAGTGATTGACGTAGCGCTAATCCTGTCTCTAAACTTTATGGCATTCCTATGACCCAGCCTGGAGCCTTAGCCCTGCTGAAAAAATTGCCCTGACTATGGGCGGCATTAGCGCCAGTGAACTGGTTGCTAACCTGGGTTTGAGTTCGCTCAAGGGCTTACTCGGCTTGTCGGCTCCCGCAACCGGAGGAATAACACTTGCTGCCTATGCGTCAGTAGCCGTGACTCAGGCAGGCGTGGCAGGCGTTTCAACCTACGCGATCGGGCAGGTGACCAAGACCTATCTCACTAATGATGCGTCTTGGGGAGCCGATGGACCGAAAGCTGTAGTGACCTGCATTCTTGCATCGTTGGATGAAAACTCGATTTAAGCCGAATTAAAGGTGAACTCCGCGCTAAGCTCAACCTCAATCGACCGCGATCGCGCTCTTAAAAAGACCTATTTATTCCAGCAGGTATTGTTCACACTTCTTTTAGAGCTGAGTTTCGGCTGCGCTTGACTCACTTTAGTACGACTCACTTTAGTATGTTGAGACTTCGGCGTGAACGCTCACACCAAAGCTCTAATTAGATGCGCTTATCCTGGTTATTATTTATGGAATGATCACGATTCAAGCTCTTTAGGACGTGAAGCCTGAAGACGATTCAGATGTAGCTGAAGGTATTTACAAAATAGTTTCTGTACTGTTTTAACTGGTAATCCTTCTTCAACTATATCCTTCCCATGCGCTAAATTATCTCGTTCATTCTTAGCTTGCATAAATTCCTTATAGCTCTCTTCTGCTGTTTCCCAAGAGAGGGATGAGGCTATCAATGCAAACTTGAAAGACAGATTGTATTTTCCTTTCATTTCAGAACGGATACTTTTGCAATTTTGCCTTAACACAAATAGATTTTCATGCTTATCCCAAGGATAATTCTCCTTGTTTGATTTTTTAGTTACGTTACGTATAAGATCAATAAATTGAGGCAGAACGTTTGGGAGATAGTTTTTCTCAATCTCTTGAAAAAAATAACTTTCATAAAATTCGAATGATTTATTGACCAGAATTTCGAGCGCATTCCAAGCAGCTAAGAATGAACGCGACTTATCATTTTCATCATGTAGGGACGATACCAGAAGACGACTAGCGCGCTCAAATTCCTTGTCTTTTGAAAGAATTTCATACCAGTTCAAAAGAGGTTTTATTAGCTCTTCATTTATACGATCTGATATAAATGCTGTTGCGACTCCGACTTTTGGAAAAAGCGGATAGACTATCCTTCCATCATCACGAATGAAAACAACAGAGTCATGAATTTTTTGTATCCTTAAAATACCTTCCTTAGATAATGCAAGAGCAGAAAGCAAGGTACGAATATAAGGATTTGAGTCCGCTTGAATCCTTACTTGTTCATAAACTTCAGAGAAGCAAATTATAAAATCACCTCTCTTAAATTCATCAGTCATAGGAAGATTACTAGATTCTTCCTCTCTTATAAAAACAAGATATGCATTGCTAGATAGCCCTTCTTGATGCGCTTTTTGAATTTCTAGAACCTCTTCCCTAATACATTTATTAATAACTTCTGAACTAGCTTGACTAAGAGGATGTCTTAAAAAGCCAGGTATAGCGCCATCAAGGATTAAAGAAGCTCTCATCCCT